>NZ_JAKUGD010000011.1:0-177926 GCF_022663775.1 Bacillus cereus group sp. BfR-BA-01350
AACACAAAAAGAAGTGCAAGTAAAACCACAGAAGGAAATGCAAGTGAAACCACAAAAAGAAGTACAGGTAAAACCGCAGAAGGAAATGCAGGTGAAACCGCAAAAAGAAGTACAGGTAAAACCGCAGAAGGAAATGCAGGTGAAACCGCAAAAAGAAGTGCAGGTAAAACCACAAAAAGAAGTGCAAAAAGAAAAGCCAATTCAAATAGAAAAACCAGTTGAAAAACCGTCTGTTATCCAAAAACCACCTGTTATAGAAAAGCAAAAACCAGCAGAGAAAGAAAACACGAAGTTTTCGGTAAATGTGTTACCGCAGCCACCGCAACCACCAATAAAAGCGAAAAAAGAATATAAAATTTCAGATGTAATTAAAAAAGGAAGCGAATTAATTGCTCCTCAAATTACTAAAATGAAACCTAATAACATAATTTCTCCGCAAACGAAAAAAGATAATATAGTATCACCGCAAGTAAAGAAAGAAAATGTAGGGAATATCGTATCACCACAAGTGAAGAAAGAAAATGTAGGAAACATAGTATCACCGCAAGTAAAGAAAGAAAATGTAGGGAATATAGTATCACCGCAAGTAAAGAAAGAAAATGTAGGGAATATAGTATCACCGCAAGTGAAGAAAGAAAATGTAGGGAATATCGTATCACCGCAAGTGAAGAAAGAAAATGTAGGGAATATCGTATCACCGCAAGTGAAGAAAGAAAATGTAGGAAATATAGTGTCGCCAAATGTATCGAAAGAAAATGTAGTGATTCCGCAAGTAATACCGCCAAATATTCAAGTGCCAAACATGATGCCGATTATGGATAACAATCAACCACCAAACATGATGCCGATTATGGATAACAATCAACCACCAAACATGATGCCGATTATGGATAACAATCAACCACCAAACATGATGCCGATCATGGATAACAATCAACCACCAAACATGATGCCGATCATGGATAACAATCAACCACCAAACATGATGCCGATCATGGATAACAATCAGCCACCAAACATGATGCCGATCATGGATAACAATCAGCCACCAAACATCATGCCAATCATGGATAATAATCAGCCACCAAACATCATGCCAATTATGGATAATAATCAAATACCAAACATGATGCCAATTATGGATAATAATCAAATGCCAAATATGATGCCGATTATGGATAATAACCAAATGCCGAATATGATGCCATATCAAATGCCGTATCAACAGCCTATGATGCCACCGAATCCGTATTATCAACAACAAAATCCATATCAAATGCCATATCAGCAAGGAGCACCGTTTGGACCGCAATATACGTCTATGCCAAATCCAAATATGATGCCGATAGATAATAATATGCCGCCGCTCGTGCAAGGAGAGGAAGATTGTGGATGCGGAGGAGAGAGTAGGCTATATAGTCCGCAACCTGGAGGGCCACAATACGCGAATCCTTTATATTATCAACCAACCCAATCCGCATATGCACCACAGCCAGGAACGATGTACTATCAACCAGATCCGCCAAATGTATTTGGGGAACCAGTTTCAGAAGAAGAGGATGAAGAAGAAGTTTAAAAAAGGTGGGATGATTCCCACCTTTTTTTGTGTGTAGATTCGTTCTGGAAACGGAAGATTTACACCAAATGTTAGAAAATCCTCAGTGAAATATTAACAGTGTAAAAACCTTCTCTGTTACTCATCATAAGAGGGAGCTTTTCAGAAGAGAAGCTCATTCTAACAGAGGGGGTTTTTGTATTGAATACGAAAGTAAAAGTGATTGCTGCTTCTTTGTTAGTTACTAGTGCATTAGCTGCATGTGGTACACCAAAAAACAATGCAATGGATGGACGTAACTACAATTACGAGCGTACATCTTATAATGATACACATCAGTATCGTGATAATGTGACGCGTAACGATCGTTATACAGACTATGTAACATATAGAAATGGTCGTAACGATACAGGATATAACTATTACCGTGATGTAAATTATAACGGTCAAATTGCTAATCCGCATCCAACACGTAATATTACAATGAACAATTCATACATCAACAATGATGGTAAAACTGCAGAAAAAATTACAAATCGTGTGAAACGTATGAATAACGTAGACCGTGTGTCTACAGTTGTATATGGAAATGATGTAGCGATTGCGGTAAAACCACGTAACACAGTGACAAATGAAACGGCAATGGCGAACGAAATTCGTCAAGCTGTTGCAAATGAAGTTGGAAACAGAAATGTATATGTTTCTGTAAGAAATGACATGTTTACTCGTGTCGATGCAATGAGTACACGCTTACGTAACGGTACAGTTACAAACGATTTTAATCGTGACATAGTGAATATGTTCCGAGACATTCGTTACGGTTTAACTGGTACTGTGCGATAACAAAACAAAAGAGGAAGGGTGAGCCCTTCCTCTTTATTCATCGTCGTCTTGTAAACGATGCTTTTTAATAAAATAACTAATGGAATAAGAAACTAAAAAGCATATGAAGAGAATAATTACCTGTTAAAATAGCTTCCAATAGAGGTCTTTCTGGACTGAAAATGATATAAATAATAGCCATAACGATTCCTACAATAAGAGAGCGTAAAACAAGTTTGTAATAAGGAGTTAACTTTATTTCCTTTTCGCCTTCTTCTACATCGATTGAAACACTTAACTGTAAATAAGCAAGTAAAATACTCGTAAGCATAAATAATAGCCACAATGGAGTTTTCGTAATTTGATCCATTCCTTCAGTGAATCCAATATAGCCTAAAATTCCAACTACGCCAATGTATTGAAAAAGAAAGACAATACGTATATTTTTCAATGTTTGCAGAATAAGACGTTCATCCTTAATTTTTTTCATAATATCCATCTCCTGTTTATTATGATTTCGCTTTTATATTAATTGTAACATATATATTACAATTATCAATTTATAATTTACATATAATTCATTTGGATGAAAGAGGAAATAAAATATTTTTTATAAACATGTTGCACTTATACTTTATTAATGTTATATTAGCAAAGCGATGAGCTAATTTACGTAAGACGAGAGATATGCTTAAGTGCTAAACACGCGAATGTGGTCGCCTGGTCTCTCGCCGTAAACGCATCAAGACGCCTGCTTTGCAGGCGTCTTTCATTTTATATGAATGTAAAGGGAAGAATGGAGGAATCCAATCTTCCCTTTTTTATTTGAATAAAAGTCGGAATATAAATAGGAATAATTGAACTCTATAATTCTTGATGTGAGCAATCTATGAATTAGGGATAAAACCCCCATTTCCGGAAAAACTACTAATGAAAGTATGATCTTGCCTAAAAGAGGTGAACGGAAATGAAATGGATACTGATTGCGATGCAAGCTTTCGTTATGATGTTTTGTTTCGTTTATGGAACGAATGCGAAGGCGGAAGGCCCGGTACCAGAAGTAACAGAAAAAGAACCGGAAGTTACAATTTTATTAGAGCGAATGTATGTTGATGGCGAAGTAAGTGAGGAAATCTTTACAGAAAAAGTGGCGGATTTAGAAAAATTTTTACAGCAGTATAAAGAATGGCAACTCGTTGATCGTGATGATGTGCAAATTGTATTACAAAAGAAAGTTGATGATATTTCTCCGTTATTAAAAACTAGCGGTTATTTTGGAGTATCAGAGGAAGGGATATTACAAATTTTCAAAGGTGTACCGAAAAGTGATAATGCGATTCATTCCTTCTTTCAAATTGATATGAAAAAGTTGGAGAGTTATGAGCGTGCGAAATTGAAGCGTGGTATTCGCATTAAATCAAAAGAAGGTTTTGTGAAGACGATTGAAAAAATGAAACAATACGCAGTGCAAAATAAGAAAAAAAGCAGCTCATGGTGAGCTGCTTTTTTCTTATTTATTCTTAGCTAAAATTTCTTTTGCGATTTCATCAATTAGCATATCTTTTCCGATTGGATTGAAAGCTTTCGTATTGAAGACTTCGTTTGATGCTTCATATACATGATTGTTTTTCACAGCTTTATTGTCTTTCCAGACGGCACTGTTTTTGTAGTCTTCGTAAACTTTATCAGCTTCGCCGCCAAAGTTTACAATAAACATTTGGTCAGGTTGGAATGCAACAAGACCTTCTAGCGATACTTGCGCCATCGTTTGTTTTAAATCTGTACCTTTTGTTGCTGGAAGTTTTAAGTCGTTAAAGATGATGTCACCGTACCCGAAGCTACCGTATACACGGAAGTTTTGTGGTGTAACTGCGACGAACATAAAGCTGTCATCTTTTGTTTTCTCTTTAATCTTTTTAGATAAAGAGTCGGCTTTTTTATTGTAGTCTGCAATCCATTTGTCTGCTTTTTTCTCTTCGTCAAATAGTTTACCTACTTCTTTAAACTTACCGCGCCAGTCTTCTAAGTTTGTTTCTAGAACAACTGTCGGTGCAACCTTTTCTAGTTGATCATAAATTTTTAATTGACGATTGTTCAAAATAATTAAGTCTGGTTTCAAAGCAGTAACAGCTTCTAAATCAACTTTAGGTGCCCAGTACCAACCTACTGCCTTTACTCCATCTAGCTTTTCTGTCAAATGCTTTTGGATTTTATCTTTATATGTATTTGCTGTACCAACAGGTTTGTGTCCAAGAAGTAATAATTCTTCTGTTGATCCAGATAAGTCAACAATTCTCTTTGGATTTACTGGAATTGTAGCTTCCCCTTTAGCGTGTTTTACAACTTTTGTTTTCGGTTGTTCTTTTGCTTTTGATTCTTCTTTTTGAGAAGAACATCCAACGATAGAAAGAACAACTAGCATAATAGTAAATAAAATAAATAGCTTACGTTTCATCCTAATGTAACCCCTTTAATTAGTATTGATAATCATTATCGACTTCTGTATATTAATGTGCTTTAACCTTTCTGTCAATGGAAAATCACAGAAGTTTCAAATAGAGAACATTTGTTGGGGTAGTCTCGCTTTTCTATCATTAAATATGTTAAAATGGAATACATGATTTAAGAGGGAGAGATCGTATTTTGTTTGAATATGTTACAGGTTACGTGGAGTATGTAGGACCGGAATATGTCGTAATTGATCATAATGGAATTGGTTATCAAATTTTCACACCGAATCCGTATGTATTTCAAAGAAGTAAGCAAGAAATCCGTGTCTATACATATCATTATGTGAGAGAAGATATTATGGCACTTTACGGGTTTAAAACACGTGAAGAGCGTTTATTATTTACAAAGTTGTTAGGGGTGTCTGGTATTGGACCAAAAGGTGCTCTTGCAATTTTAGCTTCTGGTCAAACAGGACAGGTCGTTCAAGCGATTGAACATGAAGATGAGAAGTTTTTAGTGAAGTTCCCGGGCGTCGGAAAGAAAACAGCACGCCAAATGATTTTAGATTTAAAAGGAAAACTAGCAGACGTTGTACCAGATGCATTTGTTGATTTATTCTCAGACGAAGAACGTTTTGATGAGAAGAAAGGTTCGTCAGCTGAGCTTGATGAGGCGCTGGAAGCTCTGCGCGCACTTGGATACGCAGAACGAGAAGTTTCTCGCGTTGTACCAGAGTTATTAAAAGAATCATTAACGACGGATCAGTATATTAAAAAGGCACTTAGTCTTTTACTAAATGGTAAGAGGTGAGTATAATGGACGAACGTCTCCTTTCAGGGGAATCTGCATATGAAGATGCGGATTTAGAATATTCATTACGGCCACAGACGCTCCGTCAGTATATTGGCCAAGATAAAGCGAAACATAATTTAGAAGTGTTTATTGAAGCGGCGAAAATGCGTGAAGAAACGTTAGATCACGTGCTTTTATATGGACCACCAGGACTTGGTAAAACGACGCTTGCGAATATTATTGCCAATGAAATGGGAGTAAATGTTAGAACAACTTCAGGTCCAGCAATCGAAAGGCCAGGAGATTTAGCAGCTGTATTAACATCGCTTCAACCAGGGGATGTATTATTTATTGATGAAATTCATCGTTTGCATAGATCAATTGAAGAAGTACTATATCCTGCGATGGAAGATTTTTGCCTTGATATTGTCATTGGAAAAGGACCGTCAGCGCGATCTGTACGTTTAGATTTACCGCCATTTACATTAGTTGGAGCAACGACACGTGCGGGAGCATTATCAGCGCCATTACGTGACCGTTTCGGTGTACTTTCAAGATTAGAGTATTACACAGTAGATCAGCTTTCTGCGATTGTGGAACGTACAGGAGAAGTATTTGAAGTTGAAATTGATTCGTTAGCTGCACTAGAAATTGCAAGACGTGCTCGTGGCACACCTCGTATTGCGAATCGTTTATTACGACGTGTACGAGATTTCGCACAAGTTCGTGGTAACGGAACAGTTACGATGGAAATTACGCAAATGGCGTTAGAATTGCTGCAAGTAGATAAATTAGGTCTAGATCATATTGATCATAAATTATTGCTTGGTATTATTGAGAAATTCCGCGGTGGCCCAGTTGGACTAGAAACCGTTTCGGCAACGATTGGAGAAGAATCTCATACGATTGAAGATGTGTATGAGCCGTATTTATTACAAATTGGCTTTTTACAACGAACGCCAAGGGGCCGAATTGTAACGCCGCTTGCATATGAGCATTTTGGAATGGAGATGCCAAAAGTATGACGGAGATGCCGAAATTGCTTATTACAGCAGGTATCTTACTTGTCGTTGTTGGATTAGCTTGGAAGTTCATTGGAAGGCTTCCAGGCGATATTTTTGTGAAAAAAGGAAACGTTACCTTTTATTTTCCTATCATTACATGTATTGTGTTAAGTATTGTATTATCTTTTATTATGTATATAATAAATCGATTCAAATAAGAAATAGGTGGATATAGTTATGGATATTAATCTGTTTGATTTTCATTTACCAGAAGAACTTATTGCACAAGTCCCATTAGAAGAGCGTGAAACATCAAGATTAATGGTGTTAGACCGCGAAACAGGTGATATTGAGCATAAACATTTTACGGACATTCTTTCTTACTTACATGAGGGGGATTGCTTAGTTTTAAATGAAACGAAAGTAATGCCAGCTCGTTTGCACGGTGTGAAAGAAGATACAGGCGCACATATTGAAGTACTTCTTTTAAAACAAGAAGAAGGCGATAAGTGGGAGACACTTGTTAAGCCAGCGAAACGTGTAAAAGAAGGAACTGTTATCTCTTTTGGCGAAGGGAAATTAAAAGCAACTTGCACAGGAACTGCAGATCAAGGTGGACGTCAGCTTGAATTTTCATATGACGGCATCTTCTATGAAATTTTAGATGAACTTGGAGAAATGCCACTTCCTCCATATATTAAAGAGACGCTAGAAGATCGCGATCGCTATCAAACAGTATATGCGAAAGAAATCGGTTCAGCAGCAGCGCCTACTGCAGGACTGCATTTTACAGAAGAGTTACTGGAGAAGTTAAAACAAAAAGGCGTTGAGTTAGCATTTATTACACTTCACGTAGGGCTTGGAACATTTAGACCAGTTTCTGCTGATACAATTGAAGAACACCATATGCACGCAGAATATTACCATATGTCTGAAGAGACAGCGGCATTATTAAACCGTGTAAAAGAGAATGGTGGACGTATTATTACGGTAGGTACGACTTCAACTCGTACGTTAGAAACAATTGCGACAGATCATAATGGCAAGCTTTGTGCTGCTTCTGGCTGGACAGACATTTTTATGTACCCAGGTTATGAATTTAAAGCAATTGATGGTTTAATTACAAACTTCCATTTACCGAAATCAACATTAATTATGCTTGTAAGTGCATTTGCAAACAGAGATAATGTACTTCATGCTTATAATGAAGCAGTAAAAGAAAAATATCGTTTCTTTAGCTTCGGTGATGCAATGTTCGTTGCATCTCACGCTAAAATGGGAAACAAATAAAAGGAGTAAATTATGACAGCAATTCGTTATGAATTTATTAAAACTTGTAAACAAACAGGTGCTCGTTTAGGACGTGTACATACGCCGCACGGTTCATTTGATACACCAACATTTATGCCAGTTGGTACACTTGCAACAGTTAAGACAATGTCACCAGAAGAATTAAAAGCAATGGATTCTGGCATTATTTTAAGTAATACGTATCATTTATGGCTACGTCCAGGTCACGAAATTATTCGTGAAGCAGGCGGTTTGCATAAATTTATGAACTGGGATCGTGCAATCTTAACGGACTCTGGTGGTTTCCAAGTATTCAGTTTAAGTGACTTCCGTCGCATTGAAGAGGAAGGCGTTCACTTCCGTAACCACTTAAATGGAGATAAATTATTCTTATCGCCAGAAAAAGCGATGGAAATTCAAAATGCATTAGGTTCAGATATTATGATGGCATTTGATGAGTGTCCACCATTCCCAGCTACTTTTGAATATATGAAGAAGTCTGTAGAGCGTACAAGTCGCTGGGCAGAGCGTTGCTTAAAAGCGCATGAACGTCCACAAGATCAAGGTTTATTCGGTATTGTACAGGGCGGAGAATTTGAAGAGCTTCGCCGTCAAAGTGCAAAAGACCTTGTTTCAATGGACTTCCCTGGTTACGCGGTAGGTGGTTTATCTGTAGGTGAGCCGAAAGATATTATGAACCGTGTACTTGAGTTTACAACACCACTTCTTCCAGATAATAAGCCACGTTACTTAATGGGAGTAGGTTCTCCGGACTCATTAATCGATGGTGCAATTCGTGGTATTGATATGTTTGACTGCGTACTGCCAACTCGTATCGCTCGAAATGGTACATGTATGACAAGTGAAGGCCGCCTTGTTGTCAAAAATGCGAAATTCGCAAGAGACTTCGGTCCGCTTGATCCAAATTGTGATTGCTACACATGTAAAAATTATTCTCGTGCGTACATTCGTCACTTAATGAAATGTGATGAAACGTTCGGAATTCGTTTAACGTCTTATCACAACCTTCATTTTCTGTTAAACTTAATGGAGCAGGTGAGACAAGCTATTCGTGAAGACCGTCTTGGCGATTTCCGCGAAGAATTCTTTGAACAGTATGGCTTTAATAAACCGAATGCTAAAAACTTCTAATACATAATTTAAAAGGAGGAATAAAAGATGAATCCAGGTATGATGAATATCGTTATGATCGTTGCGATGTTTGCGATTTTCTATTTCTTATTAATTCGCCCGCAACAAAAACGTCAAAAAGCAGTTGCTCAAATGCAAAGTGAGTTAAAAAAAGGTGATGCTATCGTAACAATCGGTGGTTTACACGGTACAATCGAATCAGTAGATGAGACGAAAATCGTTATTAAATCTGGTGGTTCACACTTAACTTTCGATCGTAATGCGATTCGTGAAGTTGTGAAAAACTAATGAGGAAGGCCCTGCATGAAATGTGCAGGGCCTTTTTTAGTTATTTTGTTTGGACATATTTACACCGAAAATGCCACCAAGTGTACTCGCGCCCATTAATGCTAATTGATAAAGTAACTGTGAGTTCGATAAAGTTTGAGAGAAACCTAAATAGTTAACTAGAAAAACAAGTATAGTGAATGTAAGTCCTGTTGTGAAGCCTACTAGCCAACCTTTTCCTTGTGCTTTTTTGCCGGCAGAAAACCCGGATATAAGCATAGATAAAAGTGCTA
Organism: Bacillus cereus group sp. BfR-BA-01350; assembly: GCF_022663775.1. Lineage (NCBI taxonomy): Bacteria > Bacillati > Bacillota > Bacilli > Caryophanales > Bacillaceae > Bacillus > Bacillus cereus group sp. BfR-BA-01350. The sequence goes on from NZ_JAKUGD010000011.1 coordinate 9,627, forward strand.
GTATAAAAATAGTAACAGCTAATGTTCCTTCATTCATATCTGTAAATTTTAATAAAAGAGCCATAATCATGCTAGTAACTGTTGCGAGAATTAATAGGATAACGATACCGAAGCCGATTGCAGTTGATAATTTTTTCGTTCCATCCATTTATACATTCCCCCTTTTTAATACAAGCATATTTTCCTTTTGCCTAAGTTAGACTATTTTCTTTTTTATAGGGGAGTCTATACGTAAAAAGGAGATGTAGAAATGGAATGGGTATCAATCATTGGCCGGACGATGCTGTTGTATATTATCATCTTAATTATCTTTCGTCTTATGGGTAAACGTGAGATAGGAGAATTAAGTGTATTAGATTTAGTCGTATTCATTATGCTTGGTGAAATGGCTGTAGTCGCAATTGAAAATACGGATAAATCACTTTGGCATCAATTAGTCCCGATGGTCTTTCTTATGTGTATACAGATCATTTTGTCTGTCATTTCTTTAAAGTTTCAACGATTTCGGCATTTAATAGAAGGAGAACCAGCAATCATTATTAATGCTGGAAAAATTGATGAAAAAAAGATGAGAAACCAGCGATATAATATAGATGATTTAATGATGCAATTAAGAGAGCAGGGAGTCGGAGATATTAGGGATGTAGAATACGCTATTTTAGAACCATCTGGGAAGTTATCTGTCTTTCAAAAACAAAAAGGCGGGCAGGGTGCATTGCAGTTTACGCTTCCCCTTATTATCGATGGAGAAATTCAATCGAATCATTTAAAAATGATTGAACATACAGACGAGTGGCTTGTTGAAAAATTAAAAAACTTAGGCTATAACGATGTAACACAAATTTTATACTGTAGTTTTCAAAATGGAAAATTTTTTGTTGATTTGAAAGAAAACTAGAGGCTTACTATACGACGTAGTAAGCCTATTTACTTCAAAAATGAAAGTTTTCGAATGATAGGGAGACGACTTAACTCTTCTTTTCGAATGAGCTTGAAAATGAAGAGGAGCACAATATAAACGAGTGTTGTTAAAGTGATTTCCCATAATGTTTGTACGCCAAGTGAATGAGAGAAAACTATATACTTATGAAGATAAAAACCGAAGGAGCCTGCGATACCGATGGCAAGTCCGCCAAAAATATAGTCTTTTGCGTAAATGGTAAATGTAATTTTCTTTAAAACAGTAGCGTAATGAAGAAATGTTACTGTTACGATATTTGCTGCAATTGCAAGGGCAACCCCCATCATTTGAAACTCTGGCCTTGAAGCTAGTACAAAAATAACGATTAATTTCACGATTGCACCAATAAATGTATTCATCATGGCCGCACGTGCTAAGTTTAAAGCTTGTAAAACAGAGGTAAGTGGACTTTGAAAATAGTGAAATAAAAAGCAAGGTGCAAGAAGCTGGATGAATGCTGTTGCACTATCCGATCCATACATAAGAGTTAAAACAGGAGAAGCAAATACGTATAATATAACGACTGACCATCCACCAGTAATCAATGAGATCCGAAGAGCTTGTTGTAAACGGTGTTCTACTAATTTATGCTGCCTCTTTGCCATTGCCTCGCTAATAGATGGAACGAGTGCTGTAGAGAGAGCGTATGTAATAAAGGCTGGCAGTGAAAGGAGCGGGAATGCATACCCGTTTAATATACCGTATTGCTGGGTTGCGACGGAGGCAGCAACGCCGGCAATCGCTAAGCTTTGCATAACGACGATAGGTTCAAAAAAATAGGAAACGGAACCGATTAAACGACTTCCTGTAGTTGGAAGTGCAATATCCATAAGAGAATAAAATGTTCCTTTGCTCTCCTTTACAGTAGTGAAAAATCCAGAGCGTATAGATAAATGTTTTTCGCGCTGGAATAAAGTAAGTAAAAATAATAACGATGCTACTTCACCGAGAACGGCTGATAACATAGCGCCAGCTGCAGCATATTCTACGCCGTAAGGTAAAAATAATTGAATACATATAGCGATAATTGTAATACGGACAATTTGTTCAATAACTTGGGCGTAAGCGCTAGGTTTCATATTTTGTTTCCCTTGGAAATAACCGCGTAAAACAGAAGAAACAGCAATAACAGGAACGACAGGTAGAATAGCCATTAATGGATAATATGTTCGTTCATCAGTTAATAATGTTTTTGCTAAAATAGGTGTGAGGAGCATAATTCCAATTGTTAAAATGATGCTAATAACAGATGTAACAGCTAATGATACGGTTAATATTTTTTTTACTTTTTGTTTATCATTCACAGCTTCCGCTTCTGCTACAAATTTTGCGATTGCGACAGGAAGACCGATTTGTGTTAATGTAATTGCTAGAATAAATGTAGGGACGGCCATCATATAAAGGCCAACGCCTTCTTCTCCTAAAATACGAGCCATTACAATACGATTAATAAATCCTAGAATTTTGGTAATAAAGCCGGCGATCATTAAAATAAATGCGCCTTTTAAAAAGCTTTGTCTCGTCATGGTCTTCTCCTACCTTCTCAAAATCAGTGGAATGATTTACAATAATTTATATGCACGTACGAGACAAGAATGACAAGCATTTGAGAGAGTGAAGTATGATAGTGCTCTTGAAAGTAGTTATTGCTGTCCATTAGAGCGGGATTAAAGGCGACTTTTCGTGCTGAAATAAGAAGGAGATGTTATGTATGTTAGATAGAGAGGCTTTGGTAGAATCGTACCGCGGACAGTTACAAGTCGTTTTAGAAAGTAAAGTAGAAGAGTTCCAAATGTTCGGTTACGACCGAGTGACAGATGATGACATTTGGAAGTTTCTTAAAGTGAAAAAGTGGAAGAAGATAGACAGCGATGTTAGATTGTATGAATTAGTTAATGACGTATTAACAGTAAGTGCTAATGAATATATGACTTATTTAACTGTTGAAGCATATCAAGCGCCGCTTTGGTCATTTGATGAATATGAAAATAAATAACCGACTGCAATTGGTTTGTTCTTCCTTTTGCAGTATAATGATAGGTATTGATAATGAGGAAATAATTATGTCTAAGATTATATATAAAGGGGGTAGTGAAGAGAGAAAATAAATAATGAAAGTGTAGGTAATGTGAAAAACTTATCGACACAGCTGGTGATGAACTAGCAAAATTATAGAAAGGAAGTCTACTAACTAGGCGTATGCACACGTGTAAAAGTGAATCGTAAAAGATTTATTTGAAGTGTTAGTAGCGGAAAGAGGGTACATATGGCAAAGCGTGGTACGAGAATTGCCGCCTTTTTCCTCATCGTTTTATTAATCGGTGGAGTAATTGGTGCGGCAGGAAAAGACATAGCAAAAGGAATTAGTCTAGGACTAGACCTTCGCGGTGGTTTTGAAATTCTGTATGAAGTAAAACCAGCCAAAAAAGGTGATAAAATCGATCGAGATGTACTTGTAAGTACAGTAGGTGCTCTTGAAAATCGTGTCAATGTTCTCGGTGTAAGTGAGCCGAACATTCAAATCGAAGGGCAAGATCGAATTCGTGTACAGCTTGCTGGTGTACAAGATCAGCAAAAAGCACGTGAAATGTTATCAACACAAGCGAAATTAACATTCCGTGATGTAGATGACAACCTTCTTATGGATGGAACGGATTTAAAAGGTGGCGGAGCGAAGCAAACATTTGATGAGCAAGGCCGTGCGAGTGTAGGTCTTACACTAAAAAGCGCTGAAAAATTCCGTGAAGTAACTGAGAAAATTTCAAAAATGCCACCACCAACGAATTTAATGGTAATTTGGCTTGATTTTGAAGAAGGAAAAGATTCGTACAAAGCAGAATCTGCAAAACCGAATCCGAAATTCTTATCAGCAGCAACAGTAAGTCAAGTATTTAACCAAGCTGAAGTATCTATCGTAGGTGGAAACTTCACAGTTGAAAGTGCAAAACAACTTTCATCTTTATTAAACGCAGGTGCACTTCCGGTTGATTTAAAAGAAATGTATTCAACATCTGTTGGAGCGAAATTTGGTCAACAAGCGTTAGAGCAAACGATTTTCGCTAGTGCGATTGGTATCGCTCTTATTTTCTTATTTATGCTTGTATTCTACCGTTTACCAGGACTTGTAGCGGTTATTATGTTAGGTTTATACATTTTCGTTACATTACTTGTCTTTAACTGGATGCATGCAGTTCTGACGTTGCCAGGTATTGCGGCGTTAGTGCTCGGGGTAGGTATCGCAGTTGATGCGAATATTATTACGTACGAGAGACTAAAAGAAGAACTGAAAATTGGTAAGTCAATGATGTCAGCATTCCGTGCTGGTAACCATCGTTCATTAGCAACAATTTTAGATGCGAACATTACAACACTTGCAGCAGCTGGTGTATTATTCGTTTACGGTAATAGCTCTGTAAAAGGATTCGCAACAAGTTTAATTGTAAGTATTTTAGTTGGTTTTATTACGAACGTATTCGGTACTCGTTTCTTACTAAGTTTACTTGTAAAGAGCCGTTACTTTGATAAAAAACCAGGATACTTTGGTGTGAAACAAAAGGATATTATTCCGTTAACAAAAGGTGTAGTACATCCACCAACGAAATTTGATCGTATTAACTTTGTAAATGTCGGTCATAAATTCCTTATCTTCTCGATTGTAGTTGTAATTGCAGGTGCAATTATTTTACCAATTTTCAAAATGAATCTTGGTATTGACTTTGCGAGTGGTACACGTATCGACTTGCAATCAAAACAATCAGTTACTGTGTCTGACGTTCATAAAGATTTTAAAGAATTGAACATTGATGTGAAAGAAGAAAATATTGTACCGACTGGAGATGACAATAAAGGATTCGCAGTTCGTACATTAGGTGTTCTATCAAAAGATGAAATTGCGAAAACAAAAACATTCTTCCACGATAAATATGGTACAGATCCAAATGTAAGTACAGTTTCACCGACAATCGGTAAAGAAATTGCACGAAATGCATTTATCGCAGTATTAATTGCTTCTGCAGTTATCATTTTATACGTAAGTATTCGATTCCGATTTACGTACGCATTATCTGCAGTACTTGCATTACTACATGATGCATTCGTTATGATTGTTATATTTAGTATTTTACAATTAGAGGTAGACTTAACGTTTATCGCTGCGGTATTAACAATCATCGGTTATTCTATTAATGACTCGATTGTTACGTTTGATAGAAACCGTGAATTATACAAACAGAAAAAACGAGTTCGTGATATAAAAGACTTAGAAGAAATCGTAAATGCAAGTATTCGCCAAACGCTTGGTCGTTCGATTAACACCGTATTAACAGTGTTATTCCCAGTAATTGCGTTACTTATCTTCGGTAGTGAGTCACTACGTAACTTCTCGTTTGCGTTACTAGTTGGATTAATTGTAGGTACGTATTCTTCTGTTTTCGTTGCCTCTCAAATTTGGTTAATGCTTGAAAACCGTCGTTTGAAAAAGGGTAAAAACAAGAAGAAGGTTGAGAAAGTAGAATCTGAACCGCAAGTATAAAAAAGATGATGTCTCTTTAGGAGGCATCTCTTTTTTCGTTTGTGGATACAATAAGATAGCAACTTTGAAATGATAAAATGGAAGAAAGTGGTGATGTTATCGCTGTTTTTGTTACAATAAAAAGATAGGTTAAGAAAAGAAGGGATTTTAATTATGGAAAAAGATGAACGTTTTAAACAGGCCGAGTTTGGTGCTATTGTCGGGATCGTTGGTAATATTATATTAGCGATTATAAAGGCGGTAATTGGTTATATTGGGAACAGTAAAGCGCTATTAGCGGATGCCGTGCATTCTGCATCGGATGTAATTGGTTCGCTAGCTGTACTGTTTGGATTGCGAGCGGCGAAGCAACCGCCCGATGAAGATCATCCGTATGGTCATGGTAAAGCGGAATCGATTTCAGCGATTATTGTTGCAGTATTATTATTTATTGTGGGAATTGAGATAGCGATTTCGTCTATAAAAGCTTTTTCGCAAGAACTAGAACCACCGAAAGGGATTACGATTTTTGCTGTCGTTCTTTCGATTGTTGTAAAAGAAGGGATGTTTCAATATAAATTCCGATTAGGGAAAAGGGTAAATAGTGATGCAATTATTGCAAATGCATATGAGCACCGTTCAGATGTATTTTCTTCAATTGCAGCCTTAATCGGTATTTGTGCAGCGATTATCGGTGGTAAGTTCGGATTAGATTGGCTTGTATATGCTGATCCAATTGCAGGATTATTTGTTTCACTTCTTGTTGCAAAAATGGCATGGAGTATTGGGGCAGAAGCGATTCATGCAACGCTTGATCATGTTCTTCATGAGGAAGATGTTATTCCGCTTAGAGAAGCCGTACTTCAAATAGATGGTGTGAAAAAAATCGGCTCGTTATACGCAAGGGAACATGGTCATTACGTTATTGTTGATATTAAAGTTTCTGTAGATCCATATATTACTGTAGAAGAAGGACATCGCATTGGAAAGCATGTGAAAGAAACGCTTATGAAACAAGATAACGTACAAAATGTGTTTGTACATATAAATCCGTATTCTCCAAATTAAACATTATTAACATTTTAGTATATAGATATTGCATCGTAGTTTGCATTATATTGTCACCCCTTAATCTGTCTTGTATAATGAACAGGTTAAGGGGTGATTTCGTGTTACAACCGAAGACGCGTTGGAAAGAAAAAGAATATAATGGCGAGCGAGTGAGTGAATTAGCAAGTAAATTACAATTATCACCACTTGTCGTTTCGTTATTCCTCGGTAGAGGACTAGATACAGAAGATAAGATTTTAGATTTTTTAAATACAGAAAATCAAGAATTTCATGATCCATTTTTATTAGAAGGAATGGATAGAACGGTAGAACGTGTAAATAAGGCGATTCAAAATGGAGAGCAAATATTAATATTTGGTGACTACGATGCGGACGGAGTAAGTAGTACGACTGTATTATATGTTGCCTTACAAGAATTAGGTGCAGACGTAGAATTTTATATCCCAAACCGTTTTACAGAAGGTTATGGACCAAACGAAGAAGCATTCCGTTGGGCGCATAGCGCGGGATTCTCACTTATTATTACTGTTGATACTGGTATCGCAGCTGTACATGAAGCGAAAGTAGCGAAGGAACTTGGGATAGATCTTATTATTACAGATCACCATGAGCCGCCACCAGAATTGCCAGAAGCACTTGCGATTATTCATCCGAAATTAGATGGCGGTGTGTATCCGTTTCACTATTTAGCGGGCGTTGGTGTTGCGTTTAAAGTTGCGCATGCACTACTTGGCCGTGTACCAGAACATTTATTAGAAATTGCAGTAATTGGTACAGTAGCCGATTTAGTATCACTTCACGGTGAAAATAGATTGCTAGTGAAGCGCGGTTTAAAACATATGCGCATGACGAAAAATATTGGACTAAAGGCGCTATTTAAAGTAGCTAATGTTTCGCAAAGTGAAATTACAGAAGAGAGTATTGGCTTCTCAATCGCACCTCGTATTAATGCAGTTGGACGTTTAGAAGATGCTACGCCGGCTGTACATCTTTTATTATCAGAGGATCCGGAAGAAGCGAAAGAGCTGGCTGAAGAAATTGATGAACTGAACAAACTGCGAAAAGATATTGTAAAGCAAATTACAGAAGAAGCTATCGCTGAGGTGGAAAATAATTTCCCGCCTGAAGACAATAAAGTATTAGTGCTTGCAAAAGAAGGATGGAATCCAGGTGTAATTGGAATTGTCGCTTCTAAATTAGTTGAACGTTTTTATCGTCCAACGATTGTATTATGCATTGATCCTGTAAAAGAAACTGCAAAAGGTTCAGCGCGTAGTATTGCAGGATTTGATTTGTTTGCAAACTTGTCAGATTGTAGAGAGTTATTGCCACACTTCGGAGGACATCCGATGGCAGCGGGAATGACGCTACATATGAATGATGTAGATGAATTACGCCGCCGTTTAAATGAACAGGCAGATACAATTTTAACGGAAGAAGATTTTATTCCAATTACAGCTGTCGATGCTTTTTGCAAAGTGGAGGACGTAACACTTGCAGCAATTGAAGATATGCAAAAGTTAGCGCCATTTGGTGTTGGAAATCCAAAGCCACGTATTGCAGTGAAAGATGCGGAGTTAGAAAGTATTCGTGCAATCGGATCAGATGGTTCTCATTTAAAGATGTCTCTTCGTGATGGACAGGCAACACTGGATACAATCGGGTTTGGATTTGGAGCGTATGCGAAAGAAATTTCTCCAGTTGCAAAAGTATCTGTAATAGGAGAAGCGTCTATCAATGAATGGAATAATTTTAAGAAGCCGCAATTAATGGTGCAAGATATTGCTGTAGAGGCATGGCAATTATTTGATTGGCGTAGTATGCGTAACGTAGAAGCAAATTTAGCAGAACTTCCGAAAGAAAAAATCACGATGTTGTATTTTTCTAAAGAGGTATTGAATAAATTTTCTTTAGAAGACTATAAAGAGCATATGATGCATGCATCAGAAGTAACCGAGTTAGATGAGCAATACATCGTGTTACTTGATTTACCAAAAGGAACAGATGAATTACGAGATCTATTTAAAGTTGGGTTCCCATCGCGAATCTATACGCTATTTTATCAAGAGAATAATCATTTATTTAGCACTGTTCCAACGAGGGATCACTTTAAATGGTACTATTCATTCTTGAGCCAAAAATCACCATTTTCTTTAAGACAATATGGAGAACAACTATGTCAACATAAAGGTTGGTCAAAAGATACAGTAAATTTCATGACACAGGTGTTTTTTGAGTTAGAATTTGTTACAATAAAAGATGGCGTCATTTTTATGGCAGACAAAAAACAAAAGCGTGATTTAATTGAATCGAACACATATCGTGAGAAAATGAACCACTTACAATTAGAAAAAGAATTGGTTTATAGCACATATCAGCAACTATATACATGGTTTGAAACGATTCGTAATCATAAAGAAGTAGAACAGTTAGGGTAAAGGATTTGTATTTACAAACCTTTTAGATCTGAGGAGGATTCAGAAATATGGATTTCAAGCAACATATCGCAATTGTACCGGACTATCCAAAAGAAGGTATTGTGTTTAAAGACATTACACCGTTAATGAACGACGGTAAAGCATACAAAGCAGCAACAGATGCGATCGTTGAGTATGCAAAAGAGAGAGACATCGACCTTGTAGTAGGTCCAGAAGCTCGTGGCTTTATTATTGGTTGCCCAGTTTCTTACGCATTAGAAGTAGGATTTGCGCCAGTTCGTAAATTAGGAAAATTACCACGTGAAGTAATTACAGTTGACTACGGTAAAGAATATGGTAAAGATGTTTTAACAATCCATAAAGATGCAATTAAGCCAGGCCAACGCGTATTAATTACAGATGATCTATTAGCTACAGGTGGAACAATCGAAGCGACAATTAAGCTAGTTGAAGAGCTAGGCGGAGTTGTAGCAGGAATTGCATTCTTAGTAGAACTTACTTACTTAGATGGTCGTAAAATGTTAGATGGTTACGATGTATTAGTATTAGAAAAATACTAATCGCTATATAGGTAAAACTACGGTGATAAGAAGTACCCGTGAATCTCTTGGAGAGGAGCGGGTACTTTTGTATAATTGAACAAAAAATTATGGTGAAATGTCAGTAAAATCTTTTCCTTTTCACAATTCACAATCATTGGGTTATAATGATAGAATATAATTTATTCTATTTAATAAAGATAAAGTCAATTTTCAATAAAAGGTGATTCGATGGCAAATGAGCAGGTACTAACAGCTGAACAGGTACTCGAGAAAGCAAGTCAATATTTAGTGGATGAAGATATTGAGCTAGTAGCACGTGCCTATGAATATGCACGCGATGCGCATAGCGAACAATACAGAAAATCGGGTGAACCATACATTATTCATCCAATTCAAGTTGCAGGTATTTTAGTTGATTTACACATGGATCCAGCTACAGTATCAGCAGGTTTTTTACATGATGTAGTAGAAGATACAGAGATTACATTAGAAGATATTGAACGGGAATTTAATAAAGAAATTGCTATGCTTGTTGATGGTGTGACAAAGCTTGGAAAGATTAAATATAAATCTCATGAGCAACAACAAGCAGAAAACCATCGCAAAATGTTTATTGCAATGGCTCAAGATATTCGAGTTATTTTAATTAAACTAGCTGATCGTCTTCATAACATGCGTACATTGAAACATTTGCCTCAAGAGAAGCAGCGTCGCATTGCGAATGAAACGTTAGAAATCTTTGCACCTTTAGCACATAGACTCGGAATTAGTACTATTAAATGGGAGCTAGAGGATACTTCACTTCGCTACTTAAATCCACAGCAATATTATCGTATTGTAAATTTAATGAAGCGTAAACGTGCAGAACGTGAAGAGTATTTAGATGAAGTAATGACTGGTATTCGTGAGAAATTAGACGAAGTTGCAATTCAACCTGAAATTTCTGGAAGACCAAAACATATTTACAGCATTTATCGTAAAATGGCACTGCAAAATAAACAGTTCAATGAAATTTACGATTTATTAGCTGTACGTGTCGTTGTAAATAGTATTAAAGATTGTTATGCAGTACTTGGAATTATTCATACGTGCTGGAAGCCGATGCCAGGTCGTTTTAAAGATTATATTGCAATGCCGAAAGCAAATCTATATCAATCTCTTCATACGACTGTAATTGGACCGAAAGGTGATCCGCTTGAAGTGCAAATTCGTACGAAAGAAATGCATGAGATTGCAGAATTCGGGATCGCGGCACACTGGGCGTATAAAGAAGGAAAAACAGCAGAAACAACAGGCACATTAGAGAAGAAACTTACATGGTTCCGTCAAATATTAGAATGGCAAAATGAAGCTTCTAATGCAGAAGAGTTTATGGAGTCGTTAAAAATTGATTTATTCTCTGACATGGTATTCGTCTTTACACCGAAAGGCGATGTAATGGAATTGCCACTTGGATCTGTTCCAATTGACTTTGCATATCGTGTGCATTCAGAAATTGGGAATAAAACAATTGGTGCAAAAGTAAACGGGAAAATGGTGACACTTGACTATAAATTAAAAACAGGTGACATCATTGAAATTTTAACATCGAAACATTCGTATGGACCAAGTCAAGATTGGGTGAAACTAGCTCAAACATCTCATGCCAAAAACAAAATACGTCAATTCTTTAAGAAGCAACGTAGAGATGAAAATATTGAAAAAGGCCGTGAACTTGTTGAGAAAGAAGTGCGTAGCCTAGAGTATGAGATGAAAGAAGTGTTAGCTCCTGACAATTTAAAACGTGTTGCTGAAAAATTCAACTTTGCAAATGAAGAAGATATGTTTGCGGCAGTTGGATATAATGGCATCACTGCATCACAAATTGTTACGCGACTAACGGACAAGTTCCGTAAGCAACGTGAAGAAGAAGAGATTGTTGAAGTTAAAGAAGTTCGTAAACCGATGAAAATTCGAAAATGGGATTCTGGCGTTAAAGTGAGCGGTGCGGATAATTTATTAATTCGTTTATCAAAATGCTGTAACCCAGTACCTGGTGATGATATCGTTGGATATATTACGAAAGGCCGAGGCGTATCAATTCACCGCCGTGATTGTGTAAATGTTCATACAGAAGAAGCAGTAGAGCGTTTATTAGAAGTAGAGTGGGAAGGTAGTCCTGAAAAAGAAATTGAGTATAACGTTGATATTGAAATTTCAGGTTACGATCGCCGTGGTTTATTAAACGAAGTATTACAAGCTGTTACAGAGACGAAAACGTACATTTCAGCAGTTTCTGGTAGAAGTGACCGTAATAAGATGGCGACAATTAATATGTCAATCTCTATTCGTAACTTACAGCACTTGAAAAAAGTAGTAGAACGCATTAAACGTGTTCCAGAAATTTATGCAGTACGACGCATGATGCATTAATAGGGAGTGTAGAAAAGATGAGAGTTGTTTTACAACGATCAAAAGAAGCGTCTGTCACAGTAGACGGTGAGATCGTAGGACAAATTCCGTTCGGTTTAACATTACTAGTTGGCATTACGCATGAAGATACAGAAAAAGATGCAACTTACATTGCAGAAAAAATTGCGAACTTACGTATTTTTGAAGATGAGAGCGGAAAGATGAACCATTCTGTACTCGATGTAGAAGGACAAGTTCTATCCATCTCGCAATTCACATTATACGGAGATTGCCGCAAGGGAAGACGTCCAAACTTTATGGATGCTGCCAAACCTGACTATGCAGAGCGTTTATATGATTTCTTTAATGAAGAAGTACGTAAGCAAGGATTGCATGTAGAAACAGGGAAGTTCGGAGCAATGATGGATGTTTCTTTAATCAATGATGGTCCGGTGACCCTTATTGTGGAAAGTAAATAGTGTTGCAAGAAGAGAGGGGATGAGCCCCTCTCTTCTTTTATGGTTTTTGATGGTATATTTTGTTAATTATTGTTATGATAGTTAAGAAAATAAACGATATAATCGGGGATTATGGGAGGTAAAACTTATGGAAACATTTGTACTCGTTCATGGAGCATGGGATGGCGGTTATGTTTGGAAAAAACTAGCTGAACTTTTAAGGGAAGAGGGTCATAGTGTATATACTCCTACATTAACTGGACTTGGGGAACGAACACATCTTATGCAACCTAATATAGGGTTGAAGACATTTATTCAAGACATTGTTAATACTATTAAATATCAGGGTCTAAAAGATGTAATTTTGGTAGGACATAGTTATTCTGGTATGGTAATTACAGGGGTGGCAGAAGTGATTCCCGAGTTCATTAAGGAGCTAGTATACGTGGATGCAATGCTTCCGGAAGATGGTGATTCTGTTATGGATATTTCTGGACCGGAAATGGCCGCGCATTTTATAGAAGAAGTAAAAGTATACGGGGAAGGATGGCGTGTTCTTCCTAGAAATACAATAGATGAAAGAAAATCAGCGATGCCATTGCTGGCTTTTACACAATCGGTTGAAATAAAAAACTCTAAAGCACAACTTATACCGCATATATACGTAGAAGTAAAGGATAATCCAGAACATTGGCCAATGACGCCTATCTTTTTAGAATCAGCAAAAAAAGCAAGGGACAGAAAGTGGGAAGTTTTTCCTGTTAAAGTTGGTGGGCATTGGGTAATGGAAACTAATCCAGAGGCGTTGGTTCGTATATTGAATCAGAGTGTAGAAGTAATTTAAGGTATGCTTTACTTCCTATAGAAGAAATGGCCGCGCAAGTTGTATTACATGTAATGTTAGAAATTCTCGTAATTGGGGTAGGTATTGTATCGTTATATTATTTGAAGCATCATATGCTAGCAAGTGGACTAGCTCATTGTTATAAATCCAATACTAATGTTTATTTTGAGTCAATAGCTTTTTCATTTATGTATAACTCTCTAATCAATATGGAACAATAAAAAGTAAAACATCCATATTGAATGTGAGGGATATACGTATGCGTATGAATGAAAAAGGGCATTCTGTTACAAATGGTGCAAATCAACTGTTTAACGTAAATTTTCATGATTTTATTTCAAAAGAGCAAAACAATACTTCAATGGAGCTTGCTTCTGAGTTTGGCATTTCTCTTCAAGATGTAAAGCGTCTAAAGAAGCAGATTGAACGCTCTTAGAGCACTTGACAATCCTACTGAACAAACGTATAGTAATTTTATATTTACATATGAATATAACCGTTGATAGAGAAGAGTAAATGAGACACACATGGAAAGAGAAGAAATGTCTTAGGCTGAAAACATTTCTACATGATGACTAATTGAATGACACTCTAGAGGTTTCAACTTGAACGGCGTATACGCTTAGTAGGGATGAACGCACATTTAAGCGTTATTAAAAAAGTGGAAGCATACGTGCTTCAATTAGGGTGGCACCACGGGTATAATACTCTCGTCCCTACTGTTCAAACAGTAGAGGCGGGAGTTTTTTTATTTTTATTAAGATTAAAACAATTTGAGGAGGAACTGAATATGTCTATTCAAATCCCACGCGGAACGCAAGATATTCTTCCAGGCACTGTTGAGTTATGGCAGTATATCGAAGGGCAAGCGCGCGAAATTTGCCGTCGTTACAATTATAAAGAAATTCGTACACCAATTTTTGAACACACTGAGCTATTTTTACGTGGTGTTGGTGATACGACAGATATCGTACAAAAAGAAATGTACTCATTCCAAGATCGTGGAGAGCGTAGTTTAACATTACGTCCAGAAGGTACTGCACCTGTTGTACGTTCTTACGTTGAAAATAAAATGTTCGGTGACGCAACGCAACCAACGAAATTATATTATATCGGTCAAATGTTCCGTTACGAAAGACCGCAAGCAGGTCGCTATCGTCAATTCGTACAATTCGGTATTGAAGCAATCGGTAGTAACGATCCTGCAATTGATGCAGAAGTAATTGCACTTGCTGTAGAGTTTTACCGCGGCATGGGCTTAAAAAATATTAAAGTTGTATTAAACAGCTTAGGTGATGCAGCAAGCCGTCAAGCACACCGTGATGCATTAATCGCACACTTTGAGCCACGTATCGGCGAATTCTGTTCTGACTGTCAATCTCGTTTAGAAAAGAACCCTCTTCGTATTTTAGATTGTAAGAAGGACCGTAACCATGAATTAATGGGAACAGCACCATCTATTACAGAATACTTAAACGAAGATTCAGCAGTATACTACGAAAAAGTTCAAGAACTATTAACGATGATGGATGTTCCATTTGAAAAAGATCCGAACTTAGTACGTGGTTTAGACTACTACCAACACACTGTATTTGAAATTATGAGTGAGGCAGAAGGTTTCGGTGCTATTACTACATTAAGCGGTGGTGGACGTTACAACGGACTTGTACAAGAAATCGGTGGACCAGAAATGCCAGGTATCGGTTTTGCGATGAGTATTGAACGTTTAATTATGGCACTAAAAGCTGAAAACATTGAATTGCCAATCGAACATAGCATTGATTGTTACGTTGTAGCGCTTGGTGAAAAAGCAAAAGACCATGCTGCAAAAGTTGCGTTTGATCTTCGTAAAGCTGGATTATCAGTTGAAAAAGATTATTTAGATCGCAAAATGAAGGCACAATTTAAATCAGCAGATCGTCTAAAAGCGAAATTTGTAGCTGTATTAGGGGAAGATGAGTTAGATAAAGGTATCATCAACTTAAAAGATATGGCAACAGGCGAACAAGAAGAAGTAGCATTAGATGTATTTGCTTCATACGTAGCAGAGAAATTAATATAGGGGGAACTTACAGTGGCTGAAAGAACACATGCATGTGGAAAAGTAACAGTAGAAGCAGTTGGACAAACAGTTCAATTAAAAGGTTGGGTACAAAAACGCCGTGATTTAGGTGGATTAATCTTTATCGACTTACGTGACCGTACAGGTATCGTACAAGTTGTATTTAACCCAGAAACATCAAAAGAAGCGCTAGAAGTAGCAGAAACAATTCGTAGCGAATACGTATTACACGTAGAAGGTACAGTTGTTGAGCGTGGTGAAGGCGCAATTAATGACAATATGGCAACGGGTCGTATTGAAGTACAAGCAACAAAGGTAAGCGTATTAAACGCAGCGAAAACAACGCCAATCATTATCGCTGATGATACAGATGCATCAGAAGATGTGCGTTTAAAATATCGTTACTTAGACTTACGTCGTCCTGTAATGTTCAACACATTTAAAATGCGTCATGACGTAACAAAAACAATTCGTAACTTCTTAGACACAGAAGAGTTCCTAGAAGTGGAAACACCAATTTTAACGAAGAGCACGCCAGAAGGAGCTCGTGATTATTTAGTACCAAGTCGTGTACATGATGGTGAGTTTTATGCATTACCACAATCTCCACAGCTATTTAAACAGCTTCTTATGGTCGGCGGATTTGAGCGTTACTATCAAGTAGCACGCTGTTTCCGTGACGAAGATTTACGTGCGGACCGTCAGCCAGAATTTACGCAAATCGATATTGAAGCTTCATTCTTAACACAAGAAGAAATTTTAGATATGATGGAGCGCATGATGACGAAAGTTATGAAGGATGCAAAAGGTGTAGAGATTAGTGCACCATTCCCTCGTATGACTTACGCTGATGCAATGGCTCGTTACGGTTCTGATAAGCCAGATACACGCTTTGAAATGGAACTAACAGACTTATCTGAGTTTGCAGCAGGTTGTGGATTTAAAGTATTTACAAGTGCTGTAGAAAGCGGCGGACAAGTAAAAGCAATTAATGCAAAAGGTGCTGCGAGCAAATACTCTCGTAAAGACATCGATGCATTAACTGAATTCGTAAAAGTATACGGTGCAAAAGGTTTAGCTTGGCTTAAAGTGGAAGAAGACGGCTTAAAAGGACCGATCGCGAAATTCTTCGGTGAAGAAGATGCAAACGTGTTAATGACTACATTAGAAGCTACTGCTGGTGACTTATTACTATTCGTAGCAGATAAGAAGAGCGTTGTTGCAGATAGCTTAGGTGCACTTCGTTTACGTCTAGGTAAAGAGCTTGAGTTAATTGACGAAAGTAAATTTAACTTCCTATGGGTAACGGATTGGCCGCTTCTTGAGTACGATGAAGATGCAGATCGTTACTTCGCAGCTCACCACCCATTCACAATGCCATTCCGTGAAGATGTTGAGCTATTAGAAACAGCACCAGAAAAAGCACGTGCGCAAGCATATGACCTTGTATTAAACGGTTATGAGCTTGGTGGTGGATCACTTCGTATTTACGAGCGTGACGTGCAAGAAAAAATGTTCAAAGCACTTGGATTCTCACAAGAAGAAGCACAAGAGCAATTCGGATTCTTATTAGAAGCATTCGAATACGGTACTCCACCACACGGTGGTATTGCATTAGGTTTAGACCGTCTTGTTATGTTACTTGCAGGCCGTACGAACCTTCGTGATACAATTGCATTCCCGAAAACAGCAAGCGCAAGCTGCTTATTAACAGAAGCTCCAAGCCCAGTTGCAGAAGCACAGCTTGAAGAATTAAACTTAAAATTAAGCTTAAAAGAAGAGAAGTAAGAATAAAGTCTAGATGGTTATACTAATACCATCTAGACTTTTTTTGAGAGGTTGTTTAAAAAGTCCGGTCCAGATGGCTGTCGCATCTCATCGTTACGTATGCTAGTCCGGTGCTCGAGTAGTAACGCTACACTGCGCTCCTCCTGGCTTCAGCGCCTCGATCTGTTCGGTTCTTTAAACCCTCTTTGTTAAACGTGTATTTAGGAAGAAATAAAATTCTGGTCTATGTTTTCATTCTCGAAATATGTATTTTTAGGAATTCTATAACTTTTTCTATACAAATAGTCGGAAAAACGCTAGAATACATGGTAGACCATTTTTGTAATAGGAGTGTAGAGCTGAATGTTACATCAATTTTCACGTAATGAATTAGCCTTCGGTAAAGAAGGACTTGAAATATTAAAAAATAGTACAGTCGGTATTTTAGGAATTGGCGGCGTAGGTTCTTTTGCAGCTGAAGCGTTAGCACGTTCTGGAGTTGGGCGTCTCGTATTAGTAGATAAAGATGTTGTAGATATTACAAACGTAAACCGTCAAATTCACGCTTTAGTATCTACTGTAGGACGTTCAAAAGTAGAATTAATGAAAGAGCGTATTGCAGACATTAACCCAGAGTGTGAAGTAATTGGACTAGAAATGTTTTACACAGATGAAACATATGAAGAGTTCTTTAAGTACGGTTTAGACTTTGTAGTGGATGCATCTGATACGATTACGTTCAAAATTCATTTAATTAAACAATGTTTACGTCGTAAAATTAAAATTATCTCAAGTATGGGTGCAGCAAATAAAATGGATCCGACTCGTTTCCGTATTGCAGACATCTCTAAAACACATACAGATCCAATTGCGAAAGTCATTCGTACGAAGCTTCGTAAAGAGGGTATTAAAAAAGGTGTAAAAGTTGTCTTCTCTGATGAAAACCCAATCGTAATTCGTGAAGAAGTACGTAAAGAAATTGTACCAGACGAAAATGCAAAAATTCGTAAAGCGAAATTACCACCTTCATCAAATGCATTCGTACCATCTGTGGCAGGCTTAATTATGGCAAGTCACGTTGTACGTGAACGCATTAAAAATGTAGAAGTGAAACGTGTAGGGCAAGAATAAAATGAAAGCATATATCCATTTCGGATATATGCTTTTTTATATGTGCTAAAGAAATAGGGGTATTTGCATTGCTACTAGTTCAAATGTAAGCAAGGCCAGTAAGTAATAATCATATTTGTCTGATTTATAACCTGAGGTCTTTTTTAAACTGTGAATGGTAAAAAGACCTAACGTTAGAACGAGAATACCGAGTGTTATTTTGAAGGCTACTAATGAAATGGCAATCAGCTCCTTTCAATCGTATATGTTTATAGTAACATTTAAGTAAAAAATATCCAGTTGATTCGGGGAGTTCTTTGTATAGCAGGTTTACTTATTTTGTAAATATTTGTCGGTAAATCGATATTCCTTGTCGAATAGTCGATATAATTAAAAAATCGTTGATATATTGTAAGTTACGATAGATATATTCGAAAAATCGTCGATATAATTTCATTTACCAATATGCTATCCACCGAAGAGACAAAAAAAGGATGTCACTTAGCCGGAAAATTGGGCTAGGTGACATCTTTTTTAATTCTCTGCAGAATAAATAATATCTAAATTTCCATTTTGATCTGTCTTGAAAATGGGAGCGATCTGCTCTTCTTGTTCTTCAACTGAAACGAGTTTTCGAGCACGATCCATAATTCTAACGAGCATTGCATAATCTTCTTCGATTGCTTGTTGTTTTTTTGTGAGTACAGCTAATTTAGTTTCGAGCTCATCATTCGTTTTTTGCAAGGAAGTGAGCTGAGTTTGTAATACTTCATTTTCAGTTTGTAACTTTGCGAGTGAAGGATTATTGTGCTCTAAGTTTTGCAAAAACGAGATGACATTTTGCATTGTAAGTTCTTGTTTACTTGGTACAATATCTTCTGAAAACTCAGCATCGATTACGAGTTGTTTCGTTTTCGTGAAATGCTCTTTTTCTATTTTAGCTTCAGAGCGCTTTAATTCTTTCCGTTGTTTTTTTGCAAGTTGCACCGCATCTTCGTAGTTCGGTCTCACTTCAGCATTCCATCTAAATCCGCAAGCTGCGGAAGTCCGGTTTAAAGCATCGCCGACTTCATCGAATGCTTTTATTTGTGTACTGCCGCTGCGAATATGCCGTAAAACAGTTTCGGCTAAAAGGAGATCGTCTTCTTTTGTCCATGCATCTTGACGTGTTTTCATAAGCGAAGCCTCCATAATGGTGACGTTTTCGCTTATGTTACCCTTTATTTTTCGTTTTATTCGAACTTTGTAATCTTTCATATACAGTAGAAAGTGCTTGTTCAAATTTCCCTGTCGTTTTCGGTTTATAATATTGTTTGTTTTTTATTTTATCAGGTAAGTATTGTTGTTGTACCCAGCCATTTGGTTGGTCGTGTGGGTATAAGTATCCAATGCCTCTTCCAAGTGCCTCTGCGCCTTTATAATGACTATCTTTTAAATGACTTGGAATGTCTCCTGTTTGACCGTTACGTAAATCGTGTAATGCAGCATCAAGTGCTTTATAAGCTGAGTTCGATTTGGGTGATAAGCAAAGCTCGATAACAGCATTTGCAAGTGGTATGCGTGCTTCTGGGAATCCAACTCGTTCCGCTGATTCTATAGCTGCTAGCGTACGCGGTCCAGCTTGCGGGCTAGCAAGTCCAATATCTTCATATGCCATAATAAGAAGACGTCTACCGATGCTTTGTAGGTCACCAGCTTCAATAAGACGTGCTAAATAGTGAAGTGCTGCATTTACATCACTTCCGCGCACCGATTTTTGAAATGCCGATAATACGTCATAATGAGCATCTCCGCCTTTGTCATGAACGAAGCTCTTTTTTTGTAAGCATTCTTCGGCGATTTCTAGCGTAATTTCCGCAGCTTTGTCATTAGTTGTAAAGCTAGATAAAACAGCTAATTCCAGTGCATTATAAGCGGAACGCATATCTCCGCCTGATGCATTTGCAAAGTGATGTAATGCCTCAGGTGTAACAGTTACATCGTATTCCCCAAGACCTTTTTCTTTATCTTCAAGTGCTCGTTTTAAGCCAATTAAAAGATCATCTTCTGTTAATGCATGTAATTCGAAGATTTGACACCGGCTTCGAATAGCAGAATTAATAGCATGGAACGGATTACTTGTCGTCGCACCAATTAAAGTAAGGAGTCCACTTTCTAAATGAGGTAATAGAAAATCCTGTTTTGCTTTATCTAGACGGTGTACCTCATCTAAAATTAAAACGAGGTGTCGATGCATTTTTGCCTCTTGTACGACAACTTCCATATCTTTTTTATTATGAGTAACAGCGTTTAATAGGCGAAAAGGGGTTCCGGTACTTCCTACGATTGCGCTCGCGATGGATGTTTTTCCAGTGCCTGGAGGGCCATATAAAATCATAGATTGAAAATGATTCGCTTGGACCATTCGCCATAAAATTTTTCCTTCGCCAACTAAATGTTGTTGTCCGATAATTTCTTGAATATTTGTAGGGCGCATTCGATGTGCGAGTGGTTGTTTCATATTTACCGTCTCCCTTAATGTATAATCTCTTTCTATCGTATCATTTTTTTTAGTGGAATTTGAAATAGGATGCTGTTTTGTGGGAAAAATGAATATGAATATTTTCATTTTTCTTTCAATTGTAATAATTTCCGAGTTTTTCAATGTGATTTTATGTTATCATTTTGATACACAAGTTGAAATTTCTTATAATACTATATTATGCTATAATTTCATAGGATTTTAAATTGTGTTCTTTTATAAATAAGATATAACCAATAGAAGTGAAAATTTGAAAAGAGGTGCAAAATAGATGAAGATTTCAACGAAAGGCCGCTACGGCTTAACAATTATGATCGATCTTGCAAAAAAGTTTGGTGAAGGTCCGATTTCATTAAAATCAATTGCGCAGGCACATGACTTATCTGAGCATTACTTAGAGCAATTAATTTCACCACTTCGTAACGCGCGTCTAGTAAAGAGTACACGCGGGGCATATGGCGGATATGTATTATCAGATCAGCCGGCTAACATTACAGCTGGGGATGTAATCCGTGTATTAGAGGGTCCGATTAGTGTTGTAGAAATGATAGAAGAAGAAGAGCCAGCGCAACGCCAATTATGGATGCGTGTTCGTGATGCGGTGCAAGAAGTGTTAGATAGTACAACGTTAGAAGATTTAGTACGTTATGAGGAAGAAAATCACGGGGGCTATATGTTTTACATTTAATTCCTTGTGAAACGATTTGGAAAGAAGGAGATTTAATGGAACGCATTTACTTAGATCATGCTGCGACATCTCCGACTCACCCAGAAGTGGTCGAAAAGATGATTCCATATATGACAGAAACATTCGGAAACCCGTCTAGTATTCACTTTTATGGACGTCAAACGCGCCATGCAGTAGATGAGGCGAGACGCGCATGTGCACGTAGCATTCATGCGAATCCGAATGAAATTATATTTACGAGCGGTGGTACAGAAGCTGATAATTTAGCACTTATCGGTGTAGCGCGTGCGAACCGTCATAAAGGTAACCATATTATAACGACGCAAATTGAACATCATGCAATTTTGCATACGTGTGAACTGTTAGAACGTGAAGGGTTTGAAGTGACATATTTACCTGTTGATGAAACAGGACGCGTTCAAGTTTCTGACATACAAAAGGCATTGACAGAAGAGACGATTCTTGTATCTGTTATGTTTGGGAATAATGAAGTTGGGACGATGCAACCAATTGCAGAAATAGGTAAGCTGCTAAAAGAGCATCAAGCTTATTTCCATACAGATGCGGTACAAGCTTACGGTCTAGTAGAAATTAATGTGAAAGAGTTTGGTATTGATTTATTATCGATCTCAGCTCATAAAATTAACGGACCAAAAGGTGTCGGGTTCTTATACGCTGGTGCAAATGTGAAATTTGAACCGTTATTAATAGGCGGAGAGCAGGAAAGAAAACGCCGTGCTGGTACTGAAAATGTGCCAAGTATTGTTGGTTTACAACATGCAATTTTGCTAGCTGAAAAAACTCGTGAGCAAAAAAATGCCCAATATGAAGAGTTTAAAGATATAATGGTATCTGTCTTCCAAAATGAAGACATTACTTTCGAGGTAAACGGAAACTTAGAATATCGCTTACCACATGTGCTTAATATTAGTTTTACAGGAATGAACATTGAACCGTTTCTTGTGAACTTAGACTTAGCTGGCATTGCAGTATCAAGTGGTTCGGCGTGTACAGCTGGTTCGATTGATCCATCACATGTATTAGTGGCGATGTTCGGAAAAGACTCCGATCAAATACGTTCATCCGTACGCTTTAGTTTCGGACTTGGAAATACGAAAGAGCAAATTGAGAAAGCGGCGTACGAAACAGTGAAAATCGTGAAGCGATTAACACAAAATTAGCATGGGAGGTGACATGATGAACAAACTACCTCACGAAACACGTGTTGTCATCGGGATGTCCGGTGGCGTTGATTCATCTGTGGCGGCTCTTTTATTAAAAGAGCAAGGTTATGATGTAATCGGAATTTTTATGAAAAACTGGGATGATACAGATGAGAATGGTGTCTGCACAGCAACAGAAGATTACAATGATGTAATTGAAGTGTGTAACCAAATTGGTATTCCGTATTATGCAGTAAACTTTGAAAAACAATACTGGGATAAAGTATTTACGTACTTCTTAGATGAATACCGAGCTGGTCGTACACCAAACCCAGATGTAATGTGTAACAAAGAAATTAAATTTAAAGCATTTTTAGAGCATGCCATTGCGCTTGGTGCTGATTATGTAGCGACAGGTCATTATGCACGCGTTGCTTATATGGACGGCGAATATAAAATGCTTCGCGGCGTTGATGACAATAAAGACCAAACGTATTTCTTAAATCAATTAAGCCAAGAGCAATTATCAAAAACAATGTTCCCGCTTGGTGAACTGAAGAAACCACAAATTCGTGAAATGGCGAAAGAAGCTGGTTTAGCGACAGCGGCGAAGAAAGATAGTACTGGTATTTGCTTCATTGGTGAGCGTAACTTTAAAGATTTCTTAAGTAACTATTTACCAGCACAACCAGGTGTGATGCAAACATTATCTGGTGAAGTGAAAGGAAAGCATGACGGTTTAATGTACTATACAATTGGACAACGTCATGGTCTTGGTATTGGCGGTAACGGTGATCCGTGGTTTGCTGTTGGGAAAAACTTGAAAGAAAACATTTTATATGTTGATCAAGGATTCCATAACGAACTTCTATATGGCGACGAAGTTATTGCTACCAATGTTGGCTGGGTAAGTAATGAAGCGAAAGAAAAAGAATTTAAGTGCACAGCGAAATTCCGTTATCGTCAAGAAGACAATAAAGTAACGGTTCAAATCGTTGATGAAAATACAGTTCGTATTCTTTGTGACGAGCCAATTCGTGCAATTACACCAGGACAAGCAGTTGTTTTCTATGATGGAGATGAGTGCTTAGGCGGTGCTACAATTGATGAAGTGTACCGTAGCGGTAAGAAACTGGATTATTTAGGATAAAACGAGAAGCCTCTGCCGATTCGCGGTTAGAGGTTTCTTTTACATAAGGCGAATTTTCGTTCGCTTGGAAAATACATTCTTTGTTATAATTTGTTGTAGAGGTGAAGGACATGTCAAACAAACTTGAAACAGGTATTCAATATATGCAAGAAGGAAACTGGGAAGAAGCTGCTAAAAATTTCACAGAAGCAATCGAAGAAAATCCGAAAGATGCGCTTGGGTATATTAATTTTGCAAACTTATTAGATGTATTAGGTGACAGTGAGAGAGCAATTTTATTTTATAAACGTGCATTAGAGTTAGATGATAAATCTGCGGCTGCTTATTATGGATTAGGGAACGTATATTACGGTCAAGAGCAATTTGCAGAGGCGAAAGCTGTATTTGAACAAGCGATGCAAGCTGGATTACAATCAGCTGATGTAACATTTATGCTAGGTATTACGCATGTGCAACTTGGAAATGATCGTCTAGCACTGCCGTTTTTACAAAGAGCAACAGAATTAGATGAAAACGATGTAGAAGCTGTGTTCCAGTGCGGACTTTGTTTTGCACGATTAGAACATATTCAAGAGGCGAAACCTTATTTTGAAAAGGTATTAGAAATGGATGAAGAGCATGCGGATGCGTATTATAATTTAGGTGTTGCGTACGTGTTTGAAGAAAATAACGAGAAGGCTCTTGCTTTATTTAAGAAAGCAACTGAAATTCAGCCAGATCACTTTTTAGCTGGTAATGGTGTTCGTTTATTAGAGCAAGAAGCTGAATAAGAAAAATATTGTTTAATGGGTAGTTATCCCTCATCTAAAGAGGTGGGGGATGTACTGCTCATTAAAGTGAAACGAAACCGGAAAGGAGAGGAAAGATGGGAAATCAACATGCAATGGATTTGTTTGAGGAAGAGAAAAAGTTTATAAAAGCGCAAGTTCTTCATACCATTTTCCACAACGAAGAAAACCTCTATTCCGTTGTCAGTATGAAAGTCATTGAAACGAATGAAACGTACGACGAAAAAAAAGTGATGATAAACGGTCATTTTCCCCGCATGCATGAAGATGAAGTGTTTACGTTGACAGGACATTTTAAAGACCATCCGAAGTATGGGAAACAATATTTAGTTGAAACGTTTAAGAAAGAATTGCCGCAAACAAAAGCAGGTATGGTGCAATATTTAGCGAGTGATTTATTTAAAGGGATAGGAAAACGTACAGCTGAAAAAATTGTGGACCATCTAGGGGAACATGCTATTTCTAAAATTATGGATGATCCTGAGGCTTTAAACGGTGTTGTTAACAAACAAAAAGCGCAAGAAATATATGAGACAATTGTTGAACATCAAGGATTAGAGAAAGTAATGAGTTTTTTAAATGGTTACGGTTTTGGAACGAAGCTTTCTATTAAGATTTATCAGCAGTATAAAGAGATGACATTAGAAGTGATTCGGAATAACCCATATCAGCTTATTGAAGAAGTGGATGGGATTGGATTTGGAAGAGCAGATGATATCGGACGTGCGTTAGGTATATCGGGTAATCATGATGATCGTGTACGCGCGGGATGTTTTTATACGTTAGAGAATGTATCATTACAACTTGGTCACGTTTATATGAGAAAAGATCAACTTATGAGAGAAACGATGTCACTTTTAAATAATCAAGAAGGAAGAGTGACAGAGGAAGACATTATAAGCTGTATTGAAATGATGCAAAGTGAAGGGAAAGTCATCATCGAAGAAGAGCGAGTATATTTGGCATCGTTATTCTATTCTGAAAAAGGTGTTGTAAAGTCTATTCGCAGGCTCATGAATCAGGAAGAAACACCTTCATTTCCTGAAGCAGAAGTGTTAAAGACGTTAGGTGAAATTGAAGAACAATTGAACGTACAGTATGCACCGCTTCAGCAAGAAGCAATTCAAACGGCACTTCATAAACCGATGATGTTATTGACGGGTGGACCAGGAACGGGAAAAACAACAGTTATTAAAGGAATTGTTGAAATGTATGCGTCACTTCACGGGCTATCGTTAAATCCGAATGAATATAGTGATGATAATCCATTTCCGATACTATTAACAGCTCCAACAGGAAGAGCAGCGAAGCGAATGAGTGAATCAACAGGGCTTCCAGCTTGCACAATTCACCGTTTACTTGGATGGACGCCAGAAGGGTCTTTCCAGCGTAATGAAACAGATCCGGTACAAGGGAAATTACTCATTATTGATGAATTTTCAATGGTTGATATTTGGCTTGCAAATCAGCTGTTTAAGTCATTGCCGACTAACATTCAAGTTATCGTTGTAGGCGATGAAGATCAATTACCATCTGTAGGACCTGGGCAAGTATTGAAAGATTTATTAAATGCAGGTGCAGTTCCAACAGTAAAGCTTACTGAAATTTATCGTCAAGCGGAAGGTTCATCAGTGATTCAACTTGCCCATGCGATAAAAAATGGAACGCTCCCACCAGATTTAGCGCAAAATCAAAAAGATCGTTCATTTATCGGCTGCACAGGAGCTCAAATTGTTGAGGTTGTTAAGAAGGTTTGCGAAAACGCTAAGACAAAAGGGTTTAGCGCAAGAGATGTACAAGTATTGGCCCCGATGTATCGTGGACCGGCTGGTATTAATGTACTAAACGAAGCGTTGCAAGAAGTGTTTAATCCGAAAAGAGAAAAGAGTAAAGAAATTGCTTACGGTGATGTTGTATACCGAAGAGGCGATAAAGTTTTACAACTCGTTAATCAGCCGGAGAGCCAAGTATTTAATGGTGATATCGGCGAAATTGTTTCGGTGTTTTATGCGAAAGAAAACGTTGAGCAACAAGATATGATTATCGTTTCATTTGATGGAATTGAGGTAACATATACAAAACCAGATTTAAATCAAATTACACATGCTTATTGCTGTTCCATTCATAAATCGCAAGGTAGTGAGTTTCCGATTGTGATTATGCCGATAGTGAAAAGTTATAATCGTATGTTACGTCGTAATTTAATTTATACTGGTATTACAAGAAGTAAGAAGTTCCTTATTATTTGCGGGGAGGAAGCTGCTTTTCAGTCTGGTGTAAATCGCCTTGATGATGCAATGCGTCAAACGACTTTAGCTAGCCGCTTGCAAGAATCACAAGGAGAAGTACAGATGGTAACGGTTAATGGCGAAGAAATGGACGTGGAAAACATTTCACCGTATGATTTCATGTAACAAGGTGAAATTATATAGTGAAACTTTCAAACGTATAACGTTGAAAGGCTCCAGCAATGTATAAATGAATGCAGTTTGGACATAATGGCGAATAGAATCCGGGAGACTGTAAGGAGATGAACGCCATATGTTTATTTGTCCAAATTGCAAAGGGAAAGACATTGGAAAAATAGGTGTCAACCAATTTTATTGCTGGAATTGTTATATCGAATTATCGGTTTCAAAGGGGAAAATCCATACGCATCAAGTAGAAGAAGATGGTTCACTAAGCTCTCTTGATGATTTATTTGATGAGAATGAAAGAACGATCGGATAACGAAAAGGGGGATTTACTTTGAATCTACGCAATTCATTAATCGCATTAGGTGTTGGAGCGGCAGCATATCAATATGCTCGCAAACAAGATGTATTTTCAAAACGCAATATGAAAAAAGCACGTAAGATGATTAAATCTTATTTATAAGTGTAAAAAACTCCCTTCATGATAAGGGAGTTTTTTATGCACTTGTATGCAAATATAAAAGTCCAATTTCAGAGAAGAGATAAGATAGGCCGTAACATCCAACGCCAAGCATTCCGTAATGAAATAATTGCTTCGCTTTTTCTTTTCGTGAGGAACGAACAAAAAAACCTTTCCAAATACCAAACCCGATACAAATCCATTCAAGAATCATAAAAAGTGCAGATAATATGAGCATAAATAAAACCATTATGAGCCCTCCTGATTATATTGTTTCATGTTGCATTCTCAGGGGTGGTTGTCCTTGTTACGTTATGTATATGTACGTCTTTACAAAACAGTATGGTCTGCACAAAAAGATTTTAAAACTTTTGCACATAACCTACCCTATTTATTTTCACAATAAAGGTGGAGGAGGTTTTTCGTGTGAAGAATCTTAAAATCATTTGGATATACCGTTTAGGATTATTGTTGCTTGTCTTTCTTTGTTTGCTCGTCTTTTTAAAAATTAAGCCGCTATGGGCACCGATTATTTTTGTATGTAAAGTGGCCATTACACCGTTTCTTATTGCATGTTTTATTGCGTATTTATTGCATCCTTTAATTGAAAAAATTCATAAGGAAGGGATGCCGCGCACACTCGCTATTTTGCTTATTTACATCCTTTTCTTTGGTGGAATTGGTTATGGAATTTACAAAGGAACTCCGGTTGTGATTAAGCAATTACAAGAAATCAATGAACAATTCCCGCAGTTTACAAAGATGTATGATTCGTGGATGGATGGTGTTACAGAACAAACAGCGAATTTCCCGTCATTTATTCATGAAAAGGTGAAACAAATTTTTGTCGGAGTAGAGACGAAGATACAAGCGCTTTTAAATAAAGTGATGAGCACAGCTCGTGGTGTACTAGATTCGTTACTCATTATTTTCTTAATTCCGTTCATTGTATTTTACATATTAAAAGATTACGGCGAGTTTTATCATATCTTTTGGAAACTAGTCCCGAGTAAGTGGCGTAGTACGGGGCAAATGTTGGCGAAAGAAATTGATAAGTCACTCGGAAGTTATATTCGCGGACAGTTATTCGTTTGTTTAGTATTAGGAGGAGTATCGGTTCTTTCTTTTTGGTTTATCGGTATGAAATATCCATTATTACTTGGCATCATCATCGGGATAACAGATATAATCCCATACTTTGGCCCTATTTTAGGAGCGATTCCAGCGTTGATGATTGCAGCAACGGTATCAACAAGTTTACTCATTAAAGCGGGGATTACGATTGCTATTTTGCAATTCGTAGAAAGTAACATTTTATCCCCTTATATCGTTGGTAAGTCGCTTCGCATGCATCCTGTTATTATTATGCTTGCATTATTAGTTGGGGGAGAAGTGGCAGGAATTGTAGGGTTATTAATATCAGTTCCTATTTTAGCGGTCATTCGTACAGTAATCGTTCATGTAAGGCCTCTTTGGAAAAAAGAAGATGTGTAATAGGAAGGCCCTCTACTTATAAAAGTAGAGGGCTATCATTATTTAGAGAGTTGCTCGTTTATTTTTTGAAGGAGAGAGCTTACATCATTTGTTTGAATATGTTTTATTTTTTTCCATTCATTATCGTACATAAATACAATTTGATTGCTGAAAAGCCGCTTTTGTTCTTTTAAATTTGAAATTTTCGCGAAAGCGTACTCTTCAAATAAAGGGTTCTTACTTACATCTGGTCCATAAAAGAAGAGCCGTTTGTCTGTTAAAATTAGCAATCCTGGCCTTGCGACGGAACGATAAATAAATATGTCTAGTGAACAGGCTACGTAAAACAATATTGTTTCATCAGTCGTTAACATATTTTTAGCTTTGTTCAATAAGGTCGTCATTATAATCGCTCCTTTATTATTAATAATTTAATTATAACAAAAATAAAATATTCAGAAAAGTACGTGGGAGTAGTACAATTTGTTAATACATGCATAATATATGAAAAGGCTGTTAAGAATGAATAGTAGAATAGCTATGATTAATAAGTAATTGATATAATATAAATGATTATCTACATTGACAAACTTAAGAGAATTCTATTATATTTAGTCATATAATACATTAAATCAATGATGGAACAAGTACGTTACAGTCCATTTATAGAGAGAAGCTTCCATATGGCTGAAAGAAGCTTTAAATGAAGGGTAACAGAAAGCTAATCCTGAGAGCAGCTAATCACTGCCGTCTTGCCACGTTACGGCACCATGAGGTGATGAATTGATTGTTATAGTAATCAATTCATAATTAGGGTGGTATCGCGAGTTAACTCTCGTCCCTTTTATAGGGGCGGGAGTTTTTTATATTTAAGGAGGAAAATACAATGAAACAACTAACAGGCGCACAAATTCGTCAAATGTTTTTAGACTTTTTCCAAGAAAAAGGACATGCAGTAGAACCTAGTGCATCACTAGTTCCACATGAAGATCCATCTCTTCTATGGATTAACAGTGGTGTAGCAACATTAAAAAAATATTTTGATGGACGTGTAATCCCGCAAAATCCACGTATTACAAATGCTCAAAAATCAATTCGTACAAACGATATTGAAAACGTAGGGAAAACAGCTCGTCACCATACATTCTTTGAAATGTTAGGGAACTTCTCAATCGGTGATTACTTCAAAGAAGAAGCAATTACTTGGGCTTGGGAATTTTTAACGAGCGACAAATGGATTGGATTCGATAAAGAATTACTATCCGTTACAATTCATCCAGAAGATGAAGAAGCATTCACAATTTGGAATGAGAAAATGGGTGTTCCAAAAGAGCGTATTATCCGTTTAGAAGAAAACTTCTGGGATATCGGTGAAGGACCAAGTGGACCGAATACAGAGATTTTCTATGACCGCGGAGAAGCTTACGGTAATGACTTTAGTGACCCAGAATTATATCCAGGCGGAGAAAACGAGCGTTACTTAGAAGTATGGAACCTTGTATTCTCTCAATTTAACCATAATCCAGACGGTTCATATACACCACTTCCTAAGAAAAACATCGATACAGGGATGGGTCTAGAGCGTATGACATCTATCGTTCAAGATGTGCCTACAAACTTTGACACAGACTTATTCATGCCAATGATTGGTGCAACAGAAACAATCTCTGGCGAGAAATATCGTAATGGTGACTTAGAAAAAGATATGGCGTTTAAAGTAATCGCTGACCATATCCGTACAGTAACATTCGCTGTTGGTGACGGTGCTCTTCCATCTAATGAAGGCCGTGGTTATGTGTTACGTCGTTTATTACGCCGTGCTGTTCGTTACTCTAAGAAATTAAACATTAACCGTCCGTTCATGTTTGAATTAGTACCGGTTGTTGGAGAAGTAATGAAAGACTTCTATCCAGAAGTACTTGAAAAGAAAGATTTCATCGCAAAAGTTGTGAAAAATGAAGAAGAGCGTTTCCATGAAACACTTCATGATGGGGAAGCAATTTTAGCTGAAGTTATCGCAAAAGCTAAAGAAGAAAAAACAACTGTTATTTCTGGAGTAGATGCGTTCCGTCTATATGACACATACGGCTTCCCAATTGAATTAACAGAAGAATATGCAGAAGAAGCTGGTATGACAGTTGATCATGAAGGCTTTGAAAATGAAATGGAAAAACAACGTGAGCGCGCACGTGCTGCTCGTCAAGATGTTGATTCTATGCAAGTTCAAGGCGGTGTCCTTGGAGAAGTGAAAGTAGCGAGCGAGTTCGTTGGTTACGGTACAGTTGCAACAGAAAGTAACGTTGTTGCACTTGTGAAAAACGGTGAATACACAGACAGCTTACAAGTTGGTGAAGAAGGGCAATTAATGCTTGATGTAACACCATTCTATGCTGAGAGCGGTGGACAAATTGCAGACCGTGGTTATCTTCTTGCTGATGGCGTGAAAGTTCTTGTAAAAGACGTACAAAAGGCACCAAACGGCCAAAACTTGCACAAAGTTGTTGTGGAAGAAGGTACGTTAACGAAAGATGCAGCTGTAAAAGCTATTATCGATACGAAAAACCGTAGTAGTGTTGTGAAAAACCATACAGCAACTCACTTACTACACCAAGCATTAAAAGATGTACTTGGAACGCACGTTAACCAAGCGGGTTCTCTTGTAACTTCTGAACGTTTACGCTTTGACTTCTCTCACTTCGGTCAAGTACAAGCTGACGAATTAGAAAAAATTGAGCGTATTGTAAACGAGAAAATTTGGGAAAGTATTGATGTTGAGATTTCTCAAAAAGCAATCGAAGAAGCGAAAGAAATGGGCGCAATGGCATTATTCGGTGAAAAATATGGTGATGTTGTACGCGTTGTACAAGTTGGCGATTATAGCTTAGAGCTTTGCGGTGGTTGTCACGTTGATAACACAGCTTCTATCGGTATTTTCAAAATCGTTGCTGAGTCAGGTATCGGTGCAGGAACTCGTCGTATTGAAGCAGTAACTGGTAAGTCTGCTTATGAATTAATGAACGATCAAGTAGGTTTATTAAAAGAAGCAGCTGGAAAAATGAAAACAAATCCGAAAGATATTTTAACAAGAGTAGATGGTTTATTCGCTGAAGTAAAACAACTACAAAAAGAAAACGAATCTCTTGCAGCAAAATTAAGCAATATTGAAGCTGGAAACTTAACTGATTCAGTAATGACAGTTGATGGCGTGAACGTATTAGCGGCAAAAGTAAATGTTGCAGATATGAACAACTTACGTACGATGATGGATGACCTGAAAAATAAATTAGAATCTGCAGTTGTCGTATTAGCATCTGTAAATGATGATAAAGTAAACATCTTAGCTGGCGTAACGAAAGATTTAATTAGCCAAGGATACCATGCTGGTAAACTTGTGAAAGAAGTAGCTTCTCGTTGTGGCGGTGGCGGTGGCGGCCGTCCTGATATGGCACAAGCGGGCGGTAAAAACCCAGCGCAAGTTGAGGAAGCTTTAGCATTTGTACAAGAGTACGTTAAATCTGTTTCAAAATAAAGAGATAGTAGTGTACAATGGTAGGGAGAGGAGAAGTTCTTCTCCCTATACTTACTATATAAGTGAGGTGCTTGAAATGGACGGTTTTGATAAAACAATGAAGTTTAGCATTCAAGATGAAAAACAGAGTGTCCATGTAAATGATGTACTTTTAACTGTGTATGATGCACTTCAAGAAAAAGGCTATAATCCGATTAACCAAATCGTCGGTTATTTATTAAGTGGAGACCCAGCATACATACCTCGCCATAAAGATGCACGAAGCATCATTCGCAAGCTTGAACGTGATGAATTAATTGAAGAGCTTGTGAAGTCTTACTTGAAACATCATCGTGAGGAGTAATTTATGCGGATATTAGGTTTAGATGTAGGTACAAAAACAGTCGGAGTTGCAATTAGTGACGAAATGGGCTGGACAGCGCAAGGGCTTGAAACAATCAAGATTAACGAAGAACGAGGTCAATTTGGTTTTGACCGCATTTCTGAGTTAGTAAAACAGTATGATGTGGACAAGATAGTAGTAGGTTTACCTAAAAATATGAATGGTACAATTGGCCCGCGTGGTGAAGCATGCCAACAATTTGCAGAAAACCTACGAGAGCTGTTACAATTAGACGTTGTAATGTGGGACGAGCGTTTGTCAACGATGGCAGCGGAACGTCTACTCATTTCAGCCGATGTAAGCCGTAAGAAGCGAAAGCAAGTAATTGATAAGATGGCTGCAGTCGTAATCTTACAAGGATTTTTAGATAGTAAATAAGAGGTGACCAAAATGGAAGAAAATCAAATTACAATTGTAGACGAAAAAGGTAACGAACATTTATGTGAAATTATTTTCACTTTTGACGCTGAAAAATTTGGCAAAAAATCATACGTAGTCTTCTCTCCAATCGGTGAAGTAGACGAAGATGGAGACCAAATTTATGATGCAATGGCTTATGAGCAAAATGAAGAAGAGGGCGGAACTTTACTTCCAATCGAATCTGAAGAAGAGTGGGAAATGGTACAAGAAATGTTCAACACTCTAGCTGATGAGCAAGAAGCTGAATAATAAGTACTGAAAAGGTGGACGATATATCGTCCACCTTTTTTTATATGTAAAATGAAAGATTTTTTGTCGAAACTGCGTAATCCTTTGTAGTATAATGAGACGGATTGTAGAAAAATAAAATATCTGTCAAAAATGATAGGTAAGTTTATTGTGATTTTTCATCATGTTGTATAGAAAGATGTACATATGGCCTACAATTGAATAAGGAGGAAGAGTTTTGATAGAGAATCAAGTGAAAAAGAAGCGTAGACGCATTTTTTTATTTTCGATTATTGCACTGCTTTTAGTTTGTGGTTCAGTCTATGCGTATATTTCATCCGCATTAGGACCAGTTGATAGCGGGAATAAAAAAGAGATTGAAGTAGAAATTCCAAAGGGATCATCTACTAGTAAAATTGGTGAGATTTTAGAAGAAAAAGGTGCTGTGAAAAACGGTACAGTTTTTAGTTTTTATACAAAGGCTAAATCTAAAAATTTACAAGCGGGTACATATTTATTAAATCCTTCAATGAGTGCGAAAGATGTAATGGAGCAAATGTCATCTGGTAATGTACATCGTCCAGCTCTTTATAAAGTGACGATAAAAGAAGGAGCACAAGTAACTGAAATTGCAGAAACGGTTGCAAACGAATTAAAGTGGAATAAAGATGATGTCGTACGTCAATTAAACGATAAAGCATTTATTCAAAAAATGCAGCAAAAGTATCCAAAGTTGTTAACCGATAAAATCTTTGATAGCAATATTAAATATCCATTAGAAGGTTATTTATATCCTGCGACGTACTCTTTCTATAAAAAAGATACGACGTTAGAAGAAGTTGTAATTCCAATGCTTGAAAAAACGAATGCAATCATTGTTCAAAACGAGGCAAAAATGAAAGCGAAAAACTGGGATGTTCACCAGCTTTTAACATTTTCTTCACTTATTGAAGAAGAGGCAACAGGCTTTACAGATCGTCAAAAGATCTCTAGTGTCTTTTATAATCGTTTAGCAAAAGGCATGACACTGCAAACTGATCCGACGGTATTATATGCACTTGGAAAGCATAAACAACGTGTGTTATACGAAGATTTAAAGGTTAACTCACCGTACAATACGTATGTTGTGAAAGGATTGCCTGTCGGTCCGATTGCAAACTCTGGCAAACATTCAGTGGAAGCGGCGTTAGAACCTGCGCAAACAGAGTATTATTATTTCTTAGCTGCACCAACTGGTGAAGTGTATTATGCGAAAACATTGGAAGAGCATAATGCAT
This sequence comes from Bacillus cereus group sp. BfR-BA-01350, assembly GCF_022663775.1. Classification (NCBI taxonomy): domain Bacteria; kingdom Bacillati; phylum Bacillota; class Bacilli; order Caryophanales; family Bacillaceae; genus Bacillus; species Bacillus cereus group sp. BfR-BA-01350. Next base: position 44,274 of record NZ_JAKUGD010000011.1, read on the forward strand.
TAAAGCAAAAATATATTACGAAAAAGCAGTGAAATGGGGAGGGATAGCGAAAAAGGTCGCACATCCCTCTTTTTTGTGGTAAAATATATCGGGTTAAAAACTGGCAGAAGAATCGTTTTTAATATCAAAACGGGACGTACAAGCTAAGGGTAAAGCTGGCTTGTATTTTTATTGCATTCTATGTGTGAAAAGACGTCATAGAGGCACTTCTCCATGTAAATAAGGAGGACCATTATGGAGGATGCAGTTAACGAGTACCTATTATCATTTATTGATCCGAAAGATAAATTAATTCTTGAAATGGAAGACTATGCGAAAGAAAATCATGTGCCAATTATGGATCGACTTGGAATGGAATTTATGTTGCAATTTTTACGTTTAATTGGACCGAAGAGTATTTTAGAGCTTGGTACAGCAATTGGCTATTCTAGCATTCGTATGATGCAAGCTATTCCAAATTCTCGCATTGTGACAGTTGAGCGCAATCGCGATCGATATGAAAAAGCACTTGAATATATAGAACGTTCACCAGTTAAAGAGCGTATTTCCGTTATTTATGGTGATGCGTTAGAAACAGGCGAGCAAGTAGAAGAACATGGAACATTTGACGTTATTTTTATTGATGCAGCAAAAGGACAATATCGTCGCTTTTTTGATTTATATGAACCGTTATTAAATCCTGGTGGCGTAATTATTTCAGATAATGTTATGTACCATGGCCTTGTAACGACAAAAGAGAAAATTGAAAACAGACGTACACGTGGTTTAATCCGTCGTATTAAGACGTACAATGAATGGCTTATGAACCATGAAGGATATGATACAACGATTTTCCCAATTGGTGATGGAGTAGCTGTTAGTAAAAAGAAAGGGTGACCAAGGTATGAAGAAACCAGAATTGTTAGTAACACCAAAAGCAGTGGCGGATATCGAACCTCTTGCGAAAGCAGGAGCAGATGCGGTAATGATCGGTGAGCAAAAGTTTGGTTTACGTTTAGCAGGGGAATTTTCACGTGAAGATGTGAAACAAGCTGTGAAGATTGCACATGAAAATGGTGTAAAAGTATACGTAGCAATGAACGCTATGTTCCACAACGATAAAGTAGAAGAATTAACAGACTATGTTGCATTTTTAAACGAAGTACATGTAGATGCAATTGTTTTTGGAGACCCAGCAGTATTAATGGCGGTTCGCGAAGTAGCGCCAAATATGCAATTGCACTGGAATACAGAAACAACAGCAACAAACTGGTTTACTTGTAACTACTGGGGACAAAGAGGAGCAAAACGTGCTGTATTAGCTCGCGAGCTTAGCTTAGATGAAATTGTTGAATTAAAAGAAAATGCTGAAGTGGAACTTGAAGTGCAAATTCACGGTATGACTTGTATGTTCCAGTCGAAGCGTTCGTTAGTAGGAAACTACTTTGAGTATCAAGGACGTCATCTTGACATCGAAAAGAAAAAATATGAAGAGAATATGTTCTTATATGACCCAGAGCGTAACAATAAATATCCAATTTATGAAGATGAAAATGGTACTCACATTATGAGTCCAAATGATATTTGTTTCATCGATGAGTTAGAAGAGCTAATTGATGCTGAAATTGATAGCTTAAAAGTTGATGGTGTACTAAAAAGCTCTGCATACATTATTGAGGTAACGAAGAAATATCGTAAAGCAATTGATTTATGTGTAGAAGATCGTGATGCGTATTACGACGTGAAAGACGACTTATATAAAGAGATAGAAGAAATGCAACCGGTGAATCGTCCGTTAGATACAGGATTCTTCTTTAAAGAGACGGTTTACTAAACGAGGAGGGTGTAGGAAATGACTGTACAAGAAATTTCACGAGTGATCGATGGCAAACGCGTTATTGTGAAGAAACCTGAACTGTTAATCCCTGCGGGTAACTTAGAAAAATTAAAAGTAGCTATCCATTACGGGGCAGATGCTGTATATTTAGGTGGACAAGAATTTGGTCTTCGTTCGAATGCAGGTAACTTTACACTGGAAGAAATGGCAGAAGGTGTGGAATTTGCAAAGAAATATGGAGCAAAAATATATGTAACAACAAATATCTTTGCACATAATGAAAATATGGACGGGCTAGAGGAATATTTAAAAGGGATTGAAAAAGCTGGCGTAACGGGAATTATCGTTGCTGATCCGCTTATCATTGAGACTTGTAAACGTGTAGCGCCTTCTGTTGAGGTGCATTTAAGCACACAGCAATCACTATCCAACTGGAAAGCAGCACAGTATTGGAAAGAAGAAGGTTTACATCGTCTTGTATTAGCTCGTGAAGCAAGCTATGAAGAAATGAAAGAGATTAAAGAAAAAGTGGATATTGAAATTGAAGCATTCGTCCATGGTGCAATGTGTATCGCATATTCAGGAAGATGTACGCTAAGTAACCATATGACAGCGCGTGACTCTAACCGTGGTGGTTGTTGTCAATCTTGTCGCTGGGATTATGATTTAGTTCAAACAGTATCACAACATAAAGATGCGAAAGAGCTTCCTCTATTCCAAGAAGAAGATGCTCACTTTGCAATGAGTCCAAAAGACTTAAATTTAATTTTATCAATTCCGAAAATGATTGAAATTGGAATTGATAGCTTAAAAGTTGAAGGACGTATGAAATCAATCCATTACGTAGCTACTGTAGCGACAGTATACCGTAAAGTAATTGATGCATATTGTGCGGATCCTGATAACTTTGAGTTTAAGCAAGAATGGTTAGATGAGCTTGATAAATGTGCAAATCGTGATACAGCTCCTGCATTCTTTGAAGGGGTTCCAGGACATCAAGAGCAAATGTTTGGAAATCATAGTAAGAAAACAACGTATGATTTCGCTGGTTTAGTGTTAGATTATAATGAAGAAACGGGCATCGTAACGATTGAGCAACGTAATCATTTCAAACCAGGACATGAAGTGGAGTTCTTTGGACCAGAAATAGAAAACTTTACGCAGACGGTGGAGAAAATTTGGGATGAGGATGGAAACGAATTAGATGCAGCGAGACATCCGTTGCAGATCGTGAAATTCAAAGTGGATCAACCAGTGTATGTGAATAATATGATGCGCAAAAGCATACTTCAATAAGAAAGAGTGATAGTCGAATGGGGACGAATAAGCCTGTTGTAATTGGAATTGCTGGTGGTTCAGGGTCAGGTAAGACAAGTGTAACGAAAGCGATTTTTGACCATTTTAAAGGTCATTCCATTTTAATCTTAGAGCAAGATTATTATTACAAAGATCAAAGCCATTTACCAATGGAAGAGCGTTTAAAAACAAATTATGATCATCCATTAGCGTTTGATAATGATTTGTTAATTGAACATTTGCAGCAGTTGCTTGCATATAAACAAGTAGAGAAACCTGTATATGACTATACATTGCATACGCGTTCAGATGAAATTATTCCAGTTGAGCCGAAAGATGTAATCATTTTAGAAGGAATTCTTATTTTAGAAGACCCACGTCTTTGTGAGTTAATGGACATTAAGTTATTCGTTGATACAGATGCTGACCTTCGTATTTTACGCCGCATGCAGCGTGATATTAAAGAACGTGGTCGTACGATGGATTCAGTTATTGATCAATATGTAAATGTTGTACGTCCAATGCACAATCAATTTATTGAGCCTTCTAAGAAATTTGCGGATATTATTATCCCTGAAGGTGGACAAAACCACGTTGCAATTGATATTATGGTTACAAAAATTGCAACAATTCTTGAACAAAAAGTAAATTTGTAATAGCATAGTAAAAGATATACGGTAGGAAGGGATTTTTTCCCTTCCTATCGAATACAATGAAACATGCAACCTCATCTATATATAGGTGAGGGCATATTTATATCAACTTTCCATACATATCTTCTTTATATAAAGAAGAATTGGGAATACGGGGTTGTATGTGACAACTCCGCTAGTACAGGCGTGCTAGAAACCTCCGCTTTACATATAAGCGGGGGAGTTTTCATATGGAACTCCTCTTTTTTCGGGGGATTGGTATATAAAAGGAGTGGAAAATATGGCAACAGAAAAAACATACCCTATGACGCAAGAGGGTAAGCAAAAGCTAGAGAACGAACTTGAAGATTTAAAAACGGTAAAACGTAAAGAAGTTGTAGAGCGCATTAAGATTGCACGTAGCTTCGGAGATCTTTCTGAGAACTCTGAGTATGATGCAGCGAAAGATGAGCAAGCGTTCGTAGAAGGACGTATTACACAATTAGAAAACATGATCCGTAACGCAGTTATCATCACAGATAATGGCGAAGAATCTACTGTTGTTACATTAGGTAAGACAGTAACATTTAAAGAATTACCAAATGGAGATGAAGAAGCTTACACAATCGTAGGTAGTGCGGAAGCAGATCCATTTGAAGGAAGAATTTCTAACGATTCTCCAATCGCGAAAAGCTTATTAGGTAAGCAAATTGGTGAGAAGGTAGCAATCCAAACACCAGGTGGAGAAATGCAAGTAGAGATTATCTCTGTAAAATAATTAAAAATCACTCGTGTAAAAGCGAGTGATTTTTTTATTTGTATAAAAGATGAAACACTCCGTCCAAACTATAATAGACGAGGTGTTTTTTTATGAAAATAAAACGGAGAATTACAATTGTTTTAATTTGTTTTATATGTGTCATGTTTATATTACTTTGTCGTTTAATTCAAATACAAATTATCGATACGGAATCATTTACGGATCGTAAGATTAATTTAATTGAAAAAAGTGTTACACAGCGGACGCAATCCATTACGTTAGATGATGGACGAGGCCATTTTATAGATCGTAATGGTCAGGAAATAGGTGAGAAAAAGTATCCTGTTTTAATTATTTTTCCCTTTCTACAAATAAAAAATGACATGTTAGAGAAGATTGCGCATATCATTGGTATGTCGAGACAAGAGATTGAAAGTCAAATGAAAGATAAGAAAAGTGCATTTATTATGCAAAGAGGAAATGGACCATTTCGCTTGGCACGAGAGCAGATGGAGAAGGTGAATCAATTAAATATATTAGGCATTGTAGCAGCTGAAGTTCGTTTGCGGCAAACTAGCGTGATGAATCATTTAATTGGCAATGTGGGTGAGAATGAACGAGAATTTCAAAAACGGTACGGAGAAGTAAGAAAAATTTCAAAACAAACACCGATTGGCATTTCAGGATTGCAGCAATCATTTGATGAATTTCTTTTGACTGATGGAGAGGCAAAAGTATTGTATCAAGTGGACCGGCAAGGAGAACCGATTTTTGGAAAACAAGCGAAATATACATCACCTGGAAATCCATTTTATCCAGTGACGATTCAAACTACTTTACATAACGAGTTACAGAAGAAAGCAGAAGAAGTAGTTGAAGCAAGTGAAATAAAGAAGGGAGGAGTAGTGCTACTTGATGTAAAGAAAAATGAAATTTTAGCGATGGTCAGCAAACCATCTGTACAGGTGAAAGATGAGAGTTTATATAAAACTACACTTGAAAATCAAATGTTAACACCACATTTTCCCGGTTCTGTTTTTAAAACAATAGTTGCAGCGGCAGTGATTGATCAAAATAAAAATGTTTTTAATCGCGCATTTAATTGTAATAAAGATTTATATGGTGAAGACCACCCAAAAGTTATGATGGGTACACTTAGTTTTAAAGAGAGCTTTGCTAGAAGTTGTAACAGGACATTTTCAGAGTTAGGCAACGAGTTAATACAAAAGGATAGGATGGTGTTAGAAACTTATGTAGCGGCTTTAGGAGGCGCTGATAAGGTTGGATGGAGAGGTTCTGTATTTCATACAACTCATTTTGAACAAATGCCAGAGGAGAAGAGTGCTACGATTTGGCGGAATGAAGGAAATAAGAATAGTAAAAAGGCGGTAGCGCAAACAGCAATTGGACAGAAAGATGTACGCATGTCACCTCTAGCGATTGCAAATATGATGGCGACGATTGCTAGAGGTGGAGAAAAGATGGAAGTGAAAGCTGTTGAAAAAATAATATACAAAAATGGAACGGATTTTTATACATTTGAAGACCATACATTAGGTGGGAAACAGCTTTCATATGAAACAGTGAAAACATTACAACAGTTATTAAGGAGCGTTGTAACAACGGAGAAAGGTACAGGAGCAGCATTTAGTTCATTACCATTAAGCGTTGCTGGAAAATCTGGGACAGCACAAACAGGAAAAGGAACGAAAGAGAATCGTTGGTTTGCAGGTTATTTTCCATATGAAAATCCAAGATATGCTTTAGTTGTCGTGGATATAGAAACGAGTAGCAATGTAAATGCAGTTACACCTATTTTTAAAGCAATCGTAGAATCAATCTATCGATTAGAGAATGAAAAGTAATCTTGCAATTCATAGTGAAATGTTTTCATTTCGTGAAAATATTATTGTAAATGTTCAACCTTTCTAGATTTAATGTTACAATAGCAAGTATGAAAAACTGCATGGAGGTTTGAAGAATGGCAGGAGGATCTAGATTCCAACAGAAACAACAAAAACGTCGTCAAAACGGTGTTTTAAATATTGCAATCGCTATTGTACTAGTAGCAGTAGCTATTGTAGCATATCAATTGTTTGTTCCTGATACGAAAGAGCAAGCGTCTTCTAGCGATAAAAAGGTGTCTCAGCAAACAACGAAAGAGAATAAGTCTGAGAAAGCTAAAGGCAAAGAAGAGACGAAGAAGAATGAACAAGAGAAAACAGAGGCTAAGAAGAAAGAAGAAGAAGAGAAGCTAAAGGCTGAAGAAGAACAGAAAAAAGCTGAAGAAGAAGCGAAAGCTAACGAGAAAGTACCAGCTGAAAAAACACAGCCAAAGGCAACTGACGCTTATACGAAGTCTTCTTGGAAGCCAGTAGGAACAGAGCAAGGTGCAACACCTGCGATGACGTTTAAAAAAGGTACAGCAGATTGGAATGAGATGAATCAAGCGATTTCAGCTGCAATTGACGTTCCAGTAGAGCAATTAATTATTCATCGAATCGGAAATAACGGTAAGAATAAAGCTTACGGTAACGTACAAGATAAACAAACAGGTAAAAGATATTATGTAAATATTGATTGGGTAGACAATGAAGGCTGGAAACCAGTACTTGTTCAAACTCTAAACTAAAAAAGAGAAGCTCCTTAGGAGCTTCTCTTTTTTAGTTAGCGTAATTTCTTTAATTTAAAATGAACAACCGCGCTATAATATGGTCTTTTACTTTCAGGATCCATAACCATTTGATGCGAGATGTGATGAACTTCAAGCATAAGTGCTTTATTATTATCGATTTGTTCACTGATTTTACGTTCTAAAGAAGCTAAGTCTCCCGCTTCAAAAAATTCTACTTTATCTTCTAACATTTCAAAGGTAAATGACATGAAGACGGCCCCTCTCCTATGTAATCAACTATAGTGTAACAAAGAAAAGAAGGAAATACCATGTACATTTCAATTGACATTTTTAGAAAGAGGGAATATCATACTGATAAAACCGATAAGAAAAAGGGGAATTTTTATGGGTACAGAATTTAATGGTTTATTTGATGAGTGGGCTCATACGTACGACTCATTTGTACAAGGCGAAGATATACAATATAAAGAAGTTTTCGCCCGTTATGAGGACATTCTAGAGGATGTAGTTAACAAGTCATTTGGTAACGTATTAGAATTTGGTGTCGGTACAGGTAATTTAACAAATAAATTATTACTTGCTGGCCGCACAGTTTACGGTATAGAACCGTCACGTGAAATGCGCATGATTGCAAAAGAGAAATTGCCAAAAGAGTTTTCCGTTACAGAAGGTGATTTTCTTTCGTTTGAAGTCCCGAATTCCATTGATACCATAGTAAGCACCTATGCGTTTCATCATTTAACAGATGATGAAAAAAATGTAGCGATTGCGAAGTATAGTCAATTGCTAAACAAAGGTGGTAAAATAGTGTTTGCTGATACGATATTTGCAGATCAAGATGCATATGATAAAACTGTTGAAGCAGCAAAACAAAGAGGTTTTCATCAGTTAGCAAACGATTTGCAAACGGAATACTATACACGTATTCCAGTTATGCAGACTATTTTTGAAAACAATGGCTTCCATGTAACGTTTACGAGATTAAATCATTTCGTGTGGGTAATGGAGGCAACTAAGCAATAGAAAGAGGGATTAGATTGAGAATTGCTGTAATTGGAGCAATGGAAGAAGAAGTACGTATTTTACGTGACAAATTAGAACAAGCAGAAACAGAAACGGTTGCGGGTTGTGAATTTACGAAAGGACAATTAGCAGGACATGAAGTAATCTTGTTAAAGTCTGGTATTGGTAAAGTAAATGCAGCGATGTCAACGACAATTTTATTAGAAAGATATAAGCCTGAAAAAGTCATTAATACTGGTTCAGCTGGTGGATTCCATCATTCTCTAAATGTTGGGGATGTCGTTATTTCAACAGAAGTTCGTCACCATGACGTAGATGTAACAGCATTTAACTATGAGTATGGGCAAGTACCAGGAATGCCGCCTGGATTTAAAGCTGATGAAGCATTAGTTGCATTAGCTGAAAAATGTATGCAGGCAGAAGAAAATATTCAAGTTGTAAAAGGTATGATTGCAACAGGTGATTCATTTATGAGTGATCCGAACCGAGTTGCAGCCATTCGTGATAAATTCGAAAATCTTTATGCAGTAGAAATGGAAGCAGCAGCTGTTGCACAAGTATGCCACCAATACGAAGTTCCGTTTGTTATCATTCGCGCACTTTCTGATATTGCTGGTAAAGAATCAAATGTTTCATTTGATCAATTTTTAGATCAAGCAGCTCTTCATTCTACAAACTTTATTGTAAAAGTATTAGAAGAGTTAAAGTAATGTAACAAAAAGGCAACTGTCTCATATAAAGAAAATACATACAGTTGCCTTTTCTTTATTGGCAAATAAGGGGGAGAACACGATGAATGTATATCGTGGAGTTCATGAGTTAATTGGTCATACACCAATTGTGGAAATTACTCGTTTTTCACTTCCAGAAGGGGTCCGTTTATTTGCAAAGCTTGAATTTTATAACCCAGGCGGAAGCGTTAAGGACCGATTAGGAAGAGAATTAATCGAAGATGCGCTAGAAAAAGGGCTTGTTACAGAGGGCGGAACAATTATTGAACCGACAGCTGGAAATACTGGTATTGGACTGGCACTCGCAGCGTTACAACATGATTTACACGTTATCGTTTGTGTACCAGAGAAATTTAGCATTGAAAAACAAGAATTAATGAAAGCACTAGGCGCAACGGTCGTGCATACGCCGACTGAGCAAGGAATGACCGGTGCAATTGCAAAAGCAAAAGAGTTAGTAAATGAGATACCGAATTCATACTCTCCAAGTCAGTTCGCAAATGAGGCAAATCCTCGTGCATATTTTAAAACATTAGGGCCTGAACTGTGGGACGCATTGAATGGAGAGATTAACATATTTGTTGCTGGAGCAGGAACTGGCGGTACGTTTATGGGAACTGCATCTTACTTGAAAGAAAAAAATGTAGATATAAAAACGGTTATTGTGGAACCAGAAGGATCTATTTTAAATGGTGGTAAGGCTGGTTCACATGAGACCGAAGGAATTGGACTGGAATTTATCCCGCCATTTTTGAAGACATCTTATTTTGATGAAATTCATACAATTTCTGATCGCAATGCATTTTTACGAGTGAAAGAATTAGCGCAAAAAGAAGGACTTCTTGTTGGGAGCTCTTCAGGAGCAGCATTTCATGCAAGTTTACTTGAAGCAGAGAAAGCGGCGCCAGGTACAAATATCGTAACGATTTTTCCTGATAGTAGTGAACGCTATTTAAGTAAAGACATATACAAAGGATGGGAATAAAAAATGAGAGCAAAGACAAAGTTAATTCATGGTATTCGCATAGGAGAACCTTCAACTGGATCTGTAAATGTACCGATTTATCAAACGAGTACGTACAAACAAGAAGCAGTTGGTAAGCATCAAGGATATGAATATTCACGTACAGGAAACCCAACACGCGCAGCTTTAGAAGAAATGATTGCGGTATTAGAAAACGGCCATGCTGGTTTCGCATTTGGTTCAGGAATGGCGGCTATTACAGCTACAATTATGTTGTTCTCAAAAGGTGACCACGTTATTTTAACAGATGATGTGTATGGCGGAACGTACCGCGTGATTACGAAAGTGTTAAACCGCTTCGGTATTGAGCATACATTTGTAGATACAACAAACTTAGAGGAAGTTGAAGAAGCCATTCGTCCAAATACGAAAGCGATTTATGTAGAAACACCAACGAATCCATTACTAAAAATTACTGATATTAAAAAAATATCTACTCTTGCTAAAGAGAAAGATTTATTAACAATTATTGATAACACATTCATGACGCCATATTGGCAGTCGCCAATTTCTTTAGGAGCAGACATTGTACTTCATAGTGCAACGAAATATTTAGGAGGTCATAGTGACGTAGTTGCAGGTTTAGTAGTTGTAAATAGCCCGCAATTAGCAGAAGACCTTCACTTTGTACAAAACTCAACAGGAGGCATTCTTGGCCCACAAGATAGCTTCTTACTACTTCGTGGTTTAAAAACATTAGGAATTCGAATGGAAGAGCATGAAACGAATTCACGCGCAATTGCTGAGTTTTTAAATAATCATCCAAAAGTGAATAAAGTATATTATCCAGGTCTTGAGTCACATCAAAACCATGAATTAGCAACAGAACAAGCAAATGGATTTGGTGCTATTATCTCATTTGATGTAGATAGCGAAGAAACATTAAATAAAGTACTTGAGAAATTACAATACTTTACACTGGCTGAAAGTTTAGGAGCAGTAGAAAGTTTAATTTCTATCCCCTCTCAAATGACGCATGCATCAATCCCAGCAGATCGTCGTAAAGAACTAGGAATTACAGATACATTAATTCGAATTTCTGTCGGTATTGAAGACGGAGAAGATTTAATTGAAGATTTAGCACAAGCGTTAGCGTAGTAAAAATGCACTGCTAGTATAGGCAGTGCATTTTTACTACATTATTTTGTGAAATATTTCACAAAATAGACATACACAAATAAAATGATTTCATGTATATTGAATTCATGAAGTGTTACTCACGAACAAACTTGTGAAATATTTCACAAACAATGAGGTTCATGTAGGAAAGCAATTCTATTTTTTTGCGCTAATCGGGACTGATTATGACCTGTAGGGTCTTATTTAGTCCAAGATAGCAGAATAGGAGGAATTTACATGGTAGTCAAAGAGAAAGTTGTAAATGAAATGCAGGAAGTAAAAGAGATGATTGATACGTTAGTGAATAACGGTCAGAGAGCTTTACAAGCATTAGAAAGTTTTACACAAGAGCAAATTGACAACATTGTTCATGAAATGGCATTAGCAGGTGTTGATCAACATATGCCGCTTGCGAAGTTGGCTGTTGAAGAAACAGGTCGTGGTGTATACGAAGATAAATGTATTAAAAATATTTTTGCTACTGAATATATTTGGCATAGCATAAAGAAAGATAAAACAGTAGGGGTTATTCACGAAGATCCTCATGAAGAAATAATAGAAATTGCGGAGCCCGTCGGTGTAGTAGCTGGGGTAACGCCAGTAACGAATCCAACATCGACAACAATGTTTAAAGCATTAATCGCGATAAAAACGAGAAATCCAATTATTTTCGCATTTCATCCTTCCGCACAAAACTGTTCTATTGCAGCTGCGAAAACAGTATACGATGCAGCGGTGAAGGCGGGGGCACCAAAACATTGTATGCAGTGGATTGAAAAGCCTTCTGTCGAAGCGACGAAACAATTAATGAACCATGAAGGTATTGCTCTTGTTTTGGCAACTGGAGGGGCTGGTATGGTGAAATCAGCTTATTCTACTGGAAAACCAGCGCTAGGTGTAGGTCCTGGTAATGTACCATGTTATATAGAGAAATCAGCGCATATAAAACGAGCGGTTAATGATTTGATTTTATCTAAAACATTTGATAATGGTATGATTTGTGCATCAGAACAAGCAATTATTGTAGACAAGGAAATTTATGATGATGTGAAAACAGAAATGATTGCAAATAATTGTTATTTTGTAACCGAGGAAGAGAGAAGTAAATTAGAAAAGCTTGTTATTAATGAAAATACATGTGCAGTAAATAGTGATATTGTAGGGAAATCTGCACAGTATATTGCCGAATTAGTTGGAATTACTGTACCTAAAAATACAAAAATGCTTGTAGCTGAAATACAAGGCATCGGAGCCGCATATCCACTATCTCGTGAGAAGTTAAGTCCAGTATTAGCTTGTGTAAAAGCAAATTCATTAGAAGAAGGATTTACATATTGTGAAGAAATGTTAAACCTCGGTGGTTTAGGACATTCAGCAGTTATCCATTCTGTAAATAAAGAAGTGCAAAAGCAATTTGGATTACGTATGAAAGCTTGCCGCCTTATTGTAAATGCTCCTTCATCACAAGGTGGGATCGGTGACATATATAATGGATTTATTCCATCACTTACGCTTGGCTGCGGTTCCTACGGGAAAAACTCGGTTTCTCAAAACGTAACAGCGACGCATTTATTAAATATAAAAAGGTTGGCAAATAGAAAAAAGAATATGCAGTGGTTCAAATTACCACCAAAAATTTATTTTGAAAAACATGCGACAGCATATTTAGCAAATATGCCTAAAATTTCACGTGCGTTTATTGTAACGGATCCAGGAATGGTTGAGCACGGATATGTAGATACGGTTACGCATTATTTACGTAAACATGCAAATGATGTGAAAGTTGAAGTTTTCTTTGAGGTTGAGCCAGATCCGTCAGATGAAACTGTGTTTAAAGGTGCGGAAATGATGAGAAGTTTTCAGCCTGATGTCATTATCGCACTTGGTGGTGGTTCAGCGATGGATGCAGCGAAAGGGATGTGGCTTTTCTATGAGCACCCAGAAACAACATTCTATGGAATTAAACAGAAGTTTTTAGATATAAGAAAACGTACATGTAAATATCCGAAATTAGGAAGTAAGGCGCAGTTTGTTGCTATTCCAACAACATCTGGAACAGGATCAGAAGTGACACCATTTGCGGTTATTACAGATAAGAAAAATAATATAAAGTATCCACTCGCCGATTATGAATTAACGCCAGATGTAGCAATTGTTGATCCACAATTTGTAATGACAGTACCACCACATGTAACAGCAGACACTGGGATGGACGTATTAACGCATGCAATCGAGGCGTATGTGTCTGTTTTAGCAAATGACTATACAGATGGATTAGCATTAAAGGCCATTGATCTCGTATTTAAATATTTACCAAGAGCGTTTAAAGATGGAAATGACGAAGAAGCACGAGAAAAAATGCATAATGCTTCTGCTATCGCAGGAATGGCATTTGCCAATGCCTTTCTAGGTATTAATCACAGTTTAGCACATAAAATTGGACCGGAATTCCATATTCCGCATGGTCGTGCGAATGCAATACTTATGCCGCACGTAGTTCGCTATAATGCTATTAAGCCAAGAAAACACGCGTTGTTCCCAAAATATGAGCACTTTGTAGCTGATGAACGCTATGCACATATTGCGAGAATGCTCGGGCTCCCAGCAAGTTCGGCGGCAGAAGGTGTGGAATCACTTGTCCAAGCAATTATTGAACTTGGAAAAAGCTTAAATATTAATATGAGTATTGCAGGACAAGGAGTAGATAAAGACCAATTTGAAGAGGTTGTTGGATTATTAGCAGAAAGAGCTTTTGAAGATCAATGTACGACAGCTAATCCAAAACTTCCTCTCATTTCAGAACTGAAAGAAATTTATATGAAAGCATATAAAGGTGAGTAATGGTTGTGAAAGAGCCGCCATAAAGCGGCTCTTTGTCTTTTGGAAAACATCTCCCAGAATGGCTGTATTTACTTGTCTTTAAGTGTAATAGAATATGATACAGTGAAATGGAGGAGTGAGAATATAATGAAAGAATTACAAGAGAAAATAGAAGATTATACTCGGTTCGGACAAATTCTTCTCGCTGTAAGTACATTGTTAATGGTTGGCTTATTGATTCCAAGTGGAGCAAAAGAAACATCACAACCTTTTGTTATGATGGGGAGCATTGTTATATTTTTAAGTTTATCCTTCTTTTTCTTTCAGCGTGTGAAAGTGATGCGAGACGAGTTAGAGGGAAACGAATGTGAATAATATTGATAAATAGAGCGTTACAAAAAGAAGGAATCTTTTTTGTAACGCTTTTTGTTTTTCTAGAAAATGTATGCGTTTTATATTGACAGTGATAATCCTTATCAATTAAAGTAGAATAGTAGTTAATGATTATCATTATCAATTAGAGGTGAAAGAATGAAAAAATCTATTACGCTATTCACAGCGATTTTATCTATTTTTTTCTTATTAATAGGTTGCAGTGCAAAAGGAGACGAAAAAGCATCGGCAACAAAAACAGAAAAAGGAAAAGAGAAAATAGAAGTTACCGACCTGTCAGGAAGAAAGGTGACATTCGATAAAGTGCCAGAGAGTTTTGCGACATTAAGTATGGGAGACATGAATATTATTCATGCTTTAGGCGGAAAAATAGTAGGTCGTCCGGATGCAAAAATAACTCTTTCAGAGGATATAAAGAAAATACAAGTAATCGGGAATGCACATCAGCCAAATTTTGAGCAAATTGCTAGCTTAAAGCCTGATGTACTTATTGCTAACAATAGATTTCAAAAGAACATTCCAACGGTGGAAGGACAAGGAACGAAAGTAATGATTTCTTCTGCGAATTCTGTACAAGATATTCAAAAGAATATTGAGCTATATGGAACGATAATGAAGAAAGAAGATAAAGCAAACGAACTTAATCAAAAAATTAATGTTCAAATGAAGAAATATGAGAAAAAGAGCTATGTGAAAGCACTGCTAGTGTATGGAGCACCAGGTACATATTTAGCCGCATTACCAACCTCTTTATCAGGTGATATTTTAGAAAAGACAGGCGGAAAAAATATCGCTGCTGATTTTCCAGAAATGAAGGAATATCCGCAATATGCGCAGTTAAGCGTAGAACGCATTATTGAGGCAAATCCAGATGTGATTTATTTAATTACACATGGAGATCCAAATAGTGTTAAAAAAGCATTTGAAGGTGAAATGATGAAAAATGAAGCATGGAAAAATTTAGATGCAGTAAAACAAAATCGTGTAGTTATTTTGCCACCTGACTTATTTGGATCAAATCCTGGAACAAAAGTTACAGAAGCGATGGACTTTATGTATAAAAGTATACAAGATGTAAGGAAATGATAAGTATGGAAAGTAGTGAAGTAGTAAGGGAAGAGGAACATCCTTTTGCGAAAAAAAGATGGATCATAGCAGTTAGTTTAGTTATATTAACGATTTTAGGTCTTTTTTACGGCCTTTTCGCAGGAAGCTTATCCTTTTCTTTACGAGATATTCTAACAGGGATACAAGATGAAGGGTCGACAGTTCATCGAATTGTATGGGACCTTCGTATACCAAGAGTGCTCGTTGGATTTATAGTAGGAACATGTTTAGCTGCATCTGGCGCAATGCTGCAAGGGGTGATGAGAAACCCTCTTGCAGACCCCGGTATTATTGGGGTTTCATCTGGAGCAGGCCTTGTAGCAATCGTAATTATGATTTTATTCCCTCAGCATATGGCTTTTTTACCGCTCGGGGCGTTTTTAGGAGCTTTCATAACGGCGATGATCATTTATGCTTTATCATGGCAAAAAGGGGCGCCACCTTCAAGAATTGTCTTAGTAGGCGTGTCAATCAATGCATTAATTGGTGCAGCAACATCAGCGTTAATGTTATTGCATAGTGACAAAGTACAGTCCGTGTTACCGTGGTTAGCAGGTGGCATTGGTGGTGTGAGCTGGGCACATTTAAACATGATTATTTATTATGCAATATTCGCTATTATATTAGCTTTCTTTGGTATCAAACATATTCGAGTATTAATGCTTGGAGATGAAATGGCGAAATTATTGGGGCATAACGTGGAGAGAAGCCGGTTTTATTTAATAGTAGTAAGTACATTATTAGCTGGAATTGCGGTGAGTGTTTCTGGTCTTATTGGATTTGTCGGTCTCGTCGTACCACATATGTTACGTTTATTAGTTGGGAATGATTATAAATATTTACTGCCATTATCATGCCTTGGCGGAGGAATATTACTTGTTTTCGCAGATGCGATAGCTCGAAGTTGGTTCGATCCAATTGAATTACCTGTCGGTATTTTATTATCCTTCTTAGGCGGTCCGTTCTTCTTATATTTAATTCATAGGGGAGGCAAGCAACGTGATTTCCGTTAACAAAGTGTTTTACGCACATTCTGAAAGATTTCAAATGCAAAATATGAATGTACATATTAAAGCTGGAGAGGTCGTTAGTTTAATTGGACCGAATGGGTCAGGGAAATCTACTTTGCTTCGTTTAATGGCAAGACTACTTAAACAGAGCGAAGGAGATATCGTTTTAGATGGAAAAAGTATTCATACGATGAAAAGTGCCGATGTAGCGAAGCAATTAGCGATGTTACCACAAATGCATGATCATCAATTAGATTTAACAGTGAAAGAATTAATCGAATTTGGAAGAGGCCCTCATAAATCATGGAGAGGTCGCTTAAATAAAGAAGATGAAGAAATTGTTGATTGGGCATTGTCTGTTACAAATCTTGAAGGGTATGAATATCGTCTTTTACAATCTTTATCAGGAGGGGAAAGACAACGCGCTTGGATTGCAATGACGCTAGCACAACGTACGAACGTCTTATTATTGGATGAGCCAACAACTTTTTTAGATATCGTTCATCAGTTGGAAGTAATGGAACTTGTGAAACGACTAAACGAGGAATTTGGTATGACAATTATAATGGTTTTACATGATATTAACCAAGCGGCTCAATATAGTGATCGTTTACTCGTATTAAAGCGAGGGAAGCTTCAGTATGATGGTGTACCAGAAGAAGTGTTATGTCATGAAATGTTTCAACATATATTTGGCATAGAGGTAGATATTTTTCAAGGAAGCGAAAAGCCATTTTTTACACCGAAACGAATTTCTAAAAAAGGAGGAGCAAAATGCGAACAGAAGAACGTGTTACCACTGAGTTAGTAAGGGAATTTGTTATGGCAGCTCACGGAGATTTAGAAAAAGTACAAGAACTGTTGGCTGAATCGCCAAGTTTACTTCATGCCTCTTACAATTGGGGTGGGTCAGATTGGGAAAGTGCGTTAGGAGCAGCGGCACATGTAGGGCGTAAAGATATTGCTCTTTACTTATTAGAAAAGGGTGCTCGAATGGATATTTTCGCGGCCGCTATGCTGGGAGAAATAGAAGTTGTACAAGCTATTTTAGTAGCACAACCAGAAGCATTACGTGCATCTGGTCCACATGGTATTTCTCTTCTTCAACATGCACGAATGGGTGGAGAAAAAGCACAGCGTGTATTTGACTACTTAACGGTGCTTTCTTACTGACCGCCAAAGTTCTTATGTGCGGTAAACTTTTCACTTTTATATAATTGGAAAGTTTACCGCCCGTTAGAACGGGATAAGTATCTAGTGTATTTGAAAATCCTACACCCCCCTCAATTGTAGTTTTCTTTATGCTAGTTATGATATGGATGCAGTAGACAATATTTGTCTACTGCCTTTTTTAAATTCTTTTGAGATTGAATATTCTGTATTTCAATGTTAGTTCATTTATAATAGATAGTAACATTTAGTATGGATACAAGACGTGAGCGTGTAATTAAGTAAAAATTCGTGGGAAGGAGTACAGAAATGTTTCATACAGATCGTTTACAAATTCGCAAATATACAATGGATGATTTACAGTTCTACGCTTCACTATGGGGAAATGAGAAGGTAATGCGTTATATTGGAAATGGGACGTTAAAAACATATATGCAGTGTAAAAAAAGTTTGGAGGAGTGGGTGATTCCTAGCTATAAAAATGGTCTCGGTTTATTTGTATTAATTGAAAAGGAAACAGGAATACGAATTGGTCATGCAGGATTAGTGAAGCAACAAATAGATGGAAAAGAGGAAATTGAAATTGGTTATTGGTTATTACCTCAGTATTGGGGAAAAGGGTACGCGAAAGAAGCAGCGGCAGCATTTCGAGATTATGGCTTCCAAGCGTTACGAATGAATAAATTAATCTCTCTTATTAATCCGGACCACCCCGCCTCAATCTTTGTTGCTAGAAAAACAGGGCTTAGTTATGAGAAAACAACTTCATTTCATGGGATCGATGTTCTCGTTTATTCTATTAGGCGTGTTGGATGAAAAAAGGTAAATTGCATCTTTTGAAGAATGGTATATAAAAATAAAGGGGGGATTACATGTACATTTATCATAATGGACTTATTATTCGTGAGGGAACGAATGGTGTACCTGCATATGCAATTAAGACCTTATTTGAAGATGCCGGTTGGAGCAATGATAATATCCCTTCTTGGCAAATTGAAAAATTTACGATAGCATTTGAAAATTCAACATGGGCATTCACAATTTGGGATGAAGAAGAGATGATTGCAATGGTTAGAGTCATTTCTGATGGAATCATGGTCGCGAACATAGTAAATTTAGTTGTGAAATGTGAATATAGAGGGAAGGGATTAGGTAAGAAACTTGTCGCTCTTTGTTTGCAAAAATTGCCACATGGTGACTGGTTTGCGCATACTTCTGCGAGTAATTTTGATTTTTATAGAAGTTGTGGTTTTGAGGTGAGAGAGTTATCGAGAAATGGAACATGTGCGTACTATGGATATCAAATAGCCAAAAAAGAGGGGCACCGATAAGGAGAAAAAGTAGAACAGAAAAAGGCATACTATTTTAATAATATAAACTGAACTAAGATTCATTTTATGGTAAAATGAAAGAAAATTCTGTTTATTATTAGGGGGATAAAAATGAGTATAAAAGTTGGGGATGTATTTAAATACGAAAGAAGATTTACTGAGGAAGAGGTTTTTGAATTTGCAAATATTACAGGGGATAAAGGTAGGCATCATATGGAATATGATGAAAATGGACGTTTAATGGTTCATGGTTTATTGACTGCTAGTATTGGAACGAAAGTAGGAGAAGAATTACATTACATAGCAAGAGAATTAGTAAGTGAGTTTATTAGACCAGTTTTTGCAGGAGATACGATCACTTGTGAATTAACTTTAACGAATGTTGAACAGATGGAAGGATACAAAAAGGTTTCAATCGAGTCAGTTTATCGCAATCAAAACGAAAAAACTGTACTAGTTGGGACAAGCTATGGAGTTATAAGAGGATAAAAAGAAGCCTGATTTACAGGCTTCTTTTTTGTTTAATAAACACGTTTTCGATTTTCAGCATGACTAGAGATGAGTAATAATGCAGTTTCTTCTCCTATATTACGAACGATATGAGGAACACATGCATTCCAGGAGAAAGAATCCCCTTCTTCTACAATTGCAACATCTTCTCCGTGTTGAACTTCTAGTTTTCCGCGTAATACAAGGTGACATTCTTCTCCTTCATGGGCATTTGGTGTGTTTTCTTTCGGAAACCCAGCAGGAATTTCTACGAGATTGAGGCGAAGGCCACCTTGCTCTGCAACATGTTCAATTCTTTGTTCATCTTTTCCGTATACACTATATTTACGCTCTACCTTTTTGACAACTTTTAATCGATCTTTTTGTTCTAACAATAAATAGGGAAGAGGAACGTTTAAAAAATTGGAGATTGTTTCTAAAGTTGAGATAGATGGTGATGTTTTATTATTTTCAACCTGACTCATAAACCCTTTAGAAAGACCTGTTCCCTCACAAATTTGTGCAATTGTTATGCCTCTACGTTGACGAATTTCACGTATTGCAGAACCAATATTCATAAAATCAAGCTCCTTTTTATAAACAACTATTTGTATCATAGCAAAAAAAATATATATTTTCCCAGTGAAAATGAATTGACGAATAAAAAAAATTAGTGTATGTTTTGTAATGTAAATAAAAGTTTTGTATAAGAAAACTATAAAGGAGAGAAGGAAATGAATCAACATATTGGTAACTTAATTATTCGTATCGTGTTAGGGGTAACGTTCTTTATGCACGGTTTAACAAAATTCCAATCGGGAATTGACAATATTGCAGGGTGGTTCACAAGCATTGGTTTACCAGGAGGACTTGCATACGGTGTAGCAACAGTTGAATTAGTTGGCGGTCTATTATTAATTCTAGGTTTAGGTGTAAGATATATTGGATTATTATTTGCACTAGTTATGGTTGGAGCAATTGTAAAAGTAAAATGGTCAGCTGGTTTATTAGGAGATGGAAAAAATCCTGGTTTCGAATTAGAGCTTGCATTACTAGCAATGGGTGCGTACTTATTTGTTGCGAAAGCGGATGGTTTTGTAGATAATTTCTTAAAAGAGAAAATGTCAAAGAAGAACTAATTTAAATGGGAGGCTAACAAGATGAGTTTTCAACTTCATCCCGATACAACGCTTGATGTTGTTCATTTATATGTATCAAATATAAAGAAATCACTAGAGTTTTATACAGAAGTATTAAGTATGAAAGTACTAAAAGAAGATGAAATGGTCGTTACATTTGGGAATGAAAATAACGAACCACTCCTTATCATTGAAGAAAAGAAAGAAGCCTTACCAAAGCAAAGAGGGAGAACGGGTTTATATCATTACGCAATTTTATTACCGAGCAGACAGGATTTAGCGAATATCCTTCGTCATCTTGTAGAAATGGTTTATCCACTGCACGGCGGAGCTGACCATTACTTTAGTGAGGCCCTTTATTTAGCTGATCCAGATGGAAACGGGATTGAAATTTATCATGATCGTCAAAAAGAAGTTTGGCGTGATGAGAATGGAGAGCTACCATTTGTTAGTAACCCGTTAGCTGGTGAAGAATTATTGCAGCAAGGAAGTAAATGGAACGGATTTCCAGCTGGTACTGTGATGGGACATATTCATTTCCATGTAGCTGATTTGGAAGAAGCGAAACGTTTCTATGTGGATGGTCTTGGTTTTGAAGTAACGATCCCAGCTCGTAATGGGGCGCTCTTTGTATCGGCAGGTGGCTACCATCACCATATCGGTTTAAATACGTGGCAAGGTGAAGGAATATTACCGCAAATGCCAAATTCCGTTGGCTTGAAATATTTCACAATTGTATTAGCAAATGAAAAACAAAAAGAGCAAGTATGTGAAAGCTTAAAAAATATTGGCAAGATTGCTACGTACAAAGATGGAATATTACAAGTAGAGGATCCATTTGGACATTGTATCCATTTCAAAATAAAAGGAGAAGCCTAATAAAGGCTTCTCCTTTTTACTTTCTTATAATGGCTTTTTCATTTTGGACAAATAGTTCATCAAATTGCTTCGCAAGCTCAAAATCGAGTTTCGTTAAACCTTTTGCATTCCAAGATGACAAAGTAATAATGACTACTTTATACTGGATAAGGATAAATGGGTGGTGATTATGTTCTTCTGATAGTTTGGCGGCTTCAGAGACAAATTCGACTCCTTTTAAGTAGTCGGAAAACATATATTTTCTTTCAATCCATTTTTCATCTTTTACTACCCATTTATCTAACTTCAATAATTCCTCTTGAACTTCTTCTTCAGTTAATCGTAGCATCATTTTTCACATCCTTTACTGGAAGTAGCGTAAGACCATTGTTAATAAGACGTGTTACAGCTTCATCCGTTGTGAAAGTAGAAAGTTGTTGTAATAATGCTGCTGATGTTTCATGCCCTTTGTTATGCTCTAAAAGCAATTCTAATATTTCAAGGCGAAGTAACCATTCTTTCGGATACAATTTATTTAATACTTCTTGAATTGCTACTAATTGCTCGATATGCGCGTCGTGTAAAATACCTTCATTTCGAATGTCACGAACGGTTTGATACATACGTTCAAGTTCATTCAGTACAAGTGGAGCAGGTATTTTTTGAACTTCTTCATCCGTTGGGAAAAATGCTGCAGCATCTGCGGCACCTGGGAATACCGAAGTAATTGTTGAACCAACAGCCATATCAAATGCGCCCCATGAAGCATCAAATAAAACGCGGTCGTTATAAGTAACTGTGCAATTGATAAAGGAAATAAGCGCAATTTTTTTATCGTTTTTTACAATATCTGTTACTGTTCCTTTTACATGAATACCACTTGCAAAAGTAAACTCAGCAATATTTCCAATTGAAATTCCTAATGCTTGTAGTTGTTCATCTGTACAATTTTCTAATGCAATATTTTCAGTGAGTAATCCAATCGGTGTTCCAAAGCCGTCACTGTGTACAGCCGTAGAATGATTCGCTAGCTGTTTATTGTGAATGGCTAATGCTGTTGGCGAGCTCGTTCGCATGTAAATCAATTCACCTGCATCGTTTTCAATTGTCTCGGTAAATGTACCTGTAATTTGTAAGCCGCTATTTAATTCAGCAGTTGCATGATTTTCAGAGCGAATTGCTTTTTCTAATCCTTCTTTACCACCTGTTTTAAAGGCCATCGTTTCAGAGAATTTCTCAAGTGCTTCTGTTAATTCTTCAAATGATTCACAAACAAATAGTTGTGGTTGCATTTTTGTTACGTCATAAGTTGTACTTGTACATGCCTCTATAGAGAATGGAACCTTTTCTACAGCGTCTGTTAAGCAATATTTGCTTTCGCCAACAGAAGAAAGGAGACCAGCACCATATATTTTTGGAGCATCTATATTTCCAATTAATCCATATTCTACTGTCCACCAGAAAAGACGTGAAATTTGTTCCGCTTCTGATAAGCCAGAAACTAACTTTTGTTTTTCAAGTACATTATTCTCAGCAGCTGTAACTTCATCAGGAGTAGAAGTAGGGCTTTCTTTTACAATTGTTAATGTACGAACAGCTTCGAATGCATCATGTTCTTCTTTTGTTGAGAAAGCTTTTGCACCAATTTGTCCAAATCGTTTCACATATTTTGCATATGTAGGATCAAGTAAAATAGGTGCGTGTCCTGCAGCTTCGTGTACAATATCTGGAGCTGGTGTATACTCGATATTCTCTACCTTGCGAATATCTGTTGCGATTGGTAGCAATCCGTGCCCTTGAAAATCGAAAAATGCGACGCCAGGAATAAGTCCGTCAATCGTTACAGCGCCCCAGCCGCTTGGCGCCAAACATTCATTCATTTCTTCTACCTTTGGTATTGCATCTATATTAATACCAGATGATTGTAGTCCGTTCACATAGGCTGGATGAGCAACGTCTTTTAAGAAGCTATGATTTTGTCTCATAATGTAACGCCATACAGCGTGGTTCACCGGTGTGTATTGATCATAATGCTGTGTGGATACGAATGGTTTTAAATGCGATGGAATTTCTGTTTTCTTTGTCATTTAGACATCCTCCTTTTTTCTGTAAAATTAAATATCAGTTTCGTATAGCTTGTACCACCACCCTTCAAAATTGTAAGCGCTTATAAAATTTTATCATAAGATTCGGAATTATTTAACATTAGTTTCCGTGAGAAATAGAAAAAGCCCTTATCGGAACATCTGATAAGGGCAAAAGCATCGTGGTGCCACTTTATTTTACTTCTAAATCAACATTTAAATTAGAGGTATTTCCAGCTGCATCTGTTGCTACAATGTGAATTGTATTTTTACCTTCTTGTAATTGAGTACGATCTAAATAAATGCCGTAATTTTTCTCCCAAGGATTTAGGAATGCACTTTCCCATACACCATTTCCGTTGATTTCATACTGTAGTCTCACTGGAATTCCAGGTGCTACCCAACCAGATTCTGTCATCCAATCTAGTAAGATATCATCCACTTTTCCTGTGATTACAAGGTTTTCTTGGTCAATTTCGTATGTTAACTTAGGTGCAGTTCGATCCAGAAATACAGCAGCTGTTTGTTTTGTTTCCCCACCAGAATTAGAGGCAACTGCTTCGATTTGGTATAGACCGTCAGCTAACGGAGTACCATCTGCTTTTGTACCATTCCATTTGAAAGGTTTGTATCCAGCTGTTTCATTTTTAGCTTGATGGATAATCCCTTGGTACGTTACACGTTCTTTTGTAACTAAATTTGCATGCAATGTTACATCATCTACAGGTGCAACTAAATAGTAGTTGATGAGATTATCGTCTAATATTTGGTCACCATTTGGACTAAATGTAGAATTAATAATTTCGAGTCCATCTATACGTTTGTAATCTTTAGGATCGATACTAAATGTAAATGGAATGCGAGTTTCTTCCTTCTTACCTTGTTCTTTTATATACACATTTCCAGTATAGACACCTTGGGGTAGCGAACTATCGACAGTGATAGTAAATGGTTTTTCGGTACTACTATTCGGCTGTATGCTAATCGATGAAGGTACAGAAGTTTTTACTTTTGTTTTTGTGTTTGTATCTAGCAATTCCACACGAGTTGAAAAACTTTTCTTTTTACTAGATAGATTTTGTAACGTAATATTTTGCGTCAGTTTTACTTTACCACTGTTTGGCTTAATAAGACCGAAGCTCACATTGTTAGGTTTGACTAATACATCTGTTTGAGCTGCCTTCGGGATGTTAATTAAACCAGATCCTTGTGTCATAATAGGATATGTATTTTCATTCACATCTTTTAAAGTTTTTGCGGTATTGGCAAGGGATGCTTTTAATTGCTCTGTCGTCCAATCAGGATGCATTTGACGCAAGAGGGCAACCGCTCCAGCTACTTGTGGAGCAGCCATACTTGTACCATTATGAGATTCATAGCCGCCTCTCGGTACTGTACTCATAATTTGTACGCCAGGTGCAATTATATCTGGTTTTATAAGCCAACTTCCTTGTGACGGACCTCTGGAACTGAAGTTAGCAATCAATTCGGTTGGATTTGGTTGGCCAATTTTTATATTTTTCTTACGCTTTGTAATTAAGTTTTTCAACTCTTCACCGTGTACATTTGATAATTGCATAACTGGAAGGGCTAGATTTTCACGCATAAAATATTCTGGCATAATATTGATTTCTTTTTCTGTAGAAATGAATAGTACACCAACTGCACCAGCTTGTTTCGCTTGTTCTGCTTTTACTAACGTACTAGAAGTACCTTGTAAAACAAGTGCAAATTTCCCTTTCACATCTTGTTTTGCATAATCACTTGGATTACCATAGCCAACGTATACAAGAGGGGAATCATTTCCTATTGGGAAATCGGACTTTGATAACGGTAACCCTTGATATGTTTTGCTGGAACCAGCTACTTGGAACGTTGGAAACGGGATAGAAACAGTAGATGCTCCAACTGATATAACGCTGCTTGCATTTCCAGGTGCATCAACAGACCAAGGATGTGGGCCATCATTTCCATTTGAAACAACTGCAGTAACCCCAAGTTTTGCTGCACGTTCTAATGTTAATGTTACAGGCTGATCAGGTGTATTTAAGCTTTGTCCAAGAGATAAATTTAAAACGTCAGCACCGTCTTGGATTGCTCGTTCAATACCTTGAATAATATCTTCTGTTGTACCAGTTCCACCATCATTCATTACACGATAGGCTAGAATAGAAGCATTTGGAGCAACGCCTTTAATTTTTCCGTTACCAGCAATAATTCCAGCTACATGGGTACCATGTACGTTACCATCCATTGGATCGTTATCTTCATCAACTGTGTCATATCCACCGATATAATTTGCTTTTAAGTCAGGATGTGTATAGTCTACACCAGAGTCGATAATCGCTACTTTCATACCTTTTCCATCAAGCGGTTTGCCAGATGGGTCTTTTAAATTCCATGCTTCAGTTGCACCAATTGTCGGTCCGCCGATATTTGGTGCTTCTTCATTAGTAGTGCTTTTTGATGCTTCATGTAATTTATATGTTAAGTTCGGGTAGACTGCTTTTACTTCGGGTAAAGAAGCAAGAGCGGTAATTTGATCTCCAGGAACTGAAATAGAGAATCCAGAAAATAACGTATTATACACTTCTTTAATTTTTGCACCAGGTGCTTTTTCTTTTATTTTCTTAGTCGTATCTTCTTGTGCTTTTTTAAGCACGGTATGATAAGACTGTGCATTATTATTTTGTAAATCTGGAGCATGCTGAATGTTACTTTGTGAAGCGAGTGGAGCATGTTGCAATTCTACAATGACAGAAATTTCTTTTGATGTTTTTGTTTCAACATTTTGCGCAATTTTGTTTTCTCCCCATTGTTCAATGTTCGCTTTTAACTGTGGACTAAATTGTTTCTCCTTTTGCAGCGATTCAGCATGTGCGCTTAAAGCTCCAAAACTGGAAAAGACGAGCGCCATACTTAATAGTGTAGATGTAGTTTTTTTCATTGAAACTCCCCCTAATAAAAAGTGCTAATATTCCGAAAAGTAATCTTACAAATTTATCTCGAATTACATAATCGGATGTTAGCTAAACTATATTTTCGACATAATTCATACCAACCCTCTATGAATTTAAAATTTCTTGGGAAATTTTTTCTGATTATGTCGAATAGGTATTTTTTACATATTGTAGGTGGACATTGAGGAATGCTATGAGGGAAATGGAGGGGTGTTATGAAACGGTTCATAGTAAGCGTTGGTACAATGTTAGTCGTATTTTTATGTTCACCTATTAATAGTAGCGCAGAAAATAATGAAGCGAAAATTGCTTTTATTCGTCATCATGACCTCTGGATTAAAGTTGATGGAAAAGAAAAACAACTTACAAAAGGAGAGTATATAACAGGGCCAAAGTGGTCTCATGATGGAGAGTGGCTGGCATATGTAAAAGGAAAGAAACAAGGTAGTCTTGAGTTATATCGGCTGAAAGATGGAAAGAAAGTTACGCCGTTTCACTCAGAAGCATCGAATTATCAATGGTCACCAACAGAAAATATAATTGCATTTATATTTACAGGTACATTACATACATTTGATGTAGAAAAAAAGAATACAGATTTTGAAAATGTATCGGCAGGTGTAGGAGATTATGCATGGTATCCTGATGGAAAGAAGTTTTTTGTATCCTCTGAAGCACACTTACTTCCAACAGGATGGACAGGGGCTCAGCTATATGAAGTGCAAAAAGATGCACATATGAATCCTCACAAAATGAAGCATTTGTATGCATTACCAAATGAACATGATGATTTCCTAGCGTTAGTTGCAAGTGGGTTTCAGTGGTCACCAGATCAAAAGTGGATTTCATTTTTAGCAGTACCGACAGCTTCATGGTCAGCTGATAGCAATACGCTTTGCTTAGTTCGTGCAGATGGTAGTCGTTTTGAAAAGGTAGATCAAATGTTATTAAACACACAATGGTTCAAATGGGCGCCAGCCAACAATATATTGGCCTATATTGAAGGAAGCGGGAGAGTTGCGTTAGAGAATAAACATTTAAAAGTAAAAGAATTGCCAGCACTTCAGCAGAACATATTTACGCCGCAAGGATATGTTGATTGGGATTTTGCATGGAAGAACGATAACGTAATTATCGTCTCTCGAGCAAAAGAGGGAGGATTTGAAACATTGCCAGAAAAAAGGCCACTACCATCTTTATATGAGGTTGATAGTACAAGCAATGTACAGCATCGAATCACAAAGCCACCTCATAAGCAGGGTGATTATCATCCAATCTTTATGAAGAAGAGCAATCAATTAATATGGATACGTTCAGACCGTAAGAAAGCAGATGTATGGCTTGCTCATAGAGATGGAAAGCATGAAATGAAGTGGATTGAAAATATAGATGTACCAGAGTGGTATTACGAGAAATGGAATTGGGAACATGTTATCTCGGTGAAATAAGAATAAAAAACCTGCCTAAAAGATAATTTTAGGCAGGTTTTTTATTCTTATTTATGTGTTTTATTTGGCTTCTTTTTCGCTGGGTTTCCGTTTCCCTGACGTTTTCTATTTTGTTCATCTTTTGCTTGTTTTTCATGCAGTGTATCTAAAAAGTCATTCGAGTTACTCATTTTTCTATCGCTCCTTTCATCTTGTCCTAATTACTATAACCATTTAGGAGGATAATCATGAGATAAAAAATTAAGCGCTTAGTTTTCTTCGATAGTATACGTAAAATATGCCATACGTAATAAATAGCATAAATAAAATTTGTAACTCTACATTTTCTTTTAAAATAGTTGCGACAGAAGTTGGTAAGTATGGTGATGTATTACTCGTTTCTATACCTAACCATTTGTTTAAGAGATTAATGGTACAAAACATAAAAACACCGGACCAGCTTGCAATAATTGCCTTCTGTTTAATTTTTGTTTCACGTTCATCATCTGTAATCCAAGGGTTAGCAGTTTTATCACTACTAAAAAATCCGTTTATATATCCCCATATAATCATGCTAATTAAGATGGTTAGCCATTTCATATGCATGTTTCTCCTCTCTCTTGTAAAAAGTGTTTTACACATATAATTGTAATGTTTTCCAATTTGTTGTGTCAAATATTTTTTACATATCGATGTTTCATATAGCAGGAATAAAGAATGGAATAGGGAAGAAATATGTAAGAGGATTTCATATTGAGAGGAGGATGGGTATGAAACTCGTCTTTGTTCGGCACGGTGAAGGAGAACATACAAAAGATTTGCCGGCAAGTTTACAAGTGCTTCATCCACCATTAACGGATGAGGGAAGGAATCAGGCTAGATTCATTCAATACAATGTACCATTACAGGAAACGGATATATTAATCGCTAGCCCTACACTTAGAACTTTACAAACGGCGGCGATATGGAGTGAGAAAGTAGCTTGTCAAAAAATCGTCCATCCATATGCATCCCCACGTATTTTTCCTTATCGAGAAGGAGCAAAAACATTACCATGTGACCACATAGTAGATCAGGGGGTAATAACAAATTTATTTCCACATTTTTTGATAGAGAAAAGTACAAATAAACAGCTATGGACGGAAGGTATAAATACTATTCCAGAGGATCGTTTTCAGCAAATCGTAGATGAATTTCTTCTTTGGTGTTGTCAGCTAGGCGCTGAAAGAATTTGCATTGTATCTCACGACGGGACAATTACTGCGTATCGGCAATATTTACAAAAAGTCGTTTTAACTAGAGCTGATTTTTTGAAAGAAACGGGTATATATGAAATGGATGTATCCTTTAAAAGTCTAATTGGTGAAATCTAATTATAGGATGGAGGGTGTATGTTGAATGTTGCACTAGTAGTTGGTTTTAATTCGGATTTAGAGGCGCAATCAATCCGAGCATCGCTTGAATATTTTGGTGCAAGAGTTGTAACATATTGGATTGGTAGACCGAAAGATTTTATAGAAGTTCTTTCTGGAAAGAACTTATTTAACGATATCAATTATATTATTTTTTGCTTTCATGGTGAGGAAGGAAAGTTTGTCATGGAAGAGTTGGGTGAAGATATATATGAACAAGATGAACCGAGAGGATACTTTGGTGCAGAAGAAATTTATAAATATGCAAAATTGCATAATACAAATATTGTAAATAGCGGGTGTACGTTAGGGGAACAAAAACTAGCAGAATCTTTCTTACGTAGTGGTGCGAAATCGTATATTGGATCGATAGATTATGTAGATGGGAATGCAGCACTTATGTTTACAATACGCTTATTTTACGGGCTTATTAACCATGAAAAAACGTTAGGAGAGGCTTTTGAAGAAGCACGGTTAATTGATAAAGAGACACATACATTTCGATTATATAAGTAGTGTGAAACACGTTTATTCTATATTCGAATAAACGTGTTTCACATTTAACTCACATTTTTTTTACATTTTCTTCAATGAAAACCATTATCACTTATGGTATGATATGTTCAAGTTTTTACAGGTAATAAAAGTTACTATATAAACGTTAGTTTTTAATATTTCATACACATGTCACTGAATATTCATAATTAACGTTTGAAAAATAAGTAACTAATGTTATTATATTATCTGTAACTAACTTAATTACAACTTTAGGAGGAATATATGGTTATTCAATTTTTAAGAGAAAACAAAGCAGTTTCTTTTGTATTAGCAGTAATTCGAGTATATCTTGGTTACACATGGTTAATGGCTGGAATCGGTAAACTACAAGGGAAAGGATTCGATGCAACTGGTTATTTACAAGGTGCAATTGAAAAATCTAAAGGAGCACAACCGGCTGTTCAATCTTGGTGGGCATCATTTTTACAAGATTTCGCAATTCCAAACGTTGATCTATTTAATACACTTGTAACGTGGGGAGAAATTTTAGTCGGAATTGGTTTAATTGTAGGCTGTTTAACAAAAACAGCGGTCTTTTTCGGTCTTGTAATGAACTTTTCCTATATGTTTAGTGGGTCAATTGGTGTGAATCCTGAAATGGTTATTCTATCAATGTTCGTTCTAGTTTCTGGTATGAATGCTGGTAAATTTGGAATAGATGGTTTCGTTATTCCGAAAGTATTAGGTTCAAAAACTCAAAAACGCCAAAAGCAAGCTGCTTAATATATGAAAGCGGGTATCTCAAAATGAGATACCCGCTTATTTTTCAGTTATTATAGGGTTTTTGTCAAAGAATTCTTTCACATACCCTACAAACTCCTGTGGTTCCTGACGAAATGGTGCGTGATAACCTTTTTCGATAATATGGAAAGTACTATTTTTTAAAAATTGATGATACGTTTCGCCCTCTTTCCAAGAAACGCTACTATCATTTCTTCCCCATATAATTAAGGTTGGTTGTTTTATTTCATTTGCATTAATTTGAAGACGTCTAGGCCATAATTTCATTTTATTATAATGCTCTTCATCATTACGTTTAAATTTCACTTTGCTCTCATCATAATCTGCAATGGCAGAAACGGTATTTAAATCAGTCGACAACTGTGGTCTTGGTGATCCTTGTTTATTAACGAGTGTATGAGGACCGCCCGTAGCATCAGTTAAAATAAGGTGGGTAACGGCTTCTGGATATAAATATGTTAAATTAAGAGAAATTTCTCCGCCCATTGAGTGGCCCAATATTGCAAACGAATCGTAACCTAGTTTTTTCATTAATTTATAATACAAATTTGCATGGGTTGGGAAAGAATAATAAAAATCCATCGGCTTAGATGAGCGCCCGAATCCTAAAGCATCTACAGAAATAATTGTATGATCTTTTGCTAAGTCTGAGTAAATCTTTTGAAAACCATCTGATGATCCTCCAAATCCATGGATCATAAGTAAAGGTGGCTTTTCGTTACCAATCTGCTTAAAGTAAATGGTTTGGCCATCTACTTCCACCATCTTTTCCTCAGTAGCTAGTTTCGCTGTAAGTGTATTTTTAACTTGTTTTACTTGTTCTACTGGTTTTTCTGCTGCACTACATCCTACTAATAGTGTAAGAGTAAGACAACCTACCATAAAATAGCTAAATCGCTTCAATTAGGTGTCCCCTTTCTAACATAACGCTGTATCTATCATAGCAAATAGCATATTACGATTTCCAGGAAGTTGGCTACCATTTTTGATCATAAGAGGTGAAAGGAGCGTTTCTTGGAAATTTTCTGTTTGAAGAAATTTGCGAAATGAAAATTGTGAATGTGGGACATCAATTCTTACTGTGCCATTCCAACATTCACATATGTTTTGTAGTAATTGAATAGCATCTTCTTCTCGTTTGGCGATAAGTGGATTGATACATAATGTATTACCTTTTTGTATGCATAAGGAAAAAGCTTCTATACAGTTATGTCTCTCAATTTTAAAAGAGTGGCTTGTTCTTGGTAATAGTAATGAATACAGTAAAGAACGATCGGCACCAGTTGTACTTTGATCGAGAGAAATAAGCGATATAATGTCCTTTTCTTTTACTTGTTTTGTAGGAGTGATATGTGTCTTAGTAGTTTGTTTTTCAAAACGATGAATTGTTGTTACTGTTTGAAATCCGCATGATGTATAAAGAGGCTCGCCAGCTTTTGTTGCAATAAGTGCAATTGGTTGTTTTGTAAGAGTGTGTTCTAAGCAGTGATTAAGCAAAATACGCCCGATACCTCGTCTTTGAAAATGAGGATGGACGATTAACATGCCAATAGTAGAAAAACTTTCTTTAAAAGGAAATACGCCTCCAGCTGCAATCAGTTTATTTTCATGCATATAACCGACAAGTGTACCGAGAGAAAGATACATTTCGAATTGTTTTTTCATAAATGCTTTATTTTGTAACCATCCAATAGCTTTACAAAGGTCGAGTAAATCAAAAATAAAAGATTCATCAAGCTTTATTATTTTCATACATGCTCACCACATTTCTATTAATTTTCATAAAAGTAGATGGAAAATGTTAAATAAGAGATTTATGTTAAATGAAATCCAACTTGTTTATATTTTGATTGTAAAGGTGAAGATGGTTGATATGAAAAGACAAACTTATACAAATTATAACTGATATTTACATAAGTTAACAAAAAATTTACATATAACTAATTTTCTCTTAATAGTCTTCTATTAAATTTGATAGTGGGAAATGAATAACCTAATTAGGGGGACAAGACAGTGAAAAAGTTTGTGAAAAAAGCATGGCCATTTGCAGTTGTGGCATCATTAGCAGTTACTTCGGTAGCAACATGGAATTTTACACGTTCTAGTGAAGTGAGCGCAGATGAGAACGGAAGCAATGCAAAGATTAAAAATGTTATTGTGTTAATTGGAGATGGTATGGGCCCTTCATATATGACAGCTCACCGTTATATGAAAGATAATCCAAAAACATTCGAGATGGAATCTACAGAGTTTGATAAACATCTTGTAGGAACACAAAAAACATATCCGGAAGATGAACATGAAAATATCACAGACTCAGCATCAGCAGCAACAGCTATGTCAGCAGGAATTAAAACATATAATGCGGCAATTGCAGTTGATAATGATAAAGCAGAAGTGAAAACTGTTCTTGAGCAAGCGAAAGAGAAAGGGAAATCAACAGGATTAGTTGCTACTTCTGAAATTACACATGCAACACCAGCTGCTTTCGGTGCGCATGACATTAGTCGTAAAAATATGGACGCAATTGCAAATGATTATTTTGATGAGAAAATTAAAGGGAAGCATAAAGTAGATGTTATGCTTGGCGGCGGCGTAAAAAACTTTGTTAGAAAAGATCGCAATCTTACAGAAGAATTTAAGAAATCTGGTTATAGTTACGTAACAGATCGAGATCAATTGTTAAATGATAAAAATGATCAAATTCTTGGTTTATTTGCACCAGGCGGTTTAGATAAAATGATTGACCGCAATGAGAAGACACCTTCATTAGAAGAAATGACAAATGCAGCAATTGAGCGTTTGAACAAAAATAAAAAAGGTTTCTTCTTAATGGTTGAAGGAAGTCAAATTGACTGGGCAGGACACGATAATGATATCGTTGGTGCAATGAGTGAGATGGAAGACTTTGAAAAAGCATTTAAAGCTGCGATTGAGTTTGCGAAAAAAGATAAAAATACGTTAGTCATTGCAACGGCAGATCACGCTACTGGCGGGTTATCTTTAGGTGCGAATGGTGAGTACAACTTTAAAGTAGATACAATTAAAGCTGCAAAACGCACACCGGACTTCATGGCAAATGAGATTGTAAAAGGTGCAAATGTAGAAGAAACATTGAAAAAATATATTGATTTACAATTAACACCTGAAGAAATTAAAGCGGTAAATGATATTGCTCCTTCAAAAGATGTAACAAAGATTGATAATGCGATTGAAGATATTTTCAATAAGCGTTCGGTTACAGGTTGGACAACAGGTGGACATACAGGAGAAGATGTAAACGTATATGCATTTGGCCCTGGTAAATACTTGTTCTCTGGCGTTCAAGAGAATACAAATCTCGCTAAACGTGTCTTTGATATTGTTGGCGGTGGTGATCCGAATAAAGGAAGACGCTAATTATAAATGAGAGTGAGGCGAAATGCCTCACTTTTCTTTTTAGGAGATGGGAAGATGAGAGCTTTTTTCAGGGGGGTAGGCCCCTTTCTAATAGTTGTATTATTGCTAGTTGGATGTCAATCCAAAGAGAATAAGATAGAACAAAAAGCTACTACTACAAAAGCTGAGGAAAAGGTACAAATAACAAAAGAAGAAGAGAAATCGATTCAAGATGTTATGGATAAATTTGTAAGTACAACGAATGAAAAAAATCTTGCTGAACATATAGAATTATTTTCAAAGAAGATGCCTAGTGCCGAAGACTTAAAAACGCAAAAAGAAGCAGCTTTTCAAAAGGGAAATAAGAAAATTGAATTGGAACATATAGACATAAAAGCTAGTAAAGCAGGGTATGTTGTTGTTGAAACAAAAGAAAAGGAAATAGATGGAGAAATCACTCTTCAGAAAAAAGTACAGTATGCAATTGGAAAAGAAGAGGATGGTTGGAAAATTGAAGAGGTTCGTACGATAGAGAAGAAATAAAGTAGAACTTTTCGTAAATAGCAAAAAAGGTTCTCATTGGCGAGAACCTTTTTTTATAGTGGTAACATAATTTGATTTGAGCATGCTTCGATATCATCAATATCTTGGCGAATGGTTGCCATTTTATTATCGAGATCTTCAGCTTTCATTGCTGCATCATGTAGTTCATCTTTTAAATACTCAGGTATTTTTCCCTCATATTTATAATAAAGTTTATGTTCTAAACTTGCCCAAAAGTCCATTGCAAGCGTACGTAATTGAATTTCTGCAAAGACTTCTTTTGTACCAGAATTTAGTGATAAAGGGTATTTGATAATCATGTGTAAACTTTTATAGCCATTTTGTTTTGGATTAGCGATATAATCTTTTACTTCTATGATTTCCATATCTTCACGTTTTTGAATGACATTTTTTAAATGATAGATATCTTCTACGAAGCAACATGTAATACGAATGCCGATGATGTCTTGTAAATGCGTTTGCGCATTTTCAACTGTCGGTAATAAATTTTTACGCTCAAGTTTTTTAATAATACTTTCAGGTTGTTTTAATCTTGTTTTTATATGTTCAAACGGGTTGTAATCCTCTAAAAATTGGGCTTCCCGGTTCATAATTTCAAATTTAGTTTTTAACTCTTCTAAAGCAAATGTATATGGTAGTACAAAAGCTTTCCAGTAGTTAACTGTTGATTGATTATATTCCATTTATATACACACCTTTTCCTATTTACAAGTGAGGTTGTTATTATACTAAATACCAAAGCATATAAGCGCAAGCAGCAAATGATGAAATCATAAAGCGATATTTAGTTTTCATACTTTCAACTCCTTTCGATTAAAAATTCTATATGAATAAACGTGATTGTTAATAAGTTCACTATGTACAGTTTCTATAGTAATAGATTCGTGTGAATTTCGTATGAACTAATTGTTTCAGCTTTTTGTCTTTTTTTGCAATTGACAAATAGAATGAAGTTATATAATATATAAATCGTAATCATTACGATTTAGTTTGCGATCTTTAAAAGAAAGGAGAATTACATATGCGTGTAAATATTACACTAGCTTGTACGGAGTGCGGTGATCGTAATTATATTTCTAAAAAAAATAAACGAAACAATCCAGAGCGCATCGAACTAAAAAAATATTGTCCACGATTAAAGCGAGTAACGTTACATCGTGAAACGAAGTAGAAGACTAGAGATATCTCTAGTCTTTTTTGTTTATATTTTTTTGGTTGAGTTTGTTATAATTACCTTAAATTGTAATAAAGGGAGCGGTATGATGAATCAAAAAGATAAAGAAAGAAAAGAGCAAGTGGCTCATATTATTAAAATTCCAGATGATTATAGGCTTGTTGTAGATGATCAAGATGGTGTGGATGACCCATATCATCTATTATGGTGGGAACATAAAGCGAATGAGGAGAGAACAATACGGATTACGTTGAATAGAAATACTGGTAGTTTAATTGACTTTAGGATAGAGGATGAAAAAGCTTTTTCGAGCGGTGAGGAAGCGATAGAGGAGAATAAAGCAAGAGAGATTGCAAATATATTCTTAAAAAAATATACAAAAGAAGGATATGAATTTTATACATATGTAACTGTTAAGGATGACAGGCGCGGTTGGAAAGAAGTAAATTATATGCAAGAAGTAAATGGCTATCCATTGCCAAATACAGGATATGTTGTGCAAGTTCACTCTTCAGGGAATGTTGTGAATTTCCATTACAATGGACAAAAAGCTATAGAGAAAAAACCATCATGGCCAAGTGAAATTGTTGAGGAGAACGTCGTTTTAGAAAATTTGAAAGCTAGACAAGATATGAGACTTGTATTTGTAGATTTAACATACTCTTCATGTGAGGATGAAAACGGGGAAGAAGTAAAAGGGTACCGTCTTGTATATGAACCAGATCCTAGCCATGCGTTTATTAAAGCAAGTACAGGCAAAGATTTGTTTGGGCCAGATCACTATAGAATAGCTTCTACAGTACCAGTTGTTAAAGCGATAAAAAACAGTGAAAGAAAAGATGTGCTCGATTTATTAGATTGGGATAAAGAAAAATTTATAAAAGTAGATGAAAAAGAGGATAGGTATGAAATTCAGATGAGATTTGTACTGGAGAAAGAATTACAAAAAGAAAGAAAAGAGAAAGATGCATATTCAATGGAGGCATTCTATAAAAAGTATTCCCCGATATTGAAACATGATAACTTCGTTGTAATTACTTTAGATAAAGAAACAAATCAATTACTTTCCTGTTTAATGTGGAAGGATGAGCGAGAAAGGAAAACGCTCTTATCTAGAGACCAATGTTTAGACAAAGCACTTCAATTTTTGGAGCATATTATTCCAGATGCAACCAATTATGTTCAACTTTGGGATAATTATGAAAAGGAAGATGGAATTGAGAGATTTTCCTTTTCAATATATGTAAATGACATTCAAGTAGAGGGAAAATATATTATGATTAATATTAATACAGAGAATGGTGCTGTGATGCACTACTCTGGAGAGTCTAGCAATTTTATAAAAGAATTGCTCACATACGAAACAACACCAAAAGTAACAAAGGAAAAAGCGTTAGAAATATACAGAGGGGCCATGCGAGTTTATTTAGAATGGTTTTTAGAAAATGAGGTAGAGGAAACAAATTACGAACTATTGTATAAACAAACAACGGATGAAAATCATAAAGAATCCTTCGACTGTAGTCGAGAAATTCGTTATATTGATGCGCATACTGGGGAGAAAATTTGGAGTAAATAAACTTTTAAATAGGGAAAAAGGTCTTCGAGAGAAGACTTTTTTTAGAAAGAACGATTATTCTTCGTATGTATCAATTTTATATAACCACTTCTGTACACTAGCAGGCGGTCCTTCTGTTCTCCACTTTATTGTACACATTCCACAAGAACAGTGAACTTTTCCTTTTGCAAAAATACCGGCAATTTCAGGAGTATATCCCCATGCGTGTTTTGCAATATTCATTTTTCGACGCATTGTACGTTGACGTTGGTGTCTTGTATAAGCACGTGTTCTTTCAAATTTCATATTTGTAATCCCTCCTTGTAGTACAAGTAGCTTGCAAGAGCGTACAAGGAGTTCATCTCTTACAAGCTACTCAGGTACAAGAGGGAAATGAAATATTTCATATTCCACTCTCCAATCTTTTGTTTAAGTATACGTAGTGAAGCTTTATGAGACAATTATTATGCTTAAAAACATACGGGAATGATATCGTACAGACACAAACAACCTCATGCCCACATACACTTAGTAAAGACCACTATTTTGGCGGAGGTGAAAGGTTTGAGTCTATTCGCCGCAATTGGATATATGGTTCGAGAAGTGTTTGTTTTTGTTTCTTATGTGAAGAACAATGCGTTTCCGCAGCCATTATCATCAGACGATGAGAGAAAGTACTTAGAGTTAATGGAGCAAGGTGATGCTCAAGCAAGGAATCTGTTAATTGAACATAATTTACGGCTTGTAGCTCATATCGTTAAAAAATTTGAAAATACAGGGGAAGATGCAGAAGATTTAATTTCAATTGGTACAATCGGGCTCATTAAAGCAATCGAGAGCTATTCGGCAGGAAAAGGAACGAAACTTGCAACGTACGCAGCACGCTGTATTGAAAATGAAATTTTGATGCATTTACGTGTATTAAAGAAAACGAAAAAGGACGTTTCACTTCATGATCCAATCGGGCAAGATAAAGAGGGGAATGAAATATCGCTTATTGATATATTAAAATCAGAGTCTGAAGATGTAATTGATATGATCCAGCTTAGTATGGAGTTAGAAAAGATTAAAGAGTATATCGATATTTTAGACGAACGAGAGAAAGAAGTAATCGTGAAGCGTTTTGGACTGGGGCTTGATAAGGAGAAGACGCAACGAGAGATTGCGAAGGCACTTGGTATTTCCAGAAGCTACGTATCAAGAATTGAAAAGCGCGCTTTAATGAAAATGTTCCATGAATTTGTAAGAGCAGAGAAAGAGAAAAAAGCAAAAGAATAATGTACATTACAAGCAGCCGTATTTTAAAATGGGCTGCTTTTCTTTTTGGAAATAAGGAAAGAAAAAGAGTTGTGTTCAGAAGAAATCCATGTTCACTGTTGAAAATGACGGATTCTATCTGTAATATTAGAAGGTGCTAAACAATTTAAGAATGATACCGTACTTAGTTTTCTGCATGTATAATATGGCGGTTCTATATGATATGTGGGAATAAGAACTAATTTTACATATGATATAGAAGGAAAAGAAGGGGAAGCTAAAGTTATAGACTGATTAGGAGGTTCCGCAATTTGCGACGTACATTATATCGACTTATGATCGAACTTA
The DNA here is from genome assembly GCF_022663775.1 of Bacillus cereus group sp. BfR-BA-01350. NCBI lineage: Bacteria > Bacillati > Bacillota > Bacilli > Caryophanales > Bacillaceae > Bacillus > Bacillus cereus group sp. BfR-BA-01350. The sequence goes on from NZ_JAKUGD010000011.1 coordinate 83,088, forward strand.
CAAATGGTCGTTTTACTTCTTATATATTACGTAAATTTGCACAATCTCGTTTGAGCTCTATCATTATTCCATCGTATGCGAAAGTATTTCAAATTAATCAAGATGAGATGGAAAAGGGTTTGAAGGAATATAGAACATTGCATGAATTATTTACACGTAAGCTAAAAGAAGGAAAGCGTAGTATTGATACAGATGCATCGAGTATCGTTAGTCCTGTTGATGGTGTTTTTGCTGATCACGGTCCTATTGAGGACACAAAAACATTTGATATTAAAGGCAAGCGTTATTCGATTGTGGATATGCTAGGTAATGAAGAACGTGCACAGCGATATGCAGGTGGTACATATATGGTTATTTATTTAAGCCCAAGTCATTATCATCGTATTCATAGTCCGCTTTCTGGTTCTGTGACTGAAAGGTTTGTACTCGGTAGAAAATCATATCCGGTAAATGCAGCTGGTATGGAATACGGGAAAGAACCATTGTCAAAAAACTATCGCTCCGTTACAGAAGTGAATAGTGACGGTGAACATATGGCGCTTGTAAAAGTAGGAGCTATGTTTGTAAATAGTATTGAGCTGCTGCATGAAAGAGACACTGTTCAAAAAGGTGAAGAAATGGCATACTTTACATTCGGTTCAACAGTTGTGTTATTGTTTGAAAAAGATATGATAGAAGTAGTGCAAGAATTGAAGAGTGGACAAGAGCTTCGCCTTGGTGAAAAGATTGCTACTCGATTGGCTCATAAGTAAAAAAGATTTTATAACTGTAAGCAAGATTTATGGACAAAGATGCGTAATGATGAAATTCCCTAGATGGGAGTACTTGTTTATTCGAGAGCCATCGCAGGATGGCTCTTTTTACAAGTTAGTTACTTAAAACTTCACTTTATATGTAATCAAGACGATTTGACGAGCTTGTCCTCTAATGAGCGTCTAATAATTTCTTGTTTTATAAGTAAAATGAAGTCGGGATTTAATTTTAGTTCTTTTGCTTTATAATAAGACTCAGTGAGTAACTCAGTAGATAACTGTTCCATATGTTTTGTTTTCAAGGTGAGTCACCTCCTAATAATATAAGGATTGATTCGTTGTTGCATTTAATGTACCAAAAAAATATGACAGTCACAAACGGGTGGTTATCCACATACCTAGGTGGATAAAATGTGTATAGATTGTTAGTAAATTCCAAATTAACCGAAAAATTAATGTGGAAAATGTGTACAATTTTATCCACAGGCCATATATCGAAATATGTTGTCGAAAAATTTTTATGAAAACTCCTCAAAGAGGTGAAAGAAATTGAAACTATTTTTACCAAATGAATATGTGAAAAATGTATATCATGTTCAACCAGAAGATTTGAAAAAACGTGGAATTAAAGGTGTTATTACTGATTTAGATAACACTTTAATTGAATGGGATCGTCCAAATGCAACGCCACAACTTGAAGAATGGTTTTTGAAAATGAAAGAGCAAGGCATTCAAGTAACGGTCGTTTCAAATAATAATGAGCAACGAGTGAAAGATTTTGCTGATCCATTAGGCATTCCATTTATTCATAGTGCGCGTAAGCCATTTGTTCGTGCGTTTAAGCGTGCGATACGAGAGATGCAGTTGCAACCAGATGAAGTTGTAGTAATTGGGGATCAGTTACTGACAGATGTGCTAGGTGGAAACCGAGTTGGACTGCATACAATTTTAGTTGTACCAGTAGCACAAACAGACGGATTAGTAACGCGCTTTAATCGAAAAATTGAACGAAGAATTATGAGAAACATGAAGAAAAAAGGTTTAATTAACTGGGAGGAATAAAGTTTGACTGAAACAATTAAATGTATTGGTTGCGGTGTAGAAATTCAAACAGAAGATAAAAATGAAGTGGGATATGCTCCTGCCTCATCTTTAGAAAAAGAACAAGTCATTTGTCAACGCTGTTTTCGATTGAAACATTATAACGAAATTCAAGATGTCTCATTAACAGATGATGATTTCCTACGTATTCTAAACGGTATTGGAAAATCGGATGCGTTAGTAGTTAAAATTGTAGATATTTTCGACTTTAATGGTAGCTGGTTACCTGGCTTACATCGTTTCGTGGGAAATAATAAAGTATTACTTGTTGGGAATAAAGCTGATTTAATTCCTAAGTCAGTAAAACATGATAAAGTAAAGCATTGGATGCGCTATAGTGCAAAGCAGCTAGGATTAAAGCCAGAAGATGTCTTTTTAATTAGTGCAGCGAAGGGACAAGGGATTGCTGAGCTGGCAGATGCGATTGAGTATTACCGCGGCGGAAAAGATGTTTACGTTGTTGGATGTACAAATGTAGGGAAATCAACATTTATTAATCGAATGATTAAAGAATTTAGTGATGAGACTGAAAATGTAATTACAACATCTCATTTTCCAGGAACAACGCTTGATTTAATTGATATTCCGTTAGACGAAGAATCTTCTTTATATGATACACCAGGTATTATTAACCACCATCAAATGGCTCATTATGTTGGAAAACAAAGCTTAAAGCTTATTACACCAACAAAAGAAATTAAGCCGATGGTGTTCCAATTAAATGAAGAACAAACATTGTTCTTTAGCGGATTGGCACGTTTTGATTACGTAAGTGGCGGTCGTCGTGCATTTACTTGTCACTTCTCAAATCGTTTAACAATCCATCGTACAAAGCTTGAGAAAGCAGATGAATTGTATAAAAATCATGCAGGGGATTTACTAAGCCCGCCAACACCAGAAGAATTAGAAAATATGCCAGAGCTAGTGAAATACGAGTTTAATATTCGTGAACCAAAAACGGATGTTGTATTCTCTGGATTAGGATGGGTTACTGTGAACGAACCTGGAGCAAAAATTGTTGCACACGTACCAAAAGGAGTAAGTGTTTCATTGCGTAAATCTTTAATTTAATATGGAGAGGGATTTATGAAACAATTATATGGTGTAATCGGAAATCCAATTGGACATTCATTATCACCCGTTATGCATAACGATGCATTTGAACACTTGAATATGGATGCCCATTATCATGCTTTTCTTGTTAAAGAGGAAGTGCTAGGGGAAGCAGTAAGAGGTTTAAAAGCGTTAGGTATTTCAGGATTTAATGTAACAACTCCGCACAAAGTTGCGATTATGGATTATTTGGATGAGATTGACCCGCTAGCAAAACAAATTGGTGCAGTAAATACGGTGGTTCATAAGGATGGGAAATTGATTGGCTACAATACAGATGGAATTGGTTTTGTCCGAGCGCTACAGTCAATTAGTAGTGAACCACTTCAAGAGAAACGTATTTTATTGCTTGGCGCAGGTGGTGCTAGTCGAGCTATTTATTTTTCACTTGCTGATGTAGGTGTGAAAGAGATTGATGTAGCGAATCGTACAGTAGATAAGGCGAAAGAACTTATTGCTGCATGTACGGCTACTGTTCATTCTGTTGCTTTATCGTTAGAGAAAGCAACAGAAGAACAAGAGAATTATGATATTATCATTCAGACGACAACAATAGGTATGCATCCACGTGTCGAACATACGCCGTTACAAATTTCTTCGTTGAAAAAGGGAACGATTGTATCAGATATAATTTATAATCCATTTGAAACGAAAATTTTATGTGAGGCGAAAGAGCAAGGTGCAATGATTCAAAATGGTATTGATATGTTTGTTTATCAAGGAGCGCTTGCATTTGAAATGTGGACAGGGCGCACGCCAAATATCGAACGAATGAAACAATTAGTTATAAGAAAGCTTGGAGGCTAACATATATGTTAACAGGAAAACAAAAAAGATTTTTACGTGCACAGGCACATCATTTAACACCAATTTTTCAAGTAGGAAAAGGCGGAGTAAATGAAAATATGATTAAACAAATCGCAGATACTTTAGAAGCTCGTGAGCTATTTAAAGTAAGTGTGCTACAAAACTGTGAATTCGATCGCCGTGAAGTTGCGGAAGAACTTGCAAAAGGTGCACGTGCGGAAATCGTTCAAGTAATTGGAAGCACAATTGTTTTATACAAAGAATCAAGAGAAAACAAGCAAATTAAACTTCCTCGATAAAAATAGCATATGCTATTTTTATCACTAGTAATGGTGTAGAGATCGAAACCAATTGAACTTTTATTAACAGTAAACTCTCTTCGGATGGCAATGAAGAGAGTTGCTGTATGTAAAAGGAAGGGGCGTTTCTTTTGAGAAAAGTTGGCATCATTGGCGGTACATTTGATCCGCCACATTATGGACATTTGCTCATTGCAAATGAAGTATATCATGCTTTGAATTTAGAAGAAGTATGGTTCTTACCGAACCAAATTCCGCCGCATAAACAAGGGCGGAATATTACAAGTGTAGAAAGTCGCTTACAAATGTTAGAACTTGCGACTGAGGAAGAGGAACATTTTTCTATTTGTTTAGAAGAGCTAAGCAGGAAGGGCCCATCTTATACGTATGACACTATGCTACAATTAACGAAGAAGCATCCGGATGTGCAGTTTCACTTTATTATTGGTGGAGATATGGTTGAGTATTTACCGAAGTGGTATAACATTGAAGCGTTACTTGATCTTGTAACGTTTGTTGGGGTTGCAAGACCGGGTTATACATTGCATACACCTTATCCTATCACCACTGTGGAAATTCCGGAGTTTGCAGTTTCTTCATCTTTATTACGTGAGAGATATAAAGAGAAGAAAACATGCAAATATTTACTTCCTGAAAAAGTACAGGTATATATCGAGAGGAATGGGTTGTATGAATCGTGAGGAAGCACTTCATATTGTGAAACAACAAATGCATGAAAAACGTTATATACACACAATTGGTGTAATGGAGACGGCAATTGAACTTGCTAAATTATACGGTGTGGATGAAAAAAAGGCTGAAGTTGCAGCTATATTCCATGATTATGCGAAGTGTAGGGCGATTTCAGAGATGGAAGAGATCATTAAAAGTGAAGGTTTGCCGAAAGATTTACTTTGTTATAACAAAGAGTTATGGCATGCACCTGTTGGGGCATACTTAGTAGAAAAAGAAGTAGGTATTACAGATCCTGAAATCCTGCAAGCTATTACATATCATACAAGTGGTCATGAGAAAATGACGATGTTAGATAAAGTAATTTATGTAGCTGATTACATTGAGCCTGGGCGAAAGTTTCCAGGGGTGGAGGAAGCTCGTAAACTCGCATATACGGATATAGATCAAGCTTTATTATTTGCGCTAAAGAGAACAATTCAATTTTTAATGGAAAAAGATCAAACGATTTATCCATTAACATTCCAAACATACAATGCAGTTATCAAGGAGGAAATGAGTAAATGAAAGATAAAGATTTATTAGTATTAGCAGCAAAAGCAGCTGATGATAAGAGAGCAGAAGATATGGTTGTCCTAAATATGCAAGGTATTTCACCAATTGCAGATTATTTCATTATTTGTCACGGTAACTCAGATAAGCAAGTGCAAGCAATTGCACGTGAAATTAAAGCGAAAGCACACGAGTTCCAAATCGACGTACAACGTATGGAAGGTTTTGACGAAGCTCGCTGGGTATTAGTTGACCTTGGAGATGTAGTTGCTCATGTATTCCATAAAGATGAGCGTAATCACTATAATTTAGAGCGTCTATGGGGCGATGTGCCACGTGAAGATATTACAGAAGAGTTAGGCCAATGAACTACGAGCAATTTGCGTTGCTGTACGATGAACTAATGAATGATGTCCCTTATGATAAATGGGTGGAATTCACAGAGGAAAGCTTGCAGCAAGCGGATATGAAAGAGGCGAAGATTCTTGATGTAGCATGCGGTACTGGTAATGTAACGCTTCCGCTTGTACAAAAGGGTTACGATGTAATCGGTGTCGATCTTTCGGAAGAAATGTTAGCAGTCGCACAGCAAAAACTAGGCGAGGCAGGATATTTTATTCCTTTTTACCAACAAGATATGCGGGAGCTTGATGTTCCAGGTGAGTTTGACTGTGTAACTATCTTTTGTGATTCATTAAACTATGTATTGCAAGAAGATGGAGTGCAAGAAACATTCCGAAGAGTGTTTCATCATTTACGTCAAGATGGTTTGTTTTTATTTGATGTACATTCTTTATATAAAATACATCATGTATTTCAAAATGAAACATACACAGTGAATGGAGAAGAAATATCTCTTATTTGGAATTGCTTCCCTGGTGAAGATTCAAACAGTGTAGAACATGATTTAACATTCTTTGTTCAAGACCCAGAAGAAGATGTGTACCATCGTTTTGACGAATGTCACGTACAACGTGCATATCCGGTTGAAGAGTTAACGAAATGGCTTGAAGAAGCTGGTTTTACAGTGCTTCGTGTAACTGGTGACTTTGAGCGACTTGAAGTTACAGAACAAACAGAGCGTATTTTCTTCATGGCGAAGAAAAACGGATAAAACAAAAGCAACCGAGAAGGTTGCTTTTGTTTTGTGGAGAAGCTGTAATTTTAGTTCTAGGATAATAAGAAAATGACATACGTGAATTGTGAAAATGCTAGTTTAAGTAAAAATGTAATGTGAAAAATTAAGTATTTATAAAAAGGATTTGGAATGACGATGACGTATTTATTATGTGTGTTTATTGAATTGCTGATCAACGCATTTTAAATCTTCATCAAATTTCTCGTGTGTCCGCTCGATTAATTTATGAAACATATCTCCAACATGTTCTTCTAAAACCCGAATACCTTCTCCTGTAACGCCGCCTTTCACACATACTTTTTCTTGTAAAGTAGGCAATGTGAAAATTCCCTTTTCGAGTAGTTTCCCCATTCCAACGACCATTTCACTTACTAAAGTAGTGGCTTCTTCATGTGTAATATTTGTTTTATCTACAGCAGCATTAATGAAACATTGTAATAAATAACTAAAGAATGCAGGGCCGCAGCTTGCTATATCAGATGAAACGCGCGTTATATCTTCTTCTATTACAAGGGGAGTAGAAATGTTTTTGAATAAGCGAAATAGTTTTTGTTGCCATTCTTCAGAGCAGTTACTTCCAAATGTAAATAGTGATGCGCCGGATAGGGCGCGGTTTGTAATGCTCGGAATAATACGAGCAACATGGCAAGGTACAAGTGTCTCTAATTGTGATGGAGATATTGGACTTGTGATAGAAACTAAGCACTTTTCATCAGAAAAATGTTCGGCGTATTTTTGTAAGATTGGGTATATATCTATCGGCTTTACACAAATAAAAATAAGATGCGATCGTTCGATTACCTCATCAATAGTTTTGGCTATATGAACAGAAGGGTATTTTTCCTTTATATGATATGCTTTGGCGGGCGTTCGATTAATGATCGTAAGGCACGAAGGTTTGGTAGCACGGGTTTCTAAAAATGCATCGATTAGTATATTCCCCATGTTTCCTGTCCCTATAATTCCTATGTTCAATGTTTCATCCCTCCTTCGTAACAGCTTTCTCCTAAACAATATGAATGATGTTATAAATTTATGATTAGAGGTGAAAAATGATGTGGGATTTTCCAAAGAAATGGTTAGGATTAGCAGCTATTATTGGAACTGTGCTTTTTCTTCTTTTCTGGAAAACGAACGAGCATACAGAGCAGTCAGCTATTGCAACGGATGTTCAAGCGAAAGATATAGAGAAGAAAAGTAAACCGAAAATATCGGATACAAAGCAGCGGAAAAAAATAATTGTAATTGATATGAAAGGGGCTGTTGTTAAAGAGGGGGTGTATGAAATGAAAGAAGGGGACCGGGTCAAGGATGCCATTGAAAAAGCAGGTGGTTTTTTGCCTGAGGCAGATAGGATGAAGGTAAATTTAGCGCAAATGGTACAAGACCAAATGCTTCTTTATGTACCGAATAAAAACGAACAAGTGCAAGAGGTAGCTGCTGTTTCAAAGGGAGAGGGGAAAGTTCAAATAAATGCAGCTTCTAAAGAACAACTTGAAAAAATTACAGGTATTGGTTCTCGGAAAGCAGAAAGTATTTTGAAATATCGAGAGGAACATGGTCCGTTTCAAAAAATAGAAGATTTGTTAGAGATTGATGGGATTGGTGTGAAGTCTTTGGAGAAAATAAAAGATCAAATTATTATTCCGTAAAAGATTGACGAAGTTTTTCTTCATTCGATACACTACAAGTAGACAAAAAAGTAGGTGAAGAATATGGAACGAATTTCATGGGATCAATATTTTATGACGCAAAGCCATTTGTTATCTTTACGTAGTACATGTACAAGGCTTGCAGTAGGAGCGACAATTGTTCGTGATAAACGAATTATTGCTGGTGGATATAATGGTTCAATTAAAGGTGGCGTACATTGTATAGATGATGGATGCTACGTTATTGATAATCATTGTGTTCGTACAATTCATGCAGAAATGAATGCTTTATTACAGTGTGCAAAATTTGGCGTGAAAACGGAGGAAGCGGAAATTTATGTTACGCATTTTCCTTGTTTACAATGTTGTAAGGCGATTATTCAAAGTGGTATTACAGCAGTTTATTATGCACAGGATTATAAAAATCATCCGTATGCCGTAGAGTTATTTGAAAAAGCGAATGTAACGGTGAAACACGTTCCGCTAGAATATGATATTGCAGCATTAGAGGATCAAAAACGTCATATGGAGTTAAAAGAACTATTTGCATCTTTAGAAAAAGAGAACTTATCAATGGAAGAATTACAGCATGTATTCACGAAAGCAAAAATGATGCTATAAGGAGTGGGTATGAGTTGCAAGGACAATGGGGCTATGTTGCAATCTCATTTATAATAGGGATTGCAATTGCCTTCTCCTCTTCAGTTGTATGGCTAATTTGTTGTCTCGCTCTAAATATTTTCTTTTGTTTATATCGTACTTCGCGTAAAACCTTCTTTTATTGCATGATAGCGTGTTTAAGTGGCGCTATGTACACCACGTATGTTCAAGGGCAAAACAAGCCTCTGGGAGAGTCCTATGAAGCTACAAGAGGAGTGATACATAATACACCTCTTATTAATGGAGATCGCCTCTCGTTTCAAATTGAAGATCAGAATAAAAATATAGTGCAGTTAAGTTACAAAATGAAATCAGCTTTGGAAAAGAAACAGATGCGACAATTACATGCAGGAGTATCATGTGTATTCGAAGGTGAGAGGAAAGAACCACAAATAGCTCGGAATTTCCATGGGTTTAATTATCGTGATTATTTATATAAGCAAAATATTCATTTCATATTGGACGCTACATATATTTCTGAATGCCATAAAACATCGTTGTCACTCGTGCAATGGATTCTTCTTTTGAGGCAACAAGCAATCTCAGAAGTTGCAGAAATGTTTCCAGAACAATCAGGTGCTTTTATGAATGCATTAGTATTTGGTGATAGACAACAAATGACATTTGAAGTTGAAGAGCAATATCAACAATTCGGTCTCGTGCATTTGTTGGCGATTTCAGGATCGCATATCGTATTGTTAATGGTAATCGTGTATTTTATTTTGCTAAGAAACGGTGTGACAAGGGAGGTAGCAACAGTATGTCTTATCTTCTGCATTCCTCTATATATGATTTTAGCAGGAGCGTCACCATCTGTTATAAGAGCTTCTATAACAGGAGTTTTCATGTTAATTGCTTTTATGTGTTCTATTCGTTTATCTAGCTTAGATGCTTTAAGTATAACAGCTATATGTATGCTTATATTTGATCCATATCTCGTGTTTAATATTGGTTTTCAGTTTTCTTTCGTCGGTAGTTTTGTTTTACTTTTATCTGCCCCGCTTTTACTAGAGAGTGGTAATGGAGTAATTCGAAATTCTATTTATATTTCTTTCATTTCACAGCTCGTTAGTACTCCGATTTTGTTATATCACTTCGGTTATTTTTCTCCATATAGTATTTTCTTAAATATCCTATACGTTCCGTTTTTATCTCTCGTTGTATTGCCGTGCAGTATTGTTATTTTGATATGTATACCGATCATTCCGTTTCTTGCAAAAAGGCTTGGGAATGTACTATCAATAGGTTTGAATCTTTCTAATGATTTTTTAAGTTATTGCGAAAACTTACCATTTACCCGTCTTAATTTCGGGCAAACACCTATACTTCTTGTAGCCCTATATTGCGTGAGTATTATTAGTATATTGGTGGTTTGGGAAAGGCGCATGACGAAGGGGATTCTGTTTATATCTGCGGGTGTATTTCTTTTTATTAGTACATGCCATTATGTATATCCGTATTTTCGAGAAAGTGGGAGTGTTACCTTTCTCGATGTTGGACAGGGAGATGCAATATTAATTCGTCTCCCGTATGATCAAGAGATTTACCTTATTGATACTGGTGGAACAATTCGTCCAAACAAGGAAGAATGGCAACGTAAAAAGCATGAATTTTCTGTCGGAAATGATATTTTGATTCCTTATTTACAAAAGGAAGGTATTAAAAAGATCGATAAATTAATTATAACGCATGGAGATGCGGATCATATAGGTGCTGCGCAACAGTTATTATCAAATATAACCGTAAAAGAAGTTGTATTTGGCCGAAAGGAACAAGATGCGGAATTAGAAAAAATAGTAAAGAAACAGGCTTTAGAAAAGAAAGTGAAAATAAGAGAAGTGAGAGAAGGAGAAAGTTGGAGCATAAATGGAGCGGAATTTTTCGTATTAGCGCCAACAGGGAAGGAGAGCAGTGAAAATAACGCTTCAATTGTAATGTTGGCAAAATTAGGAGGACTAACGTGGTTGTTTACAGGTGATTTAGAAGAAGAAGGTGAGAAGTTTTTAGTAGCTACGTATCCAGAGTTGCGAGCGGATGTTTTAAAGGTTGCTCATCATGGGAGTAATACGTCATCTACAACAACTTTTCTGAGCGTCGTACAGCCTAATATAGCGGTTATTTCTGCCGGTGAGCGTAATAGGTATGGGCACCCTCATAAGGACGTTATAGAGCGTTTTAAGAAGAGGGGGATTGAAATATGGCGTACGGATAAGCAAGGGGCTATCTCCTATGTTTTTAAAGGGGAAAACGGAACCTTTCGCAGCAAAATCACATATGATGAAACACATAATAGATAAAAAAGACTGCCAGTAAGCAGCAGCCTTTAAGAACCGATAAATTTAATAACAGTTGCAATGATGAAAAGTGTTGCGAAAAAACCAAATGAGACGATAAATCCTACCCCTGAATCAATAGCGTCATTGCGTTTACTTTGAACGTTTTGTTCAAAATCATTCATTTAGAATCCCTCCCCAACATTCCACTTTAGTATAAAATATTGTCAGAAAAAAATCTACAATTTCCATGTGAGGAGAAATAGAGCGTTTTTACTACTTTTAGATCATGAAGTAATGTGAATTTTTGTTTCCAAGCATGTTAACAGTTGGCACTTATACTCGAATTTTTATTGCGAATAATAAAGGGAAGGTGATTACCGCACACCAATAAGAAACCCGGGGCTTATTGCGTGGCGTTTAATATAAATAAAGGGACGGGTTATATTGCCTGTTCCTTTGTACTTGTAAAACAAAAGCTAGGGCATTAGTATAAATATATATTGCCAAGTTAGGGAGTAGGAAAAAGTATGAGTGATATACATAAAAAGATTAAAAAAAAGCAGTTTGCTCCGTTGTATTTACTGTATGGGACGGAAGCGTTTTTTATAAATGAAACGATAAAGCTTATTACAACAGAAGCGCTTGAAGAGGAAGATCGCGAGTTTAATGTTGTGACATATGATTTAGAAGAAGCGTATTTAGAAGATGTGGTTGAGGATGCACGCACACTTCCTTTTTTCGGAGAACGTAAAGTGTTATTAATAAAATCACCACTCTTTTTAACTTCACAAAAAGAAAAGTTAGAACAAAATATAAAAATTTTAGAAGAATATATCGGGGAACCTTCTCCCTTTTCTATTCTTGTTTTTGTTGCGCCTTACGAAAAGCTGGATGAACGAAAAAAAATTACAAAACTATTAAAGAAAACAGCGGATGTAGTAGAAGCGAATGCAATGCAAGTGCAGGATGTTCAGAAGTGGATTGTTGCTCGGGCAGATGAAGTGCATGTGCATATTGATCATGCGGCTGTTAGTTTGTTGTTAGAGCTTGTGGGAAGTAATGTAACGATGTTGGCGAAGGAAATGGACAAGTTAACGTTATATGTCGGTATGGGCGGAGACATTACACCGAAACTCGTTGCAGAGCTTGTGCCAAAATCAGTTGAACAAAATGTGTTTGCTTTGACAGAAAAAGTGGTAAAAAAAGATATCGCGGGTGCGATGCAAATTTTGGATGGATTATTTACGCAGCAGGAGGAACCTATTAAATTGCTTGCGTTATTAGTAAGTCAATTCCGTTTACTGCATCAAGTGAAAGAGTTACAGCAGCGTGGTTACGGCCAAAATCAAATCGCGTCTCATATTGGTGTGCATCCATATCGTGTAAAATTAGCGATGAATCAAACGAAGTTTTTCTCTTTTGAAGAATTAAAAAAAGTGATAATGGAATTAGCGGAAGCTGATTATAGTATGAAAACGGGAAAAATGGATAAAAAACTTGTGCTCGAGTTTTTCTTAATGCGGTTAAATCATATGTGATGAAACAAAAAAGTTCACGTGCTAAGAGCGTGAACTTTTTTGTATATAAAAAAACGATCCAAATGGATCGTTTTTTAAACGCCTTACGCGTTTACTTGTTTCGCTAAGCGAGATTTTTGACGAGCTGCAGCGTTTTGGTGGATAAGACCTTTACGAGCTGCTTTGTCAAGTTTTTTAGAAGCAGTTTTGAAAGCTTCTTTAGCATTTTCAAGATCGTTATTAGTAACTAAAGCTTCTACAGTTTTAACAGCAGAACGCATGTCAGACTTGATAGAAGCGTTATGTGCACGACGCTCTTCGCTAAGTTTAGCGCGTTTGATAGCAGATTTGATGTTTGCCATACTTTTCACCTCCCTGGTGCAATCGAATGACTCGATTCTTAACATAGAACAAGTGATATTCTATCAAACGGTGAAGAGAATTGCAATAGTATATCTATGAAATTTCACGTAAAGGAAAGAATGACCTTATATAACTTTGGGAAATCTAACGATATTTACTATGAATTACGGAGGAGATACGATGAAAGAACCATTAGATTTAAGTAAATATAGCGTTAGAACTGACCTTGCTGTAGAGGCACATCAAATGCTGCAAGAGCGACAAGAAGAGGAGAAAGGGATACAAGGCGTTATTGTAAAAGAGAGGGAAGAAGAAGGTATTATCATTACGAAAGTAACGATTGATGAAGTTGCCTCTGAATCGATGGGTAAAAAACCTGGGAATTATTTAACGCTTGAAGTACAAGGTATACGTCAACAAGATACGGAATTGCAACAAAAAGTAGAGCGCATTTTTGCAAAAGAATTTTCCTATTTCTTAGAAGAGGTTGGCGTTACGAAAGAAGCGAGTTGTTTAATTGTTGGTCTTGGAAATTGGAATGTAACCCCTGATGCGCTTGGACCGATAGTGGTAGAAAATGTATTGGTAACGAGACATTTGTTTCAATTGCAGCCTGAAAGTGTAGAAGAAGGCTTTAGGCCTGTTAGTGCAATTCGCCCCGGGGTAATGGGGATTACAGGAATTGAAACGAGCGATGTCATTTATGGAATCATTGAGAAGACAAAACCAGACTTTGTCATTGCAATTGATGCATTAGCTGCTCGTTCTATTGAAAGGGTAAATAGTACGATACAAATTTCTGATACAGGAATTCATCCTGGATCGGGTGTTGGGAATAAACGTAAGGAACTGAGTAAAGAAACATTAGGTATTCCTGTTATCGCAATTGGTGTTCCGACTGTGGTGGATGCCGTTTCAATTACAAGCGATACAATTGATTTTATTTTGAAACATTTTGGCCGGGAGATGAAAGAAGGAAACAAACCTTCTCGATCTTTGTTGCCGGCTGGTTTTACATTTGGAGAAAAGAAAAAATTAACAGAAGAAGATATGCCGGATGAAAAGAGCCGAAATATGTTTTTAGGTGCTGTAGGTACACTGGAAGATGAAGAGAAGAGAAAATTAATTTATGAAGTGTTATCTCCTCTTGGTCATAATTTAATGGTGACTCCGAAAGAAGTGGATGCTTTCATAGAGGATATGGCAAATGTAATAGCAAGTGGTTTAAATGCAGCACTGCATCATCAAATTGACCAAGATAATACAGGAGCGTATACACATTGATGGAAAGAGACGATAATCATGTAAGCCGCTTTTCCCTTTTATGTATATGTAGTGCGATCATATGCTTACTTATGGTGGCAGCAGGGGTGACACTTGCAAATCACGGATTGAAAAGTATGAAAGGTTATCAGCAAATGTCGTATGAACAAATCGCTCATATGACAGGAACAAAAGGTGAGGCCGCTGAATCAGGAATTTTGGAGAGTTCGTTTTCCGCTACTGAAAAACAAAAACAATTAGAAAGCTTAAAAAGTTTTAATGTTGTAGAAGGAGTGGGTATGGCGATAGCAAGCGTTGCCTATGAAATAACAAAGTTTGGAACAGATATAGTTGTCGGGAAAGTAAAAGGGATTTTTAGTTAAGAGTCAAACGGAGGACGGTTGTTTTACAGATTTGTAAGACGACCGTTTTTTAATTTGAAAAAGGTTTGTCTCTTATGGTTTGTTCGCATAAGATATAGATAGAATGATTTGTATTGTAAGCAGCACGAGTTTTCATTGAATCTTTGCTGCTCTATTGATATAATCAGTGCTAGTGTATATTGGCGAGACTATTAGGAGTTGAGAACATAGATGAACAAAGAAGAAAGAGCAAAAAGACAGTCCAAAATTCGTAATTTCTCTATCATTGCTCATATTGACCACGGAAAGTCAACGTTAGCAGACCGTATTTTAGAGAAAACAAACGCGTTAACACAACGTGAAATGAAAGCTCAGTTGCTTGACTCTATGGATTTAGAGCGTGAGCGTGGTATTACAATTAAATTAAACGCAGTACAATTAAACTATAAAGCAAAAGACGGCGAAGAATATATTCTTCACTTAATTGATACACCAGGACACGTCGACTTTACGTACGAAGTATCTCGTAGTTTAGCGGCTTGTGAAGGTGCGATTCTTGTAGTAGATGCAGCGCAAGGTATTGAAGCGCAGACGTTAGCAAACGTATACTTGGCGCTTGATAACAATTTAGAAATTTTACCGGTTATTAATAAAATCGACTTACCAAGTGCAGACCCAGAGCGTGTACGCCAAGAGGTAGAAGATGTAATTGGTTTAGATGCATCAGAAGCTGTACTTGCTTCTGCAAAAGCTGGGATTGGTATTGAAGAGATTTTAGAACAAATCGTTGAAAAAGTACCAGCACCAACAGGTGATTCTGAAGAGCCATTACAATGT
Source organism: Bacillus cereus group sp. BfR-BA-01350 (assembly GCF_022663775.1). NCBI lineage: Bacteria > Bacillati > Bacillota > Bacilli > Caryophanales > Bacillaceae > Bacillus > Bacillus cereus group sp. BfR-BA-01350. The sequence goes on from NZ_JAKUGD010000011.1 coordinate 98,473, forward strand.
ATGATTTTTGACTCTTTATATGATCCGTACCGCGGTGTAATTGCTTATATCCGTGTTGTAAATGGAACGGTAAAAGTTGGCGATAAAGTACGTATGATGGCAACTGGTAAAGAATTTGAAGTAACAGAAGTAGGTGTATTTACACCGAAAACTACGCAACGTGACGAGTTAACAGTAGGTGATGTAGGTTTCTTAGCAGCATCAATTAAAAATGTTGGTGATACACGCGTTGGTGATACGATTACACACGCGAAACGTCCAGCAGCTGAGCCGTTAGCAGGTTATCGTAAATTAAACCCAATGGTATTCTGTGGTTTATATCCGATTGATTCTGCACGTTACAACGACTTACGTGATGCATTAGAAAAGTTAGAGTTAAACGATTCTGCTCTTGAGTTTGAACCAGAAACATCTCAAGCGCTAGGATTTGGTTTCCGTTGTGGTTTCTTAGGACTTCTTCACATGGAAATTATTCAAGAGCGTATTGAACGTGAATTTAAAATTGACTTAATTACAACGGCGCCAAGCGTTATTTATAAAGTTTATTTAACAAACGGTGAAGATGTTATTGTTGATAACCCATCTAATATGCCAGATCCACAGTCTATCGATCGTGTAGAAGAGCCGTTTGTGAAAGCTTCAATTATGGTTCCGAATGACTATGTTGGAGCTGTAATGGAAATTTGCCAAGGTAAACGTGGAACGTTTATTGATATGCAGTATTTAGATGAAACACGTGTTACATTAACATATGAAATCCCGTTATCAGAAATCGTATATGATTTCTTCGATCAATTGAAATCAAACACAAAAGGATATGCATCATTTGATTACGAGTTAATTGGTTACAAACCATCTAAACTTGTGAAAATGGATATTCTTTTAAATAATGAACAAGTGGATGCTCTATCATTTATCGTACACCGTGATTCAGCGTATGACCGTGGTAAAGTAATCGTAGAAAAATTAAAAGATTTAATTCCAAGACAACAGTTCGAAGTGCCAATTCAAGCGACGATCGGAAACAAAGTTGTAGCACGTTCTACAATTAAAGCGATGCGTAAAAACGTACTTGCGAAATGTTACGGTGGTGACATTTCTCGTAAGCGTAAACTTCTTGATAAGCAAAAAGAAGGTAAAAAACGTATGAAGTCTGTTGGTTCTGTAGAAGTACCGCAAGAAGCATTCATGGCTGTACTGAAAATGGATGACAACTAATATTTGGAGTGGAAAAAGAAGTCGTTTATGCGGCTTCTTTTTTATGTATAATTACTTTTTAGACATCTGAGTAGCTCTCATTTACAATAGTGAGAGAGCTTTTTAGTTCATATAAAGTTAGGAGTTTGTTAATGTCCGAAAATATTCGAAAAGATATTCAAGAAAAAATACAAAATGGCAATTTTAATTGTGAAAAGGAATTGACGCTTTCTATTATTAGTGGAAAGTGGAAAGTTGTGATATTGTGGCATCTTGGTGTGGAAGGGCCTCATCGTTTTAGTGAATTACAGCGATTATTTCCGAGCATTTCTCATAAAGTTTTATCAAACCAATTAAAAGAGTTAATGGAAGATGGGATTGTTGATCGAACAGTATACCCAGAAATTCCACCGCGAGTGGAATATTATATGACGGAATTAGGCATGTCGCTTTTACCAATCGTTGAAATGATGTATGATTGGGGAAAAATGCGAATGGAACAAATTCGTAATACGTTAGAGAAGTAAAAGAAGCCTCCCGAGCGCGGAGGTTTTCTTTTTAGAAAGGTAGGAGTTATTTTTGGTGCAAGCTGCATATATTCATATTCCGTTTTGTCAGCATATTTGTCACTATTGTGATTTTAATAAAGTGTTTATTGAACGCCAGCCGGTCGATCAATATTTAGAGTATTTAGAGAAAGAAATAATAAATACAGTTCAAAAGGTACCGTTTGATAGTATGAAAACGATTTTTGTTGGCGGGGGAACTCCAACAGCATTAAATATGGAACAGACAAAGAAATTATTAAATATTATAAATCGTCGTTTACGTCCGTTTGCCCCGAATTGTGAATTAACATTTGAAGCGAATCCAGGTGATTTGCCGAAAGAGAAATTAAATGTATTGCTAGAAGGTGGAGTGAACCGAATTAGTTTTGGTGTGCAAACATTTCGAGATGAATTGCTTGAGAAAATTGGACGTAAGCATACGAGAGAAGATGCGTTTGTAGCAATTAGAGAAGCGCAGGAAGTAGGCTTTAAAAATATAAATGTAGATATTATTTATGCTCTGCCAGGACAGACGATAGAAGATGTAAAAGAAACATTAGACATTGCTTTTACGCTTGGTGTACAACATTTCTCGGCATATTCATTAATTGTGGAACCGAAAACTGTGTTTTATAACTTAATGAATAAAGGGAAATTAAGACTACCAGGTGAAGACCATGAAGCGAAAATGTACGAAATGGTAATGGATGAAATGGAGAAACACGGCTATACCCAGTATGAAATTAGTAATTTCTCAAAAGGTAATAATGAAAGTAGACATAATCTCACATACTGGAATAATGAAGAGTATTATGGATTTGGAGCTGGGGCGCATAGTTATGTAAATGGAGAACGTATCCAAAATGTAGGGCCGCTCAAGCAATACTTCAATAAAATCGATGAAACCGGATTTCCGTATTTAGATGTTCACGTGGTGACGGAGAAAGAAAAAATGGAAGAAGAGTTGTTCTTAGGACTCCGAAAAACAAAAGGTGTATCTAAAATAGCGTTTCAAAAGAAATTTAATATGGAAATGGATCAAGTTTTCGCGAAACAGTTACAACACAACCAAGAACAAGGATTGCTTGAAGAGAGCGATGGATATGTTCGTTTAACGCGAAAAGGAAAATTATTAGGGAATGAAGTATTCCAATCATTTTTGATTGACTAATTAAATGTTCCATTAACGTGAAAAAGTTTCATTATTTCGTGACGTTTCCGTTGACAATTGAATGTCAATTTTGGTAAGTTATTAATAGATTTAGCACTCGAAGACAAAGAGTGCTAACAGAGGTGATGATGAGATGCTTACGGAACGTCAGCTCTTAATTTTACAAACAATTATTGATGACTTTATTGGATCAGCGCAACCTGTTGGGTCAAGGACGTTGGCTAAAAAAGATGAAATTACATTTAGTTCAGCTACTATACGAAATGAAATGGCTGATTTAGAGGAACTAGGATTTATTGAGAAAACGCATAGTTCTTCTGGACGTGTTCCTTCTGAAAAAGGATACCGATTTTATGTAGACCATCTTTTAGCGCCGCAAAATTTACCGAACGATGAAATTGTACAAATTAAAGATTTATTTGCTGAAAGAATTTTTGAAGCGGAAAAGATTGCACAACAATCAGCTCAAATTTTATCAGAGCTTACAAATTATACGGCCATTGTTCTTGGACCGAAGTTAAGCACAAATAAACTTAAAAACGTACAAATTGTTCCGCTTGATCGTCAAACCGCAGTCGCTATTATTGTAACGGATACAGGGCATGTACAAAGCAAAACGATTACCGTTCCGGAATCTGTTGATTTATCAGATTTAGAAAAAATGGTTAATATTTTAAATGAAAAGCTATCTGGCGTACCGATGGAAGAACTTCATAATAAAATCTTTAAAGAGATTGTTACAGTTTTACGTGGGTATGTTCATAATTACGATAGTGCAATAAAAATGTTGGATGGTACATTTCAAGTTCCGTTATCGGAAAAGATATACTTTGGAGGAAAAGCAAATATGCTTTCCCAGCCAGAGTTCCATGACATTCACAAAGTAAGGTCCTTGCTGACGATGATTGATAACGAAGCCGAGTTTTATGATATTTTGCGTCATAAACAAGTAGGTATTCAAGTGAAAATTGGTAGGGAAAACTCTGCGACAGCCATGGAAGATTGTAGTTTAATTTCTGCAACATATTCGATTGGAGAAGAACAGCTTGGAACAATTGCTATTTTAGGTCCGACAAGAATGCAATATTCTCGGGTAATTAGTTTGTTACAGTTATTTACGAGACAATTTACAGATGGACTTAAAAAGTAAATGAGAGTAATACATTCGCTCAAGTGATGAACTTTTCATTGCTGTGTGTAATATATAATGCTTAGGTAATCATGCTATGCATGATACCTAATACCTTTTAAGGAGGTGAATATTGTGGAAGAGCGTAACGAACAAGTGGTAGAAGAAGTAAAAGAAGCGCAAGTTGAAGAAGCTGTCACGCCAGAAAACAGTGAAGAAACTGTAGAAGAAAAAAGTGAGGCTGCTCTTTTACAAGAAAAAGTAGATGAGTTACAAGCGAAACTAACGGAAACGGAAGGTCGCACATTACGTCTACAAGCTGATTTTGAAAATTATAAGCGCCGTGTCCAAATGGATAAACAGGCTGCTGAAAAATATAGAGCACAAAGTCTAGTTTCAGACATTTTGCCAGCTCTTGATAATTTTGAAAGAGCGATGCAAGTGGAAGCAACTGATGAGCAAACGAAATCCTTACTACAAGGTATGGAAATGGTGCATCGTCAATTGCTAGAAGCGTTGGCTAAAGAAGGTGTTGAAGTGATTGAAGCTGTTGGTAAACAGTTTGATCCTAATGAGCACCAAGCTATTATGCAAGTAGAAGACAGTGAATTTGAATCAAACGCGGTAGTTGAAGAATTCCAAAAAGGTTATAAATTAAAAGACCGTGTAATTCGCCCATCAATGGTAAAAGTAAATCAATAATTTACATAAAAGTAGGAGGATTCGCCATGAGTAAAATTATCGGTATTGACTTAGGTACAACAAACTCTTGTGTAGCTGTTATGGAAGGTGGAGAACCAAAGGTTATCCCAAATCCAGAAGGAAACCGTACAACGCCTTCTGTTGTAGCTTTCAAAAATGAAGAGCGTCAAGTTGGGGAAGTTGCAAAGCGTCAAGCAATTACAAACCCAAATACAATCATGTCTGTTAAACGTCATATGGGTACAGACTACAAAGTAGAAGTTGAAGGTAAAGATTATACACCACAAGAAATTTCTGCAATTATTTTACAAAACTTAAAAGCTTCTGCTGAAGCATACTTAGGTGAAACAGTAACGAAAGCTGTTATTACAGTACCTGCATACTTCAACGATGCAGAACGTCAAGCAACAAAAGATGCTGGTCGTATCGCTGGTTTAGAAGTTGAGCGTATTATCAACGAACCAACAGCAGCAGCGCTTGCTTACGGTTTAGAAAAACAAGATGAAGAGCAAAAAATCTTAGTATATGACTTAGGTGGCGGTACATTTGACGTATCTATCCTTGAGTTAGCAGATGGAACATTCGAAGTTATTTCAACTGCTGGTGACAACCGTCTTGGTGGAGATGACTTTGACCAAGTTATTATTGACCACTTAGTGGCTGAGTTCAAAAAAGAAAATAACATTGATTTAAGCCAAGATAAAATGGCACTTCAACGTTTGAAAGATGCAGCTGAAAAAGCGAAAAAAGATCTTTCTGGCGTAACACAAACACAAATTTCATTACCATTCATTAGTGCTGGAGCTGCTGGCCCATTACACTTAGAATTAACATTAACAAGAGCGAAATTCGAAGAGCTTTCAGCAGGTCTTGTTGAAAGAACATTAGAGCCAACTCGTCGTGCATTAAAAGACGCTGGTTTTGCTCCAAGCGAATTAGATAAAGTTATTCTTGTTGGTGGATCTACTCGTATCCCAGCTGTACAAGAAGCTATTAAACGTGAAACTGGTAAAGAGCCATATAAAGGTGTAAACCCTGATGAAGTTGTAGCGTTAGGTGCTGCAGTTCAAGGTGGCGTACTTACTGGTGATGTAGAAGGCGTACTATTATTAGACGTAACTCCACTTTCTTTAGGTATTGAAACTATGGGTGGCGTGTTCACGAAATTAATCGAGCGTAACACTACAATTCCAACAAGTAAGTCACAAGTATTCTCAACAGCTGCTGATAACCAACCAGCAGTAGACATTCACGTATTACAAGGTGAGCGTCCAATGTCAGCTGACAACAAAACATTAGGTCGTTTCCAATTAACAGACCTTCCACCAGCACCACGTGGTATTCCACAAATCGAAGTAACATTCGATATTGATGCGAACGGTATCGTTAACGTACGTGCGAAAGATTTAGGAACAAGCAAAGAGCAAGCCATTACAATCCAATCTTCTTCAGGTCTTTCTGATGAAGAAGTAGATCGTATGGTAAAAGAAGCAGAAGCAAACGCTGACGCTGACCAAAAACGTAAGGAAGAAGTTGAACTTCGTAACGAAGCTGACCAACTTGTATTCCAAACAGATAAAGTTGTAAAAGATTTAGAAGGTAAAGTAGATGCAGCTGAAGTTGCAAAAGCAACAGAAGCGAAAGAAGCATTACAAGCTGCGATTGAGAAGAACGAGCTTGAGGAAATCCGTGCAAAAAAAGACGCTTTACAAGAAATCGTACAACAACTAACTGTTAAACTATATGAGCAAGCTCAAGCAGCTGCAGGGCAAGCAGAAGGTGCACAAGGAGCACAAGATGCTGGCGCGAAGAAAGACAATGTAGTAGACGCTGAGTTTGAAGAAGTAAAAGAAGACAAGTAATTCAACTTTAAACATAATAAGTAAGATGACAAAAAGTCAAAGTCAAGCGTGCCTTGGCTTTGGCTTTTTTCACGAATGAGAAGGAATGTGTGAGGGTCTTAAGTTTTTTACTTTGCATACTGTAAGTGAGGAAACTTTGTTGCAAAGCACTTTCTTTCGGTGTTAAAATTACGTTTATGTGAAAGATTCGGGGGTTGTAAATTTATGAGTAAACGAGATTATTATGAGGTCCTTGGACTTAGCAAGGGTGCTTCAAAAGATGAAATAAAAAAAGCGTATCGTCGTTTGGCTAAAAAATACCATCCAGACGTAAGTAAAGAAGAAAATGCAATTGAAAAGTTTAAAGAAGTACAAGAAGCATACGAAGTATTAAGCGATGATCAAAAGCGTGCGCAATATGATCAATTTGGTCATGCTGGTGCTAATCAAGGCTTCGGTGGCTTTGGCGGCGGAGGAGACTTCGGCGGTGGCTTCGGTTTTGAAGATATCTTTAGTTCATTCTTTGGCGGCGGTGGCGGCAGACGTCGTGATCCAAATGCTCCGCGCCAAGGTGCTGACTTACAATATCAAGTCACTTTAGATTTTGAAGAAGCTATTTTTGGTAAAGAGTTAAATGTTGAGATTCCAGTAGAAGATCCATGTGATACTTGTAAAGGTAGCGGGGCAAAACCAGGAACTTCAAAAGAAACATGTAAACATTGCTCAGGATCAGGGCAAGTAAGTGTAGAACAAAATACACCATTTGGTCGTATCGTAAACCGTCAAGCTTGCGGTCATTGTTCAGGAACTGGGCAAATCATTAAAGAAAAATGTACGACATGCCACGGTTCTGGTAAAGTTCGTAAACGTAAAAAAATCAATGTTAAAATTCCAGCAGGTATCGATAATGGTCAACAAATCCGCGTATCTGGAAAAGGTGAAGCGGGCGTAAATGGCGGACCAGCAGGAGATTTATATGTTGTTGTTCATGTAAGAAGTCATGAATTCTTTGAACGTGAAGGAGATCACATTATTTGCGAAATGCCATTAACGTTTGCGCAAATGGCACTTGGTGCTGAAGTAGAAGTTCCTACTGTTCATGGTAAAGTGAAGCTGAAAATTCCAGCAGGAACACAAACTGGAACAGAATTCCGATTAAAAGGAAAAGGTGCTCCGAATGTACGTGGATATGGTCAAGGAGATCAATATGTAGTCGTTCGTGTTGTTGTACCGACGAAATTAACTTCACATCAAAAAGATTTATTACGCGAATTTGCAGGGCAAGAAGAGCAGGATGATAGTTTATTCGGAAAGCTTAAACGTGCTTTCAAAGGGGAATAATGGAAATAAAAAATGGAGTTGGTAAATTGTGAAATGGTCAGAAATTAGTATTCATACAACAGAAGAAGCAGTAGAAGCTGTCTCTCATATTTTACATGAAGCTGGTGCTAGTGGAGTTGCGATTGAGGATCCAGCGGAGTTAACGAAAGAGCGCGAGCAACAATACGGTGAAATTTATGCATTGAACCCAGATGAATATCCGGCGGAAGGTGTATTAATAAAAGCATACTTCCCGCAAACGGATTCTTTACATGAAACGATTGCAAGTGTAAAATCATCTATTGATGTGCTTCCATCTTACGACATCGAAATTGGTACTGGAAATATTACCGTTAACGAAGTCAATGAAGAAGATTGGGCTACTGCTTGGAAAAAATATTACCATCCAGTACAAATTTCTGATACATTCACAATTGTACCGACTTGGGAAGAATATACACCATCTTCTCCGGAAGAAAAAATTATTGAATTAGATCCAGGTATGGCGTTTGGGACAGGAACTCATCCAACAACGACGATGTGTATCCGTGCTTTAGAAAAAACAGTACAGCCAGGTGATACGATCATTGATGTAGGGACGGGTTCTGGTGTACTGAGTATTGCAGCGGCAAAATTAGGTGCGTCTTCTGTTCAAGCCTATGATTTAGATCCGGTTGCAGTTGAAAGTGCAGAAATGAATGTACGTTTAAATAAAACAGATGACGTCGTGTCTGTTGGACAAAATAGTCTTTTAGAAGGTATTGAAGGTCCTGTTGATTTAATCGTAGCTAATTTATTAGCAGAAATTATTTTATTATTCCCTGAAGATGCAGCAAGAGTTGTGAAATCAGGCGGATTATTTATTACATCGGGCATTATTGCTGCAAAGGAAAAAGTAATTTCTGAAGCACTAGAAAAAGCTGGATTTACAATTGAAGAAGTGTTGCGAATGGAAGATTGGGTAGCAATTATTGCACGAAATGCGTAATATAGATTTTAGTCTATAATGAAAAGGGGAGTCTCTCACTATAAGGTGAGGGACTTGCCGTTTGTTATATGAAAAATGATAACGTTTCGTTCTTTTCGTAAGTATTGGCTTACGAAAGGAACGAAACTCTACTAAGGTGATTATATGCAACGTTATTTTGTAGAAGAGAAACATGTAAATGAGACAAGTATTCGCATTGTAGGTGATGACGTACATCATATCGCAAGAGTGATGCGTATGTCAGTTGGTGATCATATTTATTGCTGTGTAAATGGAAGAACGGCAGTATGTTCAATTGATGAAATTACCAGTGAATTTATTAATACGGCTATTGTAGAATGGGTAGAGGCGTCAAGTGAACTTCCTGTTTTCGTGACGATTGCAAGTGGACTGCCGAAAGGAGACAAGCTAGAGTTAATTTTCCAAAAAGGAACTGAGCTTGGGGCAGCTGCATTCTTACCATTTCAAGCATCTCGCTCTATCGTAAAATGGGATGCGAAAAAAGCTGATAAAAAAGTTGAGCGTTTAAGAAAAATTGTGAAAGAAGCTGCGGAACAATCACATAGAAGTGAAATTCCAGAAGTACATGCTCCGGCATCATTTAAGCAATTGCTTTCAATGAGTGGTGAGTATGATGTTTGTCTTGTTGCTTACGAAGAGGAAGCAAAACAAGGCGAGAAATCTAATTTTGCGAAAGCTTTAACGATGATGAAACCAGGTCAAAAGTTATTGATTGTATTTGGCCCAGAGGGCGGTTTAGCAGAGGAAGAGATTACAGTGCTTCGTGAACATAATTTTGTACCATGTAGTTTAGGACCAAGAATTTTAAGAACAGAAACGGCGCCGTTATACGCGTTAAGTGCTGCTTCGTATCATTTTGAATTGATGGGGTGATGATCAATGTCAACTGTTGCGTTCCATACGTTAGGTTGTAAAGTAAACCACTATGAAACAGAAGCCATTTGGCAATTGTTTAAACAAGGTGGATATGAAAGAACGGAATATGAAAAGAAAGCTGATGTATATGTTATTAATACATGTACAGTAACAAATACGGGAGATAAGAAAAGTCGTCAAGTTATTAGACGTGCTGTTCGTCAAAACCCAGATGCAGTCATTTGTGTAACAGGATGTTATGCACAAACATCTCCAGCGGAAATTATGGCGATTCCAGGTGTAGATATTGTAGTTGGTACACAAGATCGTGAAAAGATGCTAGGATACATCGAAGAATTCCGTAAAGAGCGTCAACCAATTAATGCTGTCCGTAACATTATGAAAACACGTGTATACGAAGAACTGGATGTACCTTATTTCACGGATCGTACACGTGCATCTTTAAAAATACAAGAAGGTTGTAATAACTTCTGTACATTCTGTATTATTCCTTGGGCGCGTGGTTTAATGCGTTCTCGTGATGGGAAAGAAGTTATTAAACAAGCGCAGCAATTAGTAGATGCAGGCTATAAGGAAATCGTATTAACAGGTATTCATACAGGTGGATACGGTGAAGATATTAAAGATTATAACTTAGCTGGATTACTTCGTGATATGGAAGCGGAAGTAGACGGATTAAAACGTCTTCGTATTTCTTCTATTGAAGCGAGTCAGATTTCAGATGAAGTAATTGAAGTGTTAGATAAGTCTGAAGTAGTTGTACGTCACTTACACATTCCGTTGCAATCTGGATCTAATACTGTATTAAAGCGTATGCGTCGTAAATATACGATGGAATTTTTCCAAGAGCGCTTAGATCGTTTGAAAGAAGCGTTACCAGGTCTTGCGATTACATCAGACGTAATCGTTGGTTTCCCAGGTGAAACAGAAGAAGAATTCATGGAAACATACAATTTCATTAAAGAGAATCGCTTCTCTGAGTTGCACGTATTCCCGTACTCAAAACGTACAGGAACACCTGCAGCGCGTATGGAAGATCAAGTTCCTGAAGATGTGAAGAATGATCGTGTTCACCGTTTAATTGAACTATCTAATCAATTAGCGAAAGAGTATGCATCACAGTTTGAAGGAGAAGTACTTGAAATTATTCCAGAAGAACAATTTAAAGAGGGCGACCGTGAAGGCCTATATGTAGGTTATACAGATAACTACTTGAAAATTGTATTTGAAGGATCAGAAGAATTAATCGGTAAACTAGTGAAAGTAAAAATCACAAAAGCTGGTTATCCATATAACGAAGCGCAATTTGTTCGTGTCCTTGAAGATGATGTGAAAAAGGAATCAGCAAGCGCATAAAGTGAAACTTTAATGAGCGTGGGATTCATTCCCCGCTCATTATTAGCCCGCACCAATCGGGATAAAAAAGCATGCAAACGGAAACGATTTGCATGCTTTCTTTTTTAGTGGAGAAGTTAAGTACTGAAAATGTACGAAATGAGTAGTTTTCCGTACGTTTCTGCATGAAAAAAGGTATAATGACAAAAATATAGTTGCCTTCAGGGGAAAAGATAACAGCTATCTGCATAGTTTTTGAAAAAGGAAGAGCATCTATTCTTCTTTTATTCTGCCAAATAGTTGACCTGAAGTGATAAAATGTATTATAATCGTAAAAGACATGCTGAAGAAGTGTTTCTTTTTGCATGCTGGAGTTAGTATGTAAGTGTGATGTTTCGGAGGGAGGGAAAGAGAATGTCAAAAACAGTCGTTCGTAAAAACGAGTCTTTGGAGGATGCACTTCGCCGTTTTAAAAGATCGGTTTCTAAAACTGGTACACTTGCTGAAGCAAGAAAGCGCGAGTTTTATGAAAAACCAAGTGTAAAACGTAAGAAGAAATCTGAAGCGGCAAGAAAGCGTAAATTCTAAGAGAGGGTGTAAGTTATGAGTCTTCTCGGTCGTTTAAACGATGATATGAAACAAGCGATGAAGAATAAACAAAAAGAAAAATTAACCGTCATTCGTATGGTTAAGGCTGCTTTACAAAATGAAGGTATTAAACTACAGCATACTCTTACTGAAGAAGAGGAACTAACAGTTTTAGCTCGTGAAGTAAAACAGCATAAGGACTCCCTCCTTGAATTTAAAAAAGCTGGTCGTGAAGACCTTGTTAATAAACTGCAAAGTGAAATTCAGATTTTAAGCGCATATTTGCCGGAGCAATTAACGGAAGAAGAGCTAGTTGATATAATCAAGCAAGTTATTTCTGAAGTTGGTGCGACGTCTAAAGCAGATATGGGTAAGGTGATGACTGCTGTTATGCCGAAAGTAAAAGGTAAAACAGATGGATCGCTTGTGAATAAGCTGGTTATCCAGCTATTAGCATAAAAAAACGTCTCATTTCGTATGAGACGTTTTTTTATGCTTTTTTCAGTTTGGACGTGATATTACAAGCTCTTTTTTCATACATATGGGATGAGAGGGGGTCTTTTGGGATGAAAAAATTAGAACAAATGAAGAATTGGTTAACGAAGCAAATAGACCTGCCAGTGGATGTGCTAATGGATCTACCTCGGATCACGCTTGTTGGGCAAGTGCATATCTATATAGAAAATCATCGAGGTTTATTAGTGTTTTCAGATAAAGAAGTAAGATTGTTGTTAAAACATGGTCAATTATTGATTAAGGGGCAGTCCTTTGTTATTAAAACAATCCTTCCGGAAGAACTTTTGCTTGAAGGGATAATTGAGCAAGTGACGTTTTTAGAAGACGAACAGAAAGAGAAGTAAGGGAAACTTCCGTATGTGAAGTTTTTCTTCTTTATTTTAATGATTTACCCCTACTATTTAAGTTTATCCCGCTTTAATGGGCAGTAAGCCCCCGCCTCAAAATTCAGCGAAAGCAAAGAAGTTAGGTGGGGGTCGGGCTATCCATTAAAGTCCAATTGGTGAGGGTTGATTAAAGTCTCACTTTATCCCGCTATTTATGGAAAATAAAACTCTTTATTTCATTTTCGTACGAGCTATTTTGCTAATTAAAGTGAAAAGTAGTGTGTCTACTTTTGGAAAGGTAGTGAAGGTAGTAGATGAAAAATAAATGGTTTATAAAGTGGCTTGGATATGTAAAGGTACGAATTGAAGGTAGAGGAGCGGAGCGGTTTGTTAACGAATGTGTGCGTAGAAAATTATTAGTTTGGGACGTTAAGAAAATCGCCGATGAAACGTTAGTCTTTTGTATGCTATTACGAGATGTGAAAAAAATAAAGCCGATTTATAGAAAAAATGAGTGTAAACTATATTTTATTGGGCGTTACGGTTTTCCATTTTGGAATAAGCGCTTAATTAAAAATAGTGGATTCTTAATTGGTTTTTTAATTTTCTTCTTTGGCATGATTGCATTATCGAATATGGTTTGGAAAATTGAAATTACAGGAGCGAAACCTGAAACAGAATATATATTGATGAAAGAATTGGACAAAATGGGTATTAAAAAAGGAAAATTACAATTCCAAATGCCTAGTGTAGAAGATGTACAACGTCATTTGACGGACAATATTAATGCGATTACTTGGGCAGGACTAGAAGTAAGGGGAACGACGTACCATTTTAAAATTGTTGAAAAAAATGAGCCGAAAAAAGAAAAAGAACAAAGGCCGCAAAATTTAGTGGCAAAAAAAGAAGCGATTGTTACAAAAACATTTGTTGAAGTTGGAAAACCAGTCGTTTTAAAAAATGATCATGTAGAAAAAGGGCAGCTTCTCGTATCAGGGATATACGGTAATGAGGAGAGTCCAACGATTGTTTCGGCGAAAGGTATTGTATATGGAGAAACGTGGTACACATCTGAGGTGAATGTACCACTCAAGACGCAATTTCAAGTATATACTGGTAATACGTATAATGAGCATTACCTTACATTTGGGAGTACAAAAATAAAAATATGGGGATTTCAGCATGATAAGTATAAACGTTCTCGTACGGAAAGTGTAAAACATGATGTGAAATTATTTGGTTTTACACTGCCGATTGCATATGAAAAAGATGTAGTGCGAGAAGAGGAAGAGGCGAACCGAGAATATACAGAAAAACAGGCAATGAAAGTAGCGAAAGAAATGGCTGAAAAAGAACTAAAGAAAAAATTGGATGAACATGCTATGATTGTAAGTGATAAGATTTTGAGTAAAGAGGTTGAGGCGGATCAACTAAAAGTCACTTTGCATTATACTGTGATTGAAAATATTGCAGAGCCACAACCAATATCCGAATCCGATATTCAAGGAGACTGAGTAATGGCAGAACAATTAGTAGAAATGAACCAACAATTGGAAAATACTAACGAAGCAATCGCTCTTTTTGGAGTCAATGATGCTCATTTGAAAGTAATTGAACGGGAACTGAATGTATCAATCGTAACTAGAGGTGAAACTGTTCATGCATCTGGAGCAGTTGAAACTGTGACACTCGTAGAAAAAATCTTACAACAACTACTTGTTGTTATTCGAAAAGGTGTGTCAATTACAGAAAGAGATGTTGCGTATGCAATTCAGCTCGCACAACAAGGGAAAATTGCTCAATTTGAAGAGTTATATGAAGAAGAAATCTTTAAAACGGCAAAAGGTAAATCCATTCGTGTAAAAACGATGGGACAAAGAAGATATATTCATGCAATGAAGAAAAATGATATTGTATTTGGAATAGGACCTGCCGGGACTGGGAAAACATACTTAGCTGTAGTAATGGCTGTAAGAGCTTTAAAGCAAGGGTATGTAAAGAAAATCATTTTAACGAGACCGGCTGTAGAAGCTGGAGAAAGTTTAGGATTTTTACCAGGTGATTTGAAAGAGAAGGTAGATCCGTACTTACGTCCATTGTATGATGCTCTGCACGATATTCTTGGACAAGAATATACGCAGCGTATGATGGAGAGAGGTGTAATTGAAATCGCGCCTCTTGCTTATATGAGAGGACGTACGCTCGATGATTCATTTGTTATTTTAGATGAAGCGCAAAATACAACGGGTGCACAAATAAAAATGTTTTTAACTAGATTAGGTTTTAGTTCTAAAATGGTTATTACGGGGGACCCTTCACAAGTAGACTTACCAAAAGGGGTAAAATCAGGGCTTACGCTAGCTGCTAACATTTTATCTGGTGTATCAGGTCTTTCATTCATTACGTTAGAACAAACGGACGTTGTAAGGCATCCACTGGTACAACGTATTATTGAGGCATATGATAAAATGGAATGATCCTATTTGTCAGGATCATTTCTTTTTGTATTAAGGTTGGCGAACGGCATATTTTTTACTATCATAAAAGATAAGAGAAATAAACTATAGGTACTGGTGTATAAAAATGTTACCTAAAAGTATCGTTGGCTAGAAGAAATGAAAGCTATAAATAGTTTCACTTTATTTCTAGAGAGGAGAAGGTATTGAAATCATGTTAAGATCTCAAGAAATTTCTAAGTGGTTTCGTAATTTACAACATTCGAAAAAACTAAGTTGGATTTCTTATGTTTTATTAGGGGCGGTGCTGTTTTTTGCACTTATGAATAATGTGAAACCAGAGCAATTAGATGTTGATATGTATTCTATTGCGAAAAAAACAATTCATTCTCCTATTAAAATTGAAGATAAGGTTATAACGGAAAGAAAAAAACAAGAGGCCGCTCAAAAAGTCGGGGATCAATATACATATAGAAGTGAATATAAACAAAATAGAGTAGATATTGTGAATGATGTTTTTGCTAAGGTGAATGAAGTAATTCAGGAGATGAAAGCTGCTGGACCTGAAGAGCAAAAAAAGATGACCGATGCGAATAAATTAGAAAAGTTGAAGAAGAAGTTGCCCTCCAATTTAACGAAGGAATTATCGGATGAGAATTTATTATACTTTATTAATGCAGAACCGGATCAATTAGAATTAGCAAAGAATGCGGCTTTAACGTCTGTTAGCGTTATCATGGGTGGAAATATTAAAATGTCCGAAGAAATGGCAGCGAAAGAGCGATTTGTTAATGAAATGAAAAGCCTGAATGTGAATAGCGGATTGAAAGAAGCTGTGAATGCGCTAGGGTCATATGCGATTACAGCAAATTATTTCTATGATCCGGCTGTAACGAAAGAGAAGAAGAAAGCAGAAGAAGATTTAGTTCCACCTGTTTATATTCTTCAAGGACAAGTTATTGTTAGAGAAGGTGAAACAATTTCAAGTGATATGTATAATCAGTTGAAATTAGTCGGTTTATTAGAAAAAGGTAATAGTTTTCAGCCTTATGTTGGATTAGCGGTGCTCATTGGTGTGTTACTATACTTTATGCATAAACAGTTTGAAGTATTTTTACAGCGGAAAAGAGAAGACAAACCGTACATTTTAGCGTATATTACAATTTTGTCTATCACGATTGTTTTAATGAAAATTATTAGTTTGTTTCAAAAGCTTGAATATGCAGGAATTGCGTATGTTGTCCCAGTTGCGATGGGAACGATACTTGTAAAACTAATGATTGGCGATCGATTTGTATTTTTAACAAGTATGATTTTTTCTGTGTGCGGAAGTATTATGTTTAATGAAGGAGTAACAAGTACACTAAATTATAGTGTAGGCATTTATGTGTTATTAAGTTCATTATCAGTGAGCATTTTCTTAAGAGAAAAAAATCGTCGTACGATGATTTTACAAGCTGGTATACTCGTTTCAATCTTAAATGTAGTCGTCTTGGCGGCGTTATTATTATTACGTAATGGGAATTTTTCGCCTCTTGAAATTGGTACCCAATTATTAATGGCTTCCCTTTCAGGTATTATCTCATCCGTTTTGGCTATGGGGATATTACCATATTTAGAAAGTGGACTTGGAATTGTATCAAGTATGAAGCTTATGGAATTATCAAGTCCGAATCATCCACTGTTGCGTAGAATTTTATTAGAAGCGCCAGGGACATATCACCATAGTGTAATGGTAGCGAATCTTTCTGAGGCGGCTTGTGAAGCAGTTGGAGCAAATGGTGTATTAGCGCGTGTAGGGGCGTACTATCATGATGTAGGAAAAACAGTACAACCACAATTCTTTATTGAAAACCAGATGGGAATTGAAAATCCGCATGATAAATTAGATCCTGTGACGAGTAAAGATATTATCATTGCTCATGTAACCGATGGAGTAAAGATGCTCGAAGAATACCATATTCCGCAAGAAATTATCGATATTGCTGGACAACACCATGGTACAACGCTCCTGAAATATTTTTATTATAAGGCGATTAAAGAAGATAAAGAAAAATATACAGAAGAGATGTTCCGTTATCCGGGATCAAAAGCAACTTCTAAAGAATCGGCAATCGTTGGTATTGCGGATAGTGTTGAGGCAGCGGTACGTTCTATGAATCACCCAACGCCAGATCAAATTAATAATTTAGTACAAAGTATTATTAAAGATCGCCTGCAAGATGGGCAATTTAGTGAATGTGATTTGACATTTAAGGAACTACAAATCGTTGGAAAAACGTTATGTGAAACGTTAAATGGTATTTTCCATTCGCGTATTACATATCCGGAACCACCGGAAGATAAGGAGAAAGAATGAGTTTATTAATTGATTTCATTGATGAAACAGAAGAAGTGAAAGAAGAGTATGTGAATTTAATTCGTGAGATATTAGGAAAAGCAGCTCAAATGGAAAAAATAGAGGATGGTGCAGAGTTATCAGTAACATTTGTAGATAACGAACGTATTCGCGAGATTAATCGTGATTACCGAGATAAGGATCAGCCTACTGATGTCATTTCTTTTGCTATGGAAGAAATGGGAGAAGGAGAAATGGAAATTGTAGGTGTAGAGATGCCGCGTATGTTAGGTGATCTTATTATTTCTATTCCGAGAGCGAAAGAACAAGCTGAAGAGTATGGACATTCTTTTGATCGTGAACTTGGCTTTTTAGCGTTACATGGCTTTTTACATTTACTTGGTTATGACCACATGACAGAAGAGGATGAAAAAGAAATGTTCGGAAGACAAAAAGAAATTTTAGAAGCATTTGGATTAGGACGATGAAAAAAGGAAAACTTATAGATAGTTTTGGGTATGCTATAGTTGGTATATTCTTTTGTCTTCGTCATGAACGAAATATGAAAATTCATTATTTAGCCGCAGTTGTTGTTATATGCTGCGGCTTTTATTTCCATATTACAAAAGTAGAATGGATGGTATTACTTATTGTAATAGGAATTGTAATGAGTTTAGAGATGGTAAATACGGCTGTGGAAAAAACAGTAGATTTAGCGACTACCGATATACATCCGTTTGCGAAGGTCGCAAAGGATGTCGCAGCGGGAGCGGTTTTATTGTTTGCGATAATAGCCGTTATAATTGGTGCTATTATCTTTTTACCGTATGTGGTATAGTTGCATTCCAAAGCTTTTCTTAAGCTTTGAAGGTGCCGTAAAGGCCTTTAATAAGAGAGTGTATCTATTCACAGCTGTGAACAGGAAGGATGCGGGAATATGAATAGTCAACAATTAATTCAAGAAGCAATCGAAGCGCGTAAACAAGCGTACGTACCATATTCTAAATTTCAAGTAGGTGCAGCATTATTAACGCAGGATGGAAAAGTATATCGTGGATGTAATGTTGAGAATGCTTCATATGGCTTATGTAACTGTGCAGAAAGAACAGCTTTATTTAAGGCGGTTTCTGAAGGAGATAAAGAGTTTGTAGCTATCGCAATTGTGGCGGATACGAAGCGTCCAGTACCTCCTTGTGGAGCATGTCGACAAGTTATGGTAGAATTATGTAAACAGGATACGAAAGTATACCTATCAAATTTACATGGTGACGTTCAAGAGACAACAGTCGGGGAATTGTTACCAGGAGCATTTTTAGCGGAGGATTTACATGAATAGAAAAGGTTATAAATCAGGTTTTGTCTCTATTATTGGCAGACCGAATGTTGGGAAATCTACATTTTTAAATCGTATTATTGGTCAAAAAATTGCTATTATGAGTGACAAGCCACAAACAACTCGTAATAAAATTCAAGGCGTATATACAGAAAATGATTCACAAGTAATTTTTATTGATACACCAGGAATACATAAACCGAAACATAAACTAGGCGACTTCATGGTGAAGATGGCGCAAACGACATTAAAAGAAGTTGATATCGTTCTATTTATGGTGAATGCTGTTGAAGGCTTTGGTCGTGGTGAAGAATTCATCATCGAGAAGTTAAAAGAAACGAAACAACCAGTATTTTTAGTTATTAATAAAATTGACCAAGTTCACCCAGAACAATTATTAGAGCTAATTGATCAATATCGCAAATTACATGACTTTGCAGAAATCGTACCAATTTCTGCATTAGACGGTAATAACGTAGAGGCCCTAATTGGTACAATTAAAAAGTATTTACCGGAAGGACCACAATACTACCCAGATAATCAAGTAACGGATCATCCGGAGAGATTTATTATTGCAGAGCTTATTCGTGAGAAAGTACTACATTTAACACGTGAAGAAGTGCCGCATTCTGTAGCTGTTGTTATCGATGCGATTCAAAAACGCGAGGGCGGGGCAGTTTATATTAATGCAACGATTGTTGTGGAACGTCCGTCGCAAAAAGGGATTATTATCGGAAAACAAGGGAAGATGTTAAAAGAAGTCGGTAAGCGAGCTCGTTTTGATATTGAAGCATTACTTGGTTCTAAAGTATTTTTAGAAGTATGGGTAAAAGTGCAAAAAGATTGGCGTAATAAAATGTCTCAGCTTCGTGACCTTGGTTTCCGCGAAGACGAGTATTAAAATAGAGTAAAGCTGTAATCAGCGGATGTTTTGTTCATCCGCTGATTATTGGTTTTTACGAGTTTTGATAAATTAGGAAAAATTTTTCTCACATGAAAATGGACAAAATGGGTCAATTTAATAACAACAAAGGAAATTGGTTTATAGGCTACGCTTATTGAGAAAGGTGGATTCTTATGCTAGATTTTACCTGGAAGTTTTTCTCCAAAACAGGAAGCATTGAGACGTATTTGCTTTTGAAAGAAATGGAAAAAGACGTAAACGATGAGATGGATCAACATGAAGAGGAGCTAGCGCATTTAGACTCTCCAATTTCTTGACCCGTTTTGTTCAAACCTTGGATGGTGACGAACATGTTTCAAAAAGTTGAGGGCATCGTTATCCGTACGACAGATTACGGAGAAACGAACAAGATTGTTACAATATTCTCAAGAGAATTGGGTAAGGTAAGTGCAATGGCAAGAGGAGCGAAAAAACCGAAAAGCCGGTTAGCATCTGTTTCGCAACTTATGACACATGGTCATTTTCTTATTCAAATGGGATCTGGACTTGGAACTTTGCAACAAGGCGAGATTATTTCAACTATGAAAGAAATTCGCGAGGATATATTTTTAACTGCTTATGCATCATTTATTGTTGAGTTAACTGATAAAGCAACAGAAGATAAAAAACATAATCCATATTTATTTGAAATGTTATATCAAACGTTGCATTATATGTGTGAGGGTGTTGATCCAGAAGTATTATCATTAATTTATCAAACGAAAATGCTTCCGGTATTAGGGATGCGCCCGTACTTTGATACATGTGCGATTTGTCATCAAGAAACAGATTTTGTCGCCTTCTCTGTTAGGGAGGGCGGTTTTCTGTGCTCACGTCATGCTGAGCAAGATCAGTATCGTATACCAGTGGGGGAAGCCGTTCATAAATTATTGCGTCTTTTCTACCACTTCGATTTACATAGACTTGGCAATGTATCAGTGAAGGATAGCACAAAAAAACAAATGCGTTTAGTGTTGAATACATATTATGATGAATATTGCGGGATTTATTTGAAATCAAGACGTTTCTTAGAACAACTTGATAAGTTTCAAATATAATTTGGGGCCGTATACGGTCCTTTTTACATCCTTTCTTTTTCGAATAGCATATTTAGTATATAATATTTAAGAGATAGTATAACTTTTTTCGTTGTGCATTAAAGGTGGTGATTATCATAGAGCTGAATAAACGGCAAGAACATATCATTCAGATTGTAAAAGATCACGGTCCTATTACAGGGGAGTCAATTGCTGCGCAATTGGGATTAACACGTGCAACGCTAAGACCAGACTTAGCAATTTTAACGATGGCTGGTTATTTAGAAGCACGTCCACGCGTAGGTTATTTTTATACGGGTAAAACTGGGGGGCAGTTATTATCTGAAGCTGTTAAGAAAATTAAAGTACAAGATTATCAATCTAGACCGGTTGTAATTGATAAAAATGTATCGGTATACGATGCGATTTGTACTATGTTTTTAGAGGATGTAGGTACATTATTCGTTGTAGATCAATCGACTCTATTAGTAGGCGTTGTATCTCGTAAAGATTTATTACGAGCTAGCTTAGGGAAGCAGGATTTAACCTCACTTCCGGTTAATATTATCATGACAAGGATGCCAAACATTGCGATGTGTCGTAGAGAAGATTCTTTATATGATATTGCGATGGAATTAATAGAAAGACAGATTGATGCGATGCCAGTTGTAAAAGATACGAAACAAGGTTTAGAAGTGGTTGGACGAATTACAAAAACAAATATTACACGTGCGTTTGTAAACTTAGTAAATAACGAATAAGTGTAATTTGTTTAAAGTGAGGTAATGTAATGGATAATAAAATCGTATATGTCGTATCTGACTCTGTAGGAGAAACGGCTGATTTGGTTGTTCGAGCAGCAATGGGACAATTCCCATTTGCTCCTGATATTAGACGTGTGCCGTATGTAGAAGATACAGGGACATTAAAAGAAGTGATTTCGATTGCTAAGAGCAATCAAGCACTTATTTGTTTTACGTTAGTAAAGCCTGACATGCGCCAATATTTAGTGACAGAGGCTGCAAAAGAAGGTGTAGAGGCATATGATATTATTGGCCCTCTAATCGATCAAATTGAAGAAATTACCGGGCAAGTGCCTAGATATGAGCCTGGTGTTGTTCGTAGGTTAGATGAAGAATACTTTAAAAAGATTGAAGCGATTGAGTTTGCTGTGAAGTATGATGATGGTAGAGATGCACGTGGTATTTTAAAAGCAGATATCGTGTTAATTGGGATTTCGCGCACATCAAAAACACCACTTTCTCAATATTTAGCTCATAACAAACGTTTGAAAGTTGCCAACGTACCACTAGTACCAGAAGTAGATCCGCCTGAAGAATTATATCAAGTGGCTAAAGAAAAATGCTTCGGTTTGAAAATTACGCCAGAGAAGTTAAATCATATTCGAAAAGAGCGATTGAAATCACTTGGACTAAGTGATGGAGCAACATATGCCAATATTAATCGTATTAAAGAAGAGATTGATCACTTTGAGAATGTAGTTAGTAAAATAAATTGTCAAGTAATTGATGTATCGAACAAAGCGATTGAAGAAACAGCTAACATTATTGTGAATGCAGTGCAAAACCAAAAAATGTTTTAGCACATTTACCAAAGGTGAATGTGCTTTTTTCGCTCGTGAGAAACACAGTGCCTGCTGATTTCGTAATAGATGATAGCGAAGTGGTTATGCTTATATTTTTCGGTCTTTTTATTATGCTAAAGGTAGGGTTTCGCTATCCTGAAATAGAAGATGAAAAAATAAAGGGATATGTAGCGTAGTTGAAGAAAATATATTATAATAAAAAATTGTGATAAAAACCTATATTTTACGTTTAGACTTTAATTTTTCAGAATAAACTAGGGATAGGATTTAAGAAATGACATGTAATTACGTTAAATCGACAAAATCTATACAAGAAAACGCACATTATGGAAGGATTCGCAGAAGGGATGTAGAATACAGAAATATGCAAAACATCAATATG
The DNA here is from genome assembly GCF_022663775.1 of Bacillus cereus group sp. BfR-BA-01350. Classification (NCBI taxonomy): domain Bacteria; kingdom Bacillati; phylum Bacillota; class Bacilli; order Caryophanales; family Bacillaceae; genus Bacillus; species Bacillus cereus group sp. BfR-BA-01350. Next base: position 121,126 of record NZ_JAKUGD010000011.1, read on the forward strand.
GTATGAGTTGATGCAGATGCATATACTGTGAAGGCTGACAATTGTGCGAGCTGGAACGAAATTTCATGTCAAAATTTTGTTTGTCACATCGTATGCTCATCGTTTAAGGAAGCAGCGAGGGAATTTGGATCTATGTAGATGCTGAGTAAGCAAAAGTTGATTTCTTTATATGTATCAACATGCAAAAAACAGATCTCGTGATCACATAGGATATGGTGCTTGCTAGTCTTCTTATGAAAAAGTACATATGTATTGTCTCCATGAGGTACATTTGTAATAGATGAGCAAATGGATACAATTTTATATAGTAGGTACGTATCTGCGAAGTTACGCAGAAAAGAGTCTGCAAAATCGCTTGATAATGTGATCGACAACACTTTCTAATAAGTTTAGAAAAAATATTGTCGAATTATAAAGGAATTTTTTAATTTATATCGAATACAAAATACGACACGGAGATGGAGTTATGGGGAACAGAATTCCTGAAGAAGTTGTTGAACAAATTCGAACATCATCCGATATCGTCGAAGTGATTGGTGAATACGTTCAACTTAGAAAACAGGGACGTAACTATTTCGGCCTTTGTCCGTTTCATGGTGAGAATTCTCCTTCATTCTCTGTTTCATCTGATAAGCAAATTTTTCATTGCTTCGGATGTGGAGAAGGTGGAAATGTATTTTCCTTTCTAATGAAAATGGAAGGGCTGGCTTTTACCGAGGCTGTTCAAAAGCTAGGTGAAAGAAATGGAATTGCGGTTGCAGAGTATACATCAGGGCAAGGACAACAAGAAGACATATCTGATGACACTGTCATCATGCAACAGGCTCATGAACTTTTGAAAAAGTATTATCATCATTTATTAGTAAATACAGAAGAAGGAAATGAAGCACTTTCGTATTTGTTAAAACGTGGTATTACAAAAGAGATGATTGAGAAGTTTGAAATTGGTTATGCGTCACCTGCTTGGGATGCAGCAACAAAAATTTTACAAAAAAGAGGTTTATCGCTATCAAGTATGGAACAAGCTGGTCTTCTCATAAGAAGCGAGAAGGATGGTAGTCATTATGATCGCTTCCGTGGAAGAGTTATGTTTCCAATCTATACGTTGCAAGGTAAAGTGATAGCGTTTAGTGGAAGGGCGTTAGGAGATGACACTCCGAAATATTTAAATAGCCCAGAAACACCAATTTTTCACAAAAGTAAATTGTTGTATAACTTCCACCAAGCGAGGCCGTTTATTAGAAAACGTGGGCAAGTGGTCCTTTTTGAAGGGTATGCTGACGTACTAGCTGCGGTAAAAAGTGGTGTGGAAGAAGCTGTTGCGACAATGGGAACAGCTTTAACTGAAGAACAAGCAAAACTTCTGCGACGTAACGTTGAAACTGTTGTTCTTTGCTATGATGGTGATAAAGCAGGGCGAGAAGCGACGATGAAAGCAGGGCAATTATTGTTGCAAGTTGGTTGCCAAGTGAAAGTTACATCCTTGCCAGATAAGCTTGATCCTGATGAATATGTGCAACAATATGGGACAACTGCTTTTGAAAATCTTGTGAAATCAAGTATAAGTTTTGTTGGTTTTAAAATAAATTATTTGCGTTTAGGGAAAAATTTGCAAGATGAGTCGGGCAAAGAAGAGTATGTGAAAAGTGTTTTAAAAGAGTTATCGTTGTTACAGGATGCGATGCAGGCAGAATCATATTTGAAGTCATTATCGCAAGAATTTTCGTATTCAATGGAAACACTTTTGAATCAATTGCACCAATATCGCAAAGAACAAAAGGTACAGCAAAAACAAGTAAAGCAGGTTTCTAAGCCGTCTCAAATTGTTCAAACAAAACCGAAGTTAACAGGTTTTGAAAGGGCAGAAAGAGAAATTATTTACCATATGTTGCAAAGTCCAGAAGTGGCCGTTCGTATGGAATCCCACATAGAAGATTTTCATACAGAAGAACATAAAGGGATTTTATATGAACTATACGCATATTATGAAAAGGGAAATGAACCTTCAGTCGGAACATTTTTAAGTTGGCTCTCTGATGAAAAGTTGAAAAATATTATTACTGATATTTCGACGGATGAATTTATTAATCCAGAATACACAGAAGAAGTGTTACAAGGCCATTTGGAGACGCTTAGACGTCATCAAGAAAAACTTGAAAAGATGGAAATCATCTTCAAGATAAAACAAATGGAAAAAACAGATCCTGTAGAGGCTGCTAAATATTATGTAGCATATTTACAAAATCAAAAAGCGAGAAAATAGCTTTTTTGATAAATTTTTAGTATAATGAATGTTTGTATCTCGCGTAAGGAGGGGAACAGATGGCTGACAAACCAGCTCGTTCTAAACAAATTGAAACTGAAATGACCCTTGAGCAAGTGAAAGAACAACTCACTGAGCTCGGAAAAAAACGTGGCGTTCTTACATATGAAGAGATTGCAGAACGCATGAATGGATTTGAAATTGAATCCGATCAAATGGATGAATACTATGAATATTTAGGTGAACAAGGGATTGACTTAGTTGGCGACAATGACAACGACGAAGGCCCTAATAATCGCCAAATAGCAAAATCGGAAGAAGAATTCGACCTCAATGATTTAAGTGTACCACCAGGGGTTAAAATCAACGATCCTGTTCGTATGTATTTAAAAGAAATTGGTCGTGTAGATTTACTATCTGCAGAAGAAGAAATTCGACTTGCAACGCGTATTGAAGAAGGCGATGAAGAAGCGAAACGTCGTCTTGCAGAAGCAAACTTACGTCTTGTAGTAAGTATTGCAAAGCGCTACGTGGGCCGTGGCATGCTTTTCTTAGACTTAATCCAAGAAGGGAATATGGGTCTAATTAAAGCGGTTGAAAAGTTCGATTATCGTAAAGGTTTCAAATTTAGTACGTATGCAACTTGGTGGATTCGCCAAGCAATTACACGTGCGATTGCAGACCAAGCAAGAACAATTCGTATCCCAGTTCATATGGTTGAAACGATTAATAAGTTAATTCGTGTACAACGTCAATTATTACAAGATTTAGGACGTGAACCATCTCCTGAAGAGATTGGTGAAGAAATGGATCTTGCTCCAGAAAAAGTACGTGAAATCTTGAAAATTGCACAGGAGCCAGTTTCTCTTGAAACACCGATTGGTGAAGAAGATGACTCCCATTTAGGTGATTTCATTGAAGACCAAGAAGCAACATCGCCTGCGGACCATGCAGCGTATGAATTGCTAAAAGAACAATTAGAAGATGTGTTAGATACACTAACAGATCGTGAAGAAAATGTTCTACGTCTTCGTTTTGGTTTAGATGATGGACGAACTCGTACGCTTGAAGAAGTTGGGAAAGTATTCGGCGTAACGAGAGAACGTATCCGTCAAATTGAAGCAAAAGCACTTCGTAAATTGAGACATCCAAGCCGTAGTAAGCGTCTTAAGGATTTCTTAGAATAGGCTACCTTTAAGTTTACTTCACCTTTGTGAAGTAAACTTTTTTATTTTGTTAATTTTTGTTAAACTTTAGCTATCAGCAACGATTACAATTTCTTGTAATTTATTTTACAGAATTGTCTTTTGATTTGCAAATGCTCATTTTTCGATTTTTCGATTAATTTTGTTTATTCTATACAAAAATATATGTAGAAAAGTGAAAAATATGATGAGAAACGTTAATAATTATCGAAATAATAAGCGATATAATAATAAAAAACAATAAACTGAATTTATGGAATATTTTTTAACGATTAGTAGTTTACTCTTTTCTGATAGAGCGTTTTCAAGTACAATGGAAATGACTGAATCATCTAACTATTTAGGGGTATAGAGGGGGGAGAAGAGATATGAAACGTAATCCGCTGATTCCGTTCGCTCTTATTGCAGCATTGGGTATTATCGTTATGTTTGTATTTTCATTTCAGGGGCTAAATAAATCTAAAGAGTTAGCTGATGCAAAAAATGGCGGGAAGCCAGCACAAACAGCATCCAAGCCAGAGGATATTGTGAAGCAAAGCTGTACGAGCTGCCACGGTGATCAGTTACAAGGGGCGGTAGGACCTAATTTACAAAAAATTGGTGGGAAACTTTCAAAGGATGAAATTAAAGAAATTCTTTCGAAAGGAAAAGGCAATATGCCACCGAATATAGTTCCAGCTGATCAAGCCGCTAAAGTAGCTGATTGGTTATCGAAGAAAAAATAAAGTTCCGTATGACAAGCCTTTTGCTTAAGCAAAAGGCTTGTTTTTCTATATTTTCTAAAATACGATGAATGATAGAGAAGTGAATTGTTGTTATAGGCTTGCAACAACTACTATAAATTCATTATCATGGAGACAGACTGACAAGAGAAGGAGTAATGGAAATACATGAATGAAGTAAAGCTTTCAAAACGATTAGAAGAAGTTGTGCGTGAAATACCAGTAGGATCTACAGTTGCCGATATTGGATCGGATCATGCGTATTTACCGTGTTATACAATTATAAATAATATTGCTACTAAAGCAGTTGCTGGAGAGGTTGTAGATGGACCATTTCGCTCTGCGCAGGCAACTGTAGCTGAAAGTGGCTTACAAGATAAAGTAGATGTGCGTAAAGGGAATGGATTAGCTGTTATCGCGCCAGGAGAAGTAGATGTAATTACGGTTGCCGGAATGGGTGGAGCGTTAATTCGTGATATTTTAGAAAGTGGTAAAGAAAAATTAGAAGGTGTAACACGTTTAATCTTACAGCCGAATATTGCAGCGCATCACATTCGTGAATGGTTTATTGAGAATGGATGGGAGCTTATCCATGAAAAAATCGTAAAAGAAGATGGGAAAATTTACGAGATTTTAGTAGGGGAGCGAGGAAATATCACGGTTCCTTACTCTGAAAATAAACAGGCTGAATTATTTATGGGACCATTTTTAATGAAAGAAAAAAGTGAAGCTTTCGTTGAAAAGTGGGAAGGAGAATTAAAAAACTTCCAAAATATTTTAAAGCAGTTAGAACGTGCGGCTGATTCTGAAGAAACAAAAGCGAAGCGTGCGGAAGTAGAAGCGAAAATGAAAATGATAGGGGAGGTTTTATCATGAGTAAAATTCCAAATGGCCATGAAATTATTTCGTTATTTGAAAGTATGTATCCGAAGCATTTGGCTATGGAAGGAGATAAGATTGGCTTGCAGATTGGAGCGCTTAATAAACCCGTGCAGCACGTATTAATTGCGTTAGATGTAACGGAAGAAGTTGTGGATGAAGCAATTCAATTAGGAGCGAATGTCATTATTGCGCATCATCCTTTAATTTTTAACCCGCTAAAAGCGATTCATACAGATAAGGCATATGGGAAAATTATTGAAAAGTGTATTAAAAATGATATTGCAATCTATGCCGCACATACAAATGTGGATGTTGCTAAGGGCGGGGTAAATGATTTACTTGCTGAGGCGTTAGGATTGCAAAATACAGAAGTTTTGGCACCGACATATGTAGAAGAAATGAAAAAAATTGTTGTGTTTGTGCCTGAAACTCATGCAGAAGAAGTACGAAAAGCATTAGGAGACGCAGGTGCTGGTCATATCGGCAATTATAGTCACTGTACGTTTAATAGCGAGGGTACAGGTACGTTTGTACCTCAAGAGGGGACAAATCCTTATATCGGGGAAACTGGACAGTTAGAGCGCGTAGAAGAAGTGCGAATCGAAACGATTATTCCAGCTTCACTACAACGAAAAGTGATTAAAGCAATGGTAACAGCACATCCATATGAAGAAGTAGCCTATGATGTGTATCCACTTGATAACAAAGGTGAAACGTTAGGGCTTGGAAAAATAGGGTATTTACAAGAAGAAATGACACTTGGACAGTTTGCGGAACATGTAAAGCAATCGTTAGATGTAAAGGGTGCGCGAGTTGTTGGGAAATTAGATGATAAAGTGCGCAAAGTAGCTGTACTTGGTGGCGATGGTAACAAATACATCAATCAAGCTAAATTTAAAGGTGCGGATGTATATGTAACAGGTGACATGTATTATCATGTTGCCCATGATGCGATGATGCTCGGTTTAAATATCGTCGACCCAGGACATAACGTTGAAAAGGTAATGAAGCAAGGTGTACAAAAGCAATTACAAGAAAAAGCAGATGCAAAGAAACTGAATGTACATATTCATGCTTCGCAGTTACATACAGATCCATTTACATTTGTATAAGAAAAATAAAAACCGTTGCTCATATAGGCAACGGTTTTTATTATTGTTCTTTTTTCACTTTTACACGAGGTAATATTTTTTGTAACGGTACTTTTCGAACTCTTTCCCATGTAGCAGGATTCATTGGGTCATATTGCTCTAAGAAAGCGATAACCTCTTTTGTAATTGGTGTTGGAGTAGAAGCGCCTGCTGTAACAGCTACGTTCTCGACACCTTGTAGCCATTCTAATTTGATTTCACTTACGTCCGCAACGCGGTATGCTTTCGTACCAGCGATTTCTTGCGATACTTGTGCTAAACGGTTTGAGTTATTACTTTTCGGGTCACCAACAACAATTGTTAAGTCTGCAACATCAGCTTGTTTGGCAACCGCTTCTTGGCGAACTTGAGTTGCTAAACAAATTTCCTTATGGAACTCTGCTGTTGGGAATTTCTTCTGAATGTCCTCCATTAAATGTTGAACATCCCATTGACTCATCGTTGTTTGATTTGTAACTAAAATTTTATCCGTTGGAATTTCTAATGTTTTTAAATCATCGGCTCTTTCGATAAGATGAACGATGTCAGGTGCGATACCAACTGCGCCTTCTGGTTCTGGATGATTTTTTTTGCCAATATAAATGACATGGTAACCTTCAGCTTTCTTTGCTTCAATAAGGTCATGTGTTTTTGTAACATCTGGGCAAGTGGCATCGATTGTTGTTAAACCTTTTTCTTTTGCACGTTGTTTAACTTCTGGAGAAACACCGTGTGCAGTGAAAATAACAGTACCAGAATCGATTTTATCTAAAATGTCTAATCGACTTGGACCATCTAGTGTGATGATGCCATCTTCTTCGAACGCATCTGTTACATGTTTGTTGTGAACAATCATACCTAAAATATAAATAGGTCTTGGTAATGATGTATCTAATGCGGCGTTACGTGCAATAACCATCGCGTCCACAACACCGTAGCAATAACCACGAGGGGAAATTTTAACAATTTTCATATGAGTAATCCTCTCCTTCTAAACAAGGGATACTTTTGTGCATAGTCCTTTACATTATAAAGGAGGAGTGGATAGAAAACAAAGGATTGTTACACATATAGTTTTGGTTTTGTTGCTATTTTTTGAACAGGCTCCTCTCGTACTTCTTTTTCTATGACTGGCTCAATCACCATTTTTTTTCTTTTTCTTTTTTGGGATGGAGGATGTGGAGTTGCTACCTCAACCTTTTCTGTTACGTCTTCAGTTTGATCTTCGGTTGGATTTTCTTCCGTACTTTTTCCAGAGGTTAGAATTTTAACAATGCTTGGTAGGTTACGCATAATGGGACCGTACTGTTCGACGACAGGGCTTACAGATTGAACGACTTGTGATACTTTTTCGATATTATTTATCATATTAGTTGGATTCGAAATTAAATTCGAAAAAAAACTACCGATGCCGCTACTTGATGTGTCTGTAGTTGCTGCACCGCCGCGTGTGTCGTTTGATTCATACATTTGAGGAGGGATCATTTGCTCGGGATGCTGCTGCATGTATGGTTGATATTGCTGTTGATATTGTTGCGGGTATTGTTGCGGGTATTGTTGCTGATATTGCTGTCGATATTGAGGTGGCGGTTGCTGGTGCATCATTGGCGGTCCTTCCATTTGTCGATAAGGCGGAACCATTTGCATGAAAGCTTCGGTTGGATCGTGTTTTTTAAAGAGTTTAGCAAGAAATCCTTTCTTTTTTTGTGCCATCGGTGGTAGTTGTGGAATTGGATATGGTGTATAAGGTTGCTGCCCTGGATTCGGATACATTTGCCTCATGGGGGATTTTGGAAACATGTGAGAAATCCTCCTTTCTTCAGTTAGGTATATACACATACAATATGCAATAAGAGGGAAGAAGGTTAGTTTTTGAAGTAAAAACCTAAACTAAAGATGGATTTTACTTGTAGATTTCGATATAATGTAGACTTGACTGATTTGTGCGCGCAGTAGAAATTTAGAAAGAAGGTGTAACTTATGACACAACAAACTTTTACACAGTATGATTTTAAACCATTTTTAATAGATGCAGTTCGTGAACTACGCTTTACAGAGCCGACAGGAATTCAACAGAAAATTTTCCCGGTCGTGAAAAAAGGTGTAAGTGTAATTGGACAATCCCAAACAGGTTCTGGGAAAACACATGCATACTTACTTCCTACATTGAACAGAATTAACCCAGGTCGTGAAGAAGTACAACTTGTTATTACAGCGCCTACTCGTGAGTTAGCACAACAAATTTACGAAGAAATCGTGAAATTAACAAAGTTCTGTGCGGAAGATCAAATGATTACAGCACGTTGTTTAATTGGTGGAACTGATAAACAACGATCAATTGAAAAGTTGAAAAAACAACCTCATATTGTAGTTGGAACACCAGGACGTATTAAAGACTTAGTAGAAGAACAAGCACTGTTTGTTCATAAAGCAAATACAATTATTGTCGATGAAGCAGACTTAATGCTTGATATGGGATTCATTCATGATGTAGATAAGATTGCAGCACGCATGCCTAAAAACTTGCAAATGCTAGTTTTCTCTGCAACAATTCCTCAAAAACTAAAACCGTTTCTGAAGAAATACATGGAGAATCCAGAGCATATTCATATCAATCCAAAACAAGTTGCAGCTGGAAATATTGAACATTATTTAGTTCCGTCTAAACATCGTAACAAAATCGATTTAGTGAATAAAATGTTGCTACAATTTAAACCGTATTTAGCAGTTGTTTTTACGAATACGAAGAAGATGGCAGATCAGGTTGCTGACGGATTAATGGAGCGCGGCTTAAAAGTTGGACGAATTCACGGAGATTTATCACCGCGTGATCGTAAAAAAATGATGAAACAAATTCGTGACCTAGAATTCCAATATATTGTTGCAACTGATTTAGCGGCACGTGGTATCGATATTGAAGGAATTAGTCATGTTATTAACTATGAGCTTCCATCAGATTTAGATTTCTTCGTTCACCGCGTTGGAAGAACAGCACGTGCAGGGCATTCAGGTATTGCAGTGACGATTTATGATCCAGCAAACGAAGAAGCGCTAGATAGTTTAGAAAAACAACGTCATATTGAGTTTAAACATGTAGATTTACGCGGAGATGAGTGGGCGGATTTAGGTGAACGCCGTCGTCGTAAGAGCCGTAAAAAACCAAATGATGAACTTGACGTTATGGCAACGAAAGTTATTAAAAAGCCGAAAAAAGTAAAACCAAACTATAAACGCAAACTTGCAACTGAACGTGACAAAGTGAAGAGAAAATATAGCAATAAAAAAAGATAAGGGATTTCCCTTATCTTTTTTTATTCAGCTATTTGTGAGAGCCGTAATCAATATGGATAGAAAATATTGATTAAAGTTTCGCTTCATCTAGATAATGTAAATGAAGAGTATAGTCTGTTTAAATAGTCATATAAATTTGTGTAGTGCGTTTTTTGTGAACAAACAATTCACTACATATTTCTACAAATTATGCTATCATTATATCTATTGTATATTGAAGAGGTGATTGTATGTTAAAGATTGGATCTCATGTTTCTATGAGTGGTAAGAAAATGTTATTAGCAGCAAGTGAAGAGGCTGTTTCATACGGTGCAACGACGTTTATGATTTATACAGGTGCACCGCAAAATACACGAAGAAAACCAATTGAAGAATTGAACATAGAAGCAGGAAGAAAACATATGGAACAAAACGGTATCGAAGAGATTATCGTACATGCGCCATATATTATTAATGTCGGAAATACGACGAAGCCAGAAACATTCCAATTAGGTGTAGACTTCCTTCGCATGGAAATTGAAAGAACATCAGCGTTAGGTGTGGCGAAACAAATTGTTCTTCACCCAGGTGCGCACGTTGGTGCAGGGGCAGACGCTGGTATTCAACAAATTATTAAAGGGCTGAATGAAGTATTAACGCCAGATCAGACGGTGAACATTGCGTTAGAAACGATGGCAGGAAAAGGAACAGAATGCGGCCGTAGCTTTGAAGAAATTGCAAAAATTATTGATGGTGTAACATATAATGAAAAACTATCAGTATGTTTTGATACATGCCATACGCACGATGCAGGATATGACATTGTAAATGACTTTGACGGTGTATTAAACGAATTTGATAAGATTGTTGGTATTGATCGTTTACAAGTACTTCATATTAATGATAGTAAAAATGTACGCGGCGCAGGAAAGGACCGTCATGAAAATATCGGTTTCGGTCATATCGGTTATAAAGCATTGCATCATATTGTGCATCATCCGCAATTAATGCACGTACCAAAAATTCTGGAAACACCATATGTAGGTGAAGATAAAAAGGACAAGAAGCCGCCATATAAATTGGAAATCGAAATGCTGAAAAATGGTACTTTTGATGAAGGACTTCTTGAGAAAATTAAAGCGCAATAAGCAATAAGGAGGGGAATATCCCCTCCTTATTTTAGTAGTTGTTGAAATAAAGTATTTACTTGTTGGGCAGTAGCGGGCGAGGTTACTTGAGCTATTTGTTTTAAGAGCGCTAGTCGTTCGTCATTATCGTAAATGTTAATATTCTTTCCTTTCATAAGTCCAACAATTTGATCAGCTTGTGCAGTCGTAATTGGAACATCATATTCTTTACTATATTTCAATAATTCCTTTGTAGAAATATGATTTAATTTTTTATTTACAAGTTGTTTAATGAGGTTCATCGAGTTATCCTCCTTCACACGTTCTTCTATCGAAATATATGAGTACGTAGCTTGTACATATTCATATAGAGCTTCTTTTTTCATGAGAAAAAGAAGCGTATGTTATAATATAAGGACAAAACTATAGAAAAAGAGTATAAGGGAGGACTTATGGAGCAGAAGCAACATCGAAAAGAAAGTGTTATCCATCTTATGTATCGTTTAGTTATGATTATTTTTGGAGCAGCATGCGCAGCGGTAGCGATTGAATTATTTTTAATGCCAAATAAAATTATTGATGGTGGAATTATTGGTATTTCTCTTATATTAGATTATCTTACTCCTAATATTTGGTGGTTAAGTTTCTCTACTTTGGTCGTTATTCTCAATATCCCATTTATGTATTCGGGTTATAAGCAAATTGGAAAAACGTTCATGTTATCTTCGGCGTTCGGTATTGTAGCTTTAGCGTTTATTGAATCAACGTTACATGCTGTTCCGCCATTTACAACAGAGCCAATTTTAGCGACAGTGTTTGGTGGTCTTATTTTAGGTCTTGGTGTAGGGCTCGTTATTCGTCATGGTGGATCAATGGACGGAACAGAAATTATGGGTATTTTATTAACGAAGAAATTACCTTTCTCCGTAGGCGAATTTGTAATGTTTGTGAACTTATTCATTTTTGCATGGGCAGCATTTGTATTTGGTGTTGAACAAGCGATGTATTCTGTTATGACGTACTACATTGCATTCAAAACAATTGATACAGTCATTCAAGGTTTAGATGAAACGAAAGCTGTTTTAATTGTATCAGATCAATATGAGGAAGTATCAAATGCGATTTTGCATCGTCTTGGTCGTGGAACTACAAAGCTTGTAGCGAAAGGCGGTTACACGGATAAAGAAAAAGAAGTGATCTATGCAGTTGTAACGCGTTTGGAAGTGACAAAGCTGAAATCAATTGTGTATGAAATTGATGCGAATGCATTTGTTACGATTATGAGTACACAAGAGACAAATGGTGGTAAGTTTAAATCGGCTATTCACTAAAAAATTAATTATAATATCTTTTGAAAGCAGAGAATTTTTCTCTGCTTTTTGTTATAATAGTAAGGTTTCTTGAAAAAGTAGATATATTTTAGGCAGATTGGTTTACAACTATAATAAGCTGTACTATAATTCAAATAGATATAAATCGGAATCATTCTGAATTAAAATAGGTGAGATGCTATGAACAATATATTAGAAATAGAAGGATTGTCATTTCGATATGAAGATCGAAATGTGTTAGAAGATATAAATTTGCAAGTTCCGAAGGGAGCTTTTTTAGGTTTAGTTGGGCCAAATGGTTCAGGGAAATCCACTTTGCTAAAATGTTTATTAGGCGTTTTAAAGCCAAAACAGGGAAGCATTCGTTTGTTTGGTGTTGATAGTAAGAAGTTTAAAGAATGGAACAAAGTTGGTTATGTGTCGCAAAAGGCAAATAGCTTTAATTCTGGTTTTCCGGCAACTGTGTTTGAAGTTGTGTCAATGGGACTCGTTTCGAAAAAAGGGCTGTTTCGCTTTTTTACGAAAAACGATAAGAAAAAGGTAGAAAAAGCGATTGCTGATGTAGGAATGAGTGAGTTTCAAGGGCGTAATATTGGAGAACTTTCTGGTGGACAACAACAGCGCGTATTTATTGCTCGTGCGCTCGTTAGTGATCCTGAATTACTTATTTTGGACGAGCCCACTGTTGGAATTGATGTGAAGAATGTAGAAAGTTTTTATGAGATATTAGAGGATTTAAACAAAAGGCTAGGAATCACATTAATTCTCGTTACGCATGATATGGGAGCTGTTACCGAGAAAGTAACACATGTTGCATGCTTAAACAAACATTTACATTTCCATGGAAATGTAGAAAAGTTCCGAGAGTTAGAAGATGCAGAAATGTCCGTCTTATATGGACACCATGTTCATCGTTTAGAACACGAGCATGAGCATCACGGGAGGATATAATGATACAAGATTTTTTACAATATGACTTTTTACGTAATTCTTTATATGCAGGGGTTTTAATAGGACTTGTTGCGCCGCTTATAGGTGTATTTGTTGTCATTCGCCGTATGTCGCTTATTGCGGATGCATTAAGCCACGTGACATTATCGGGTATTGCTGCAAGTTTACTACTAGAAAAAACAATTTTCACAGGGGGATTTTTAAATCCGTTATATATGGGGATGATTTTTTCTATTGGTGGGGCGTTACTTATTGAAAAACTACGTACTGTATATAAACATTATCAAGAATTAGCAATTCCAATTATTCTTTCAGCAGGAATGGGGATTGGCGTTATTTTTATTTCACTTGCAAATGGGTTTAACACAGATTTATTTAGTTATTTATTTGGTAGTGTAAGTGCTGTAACAAGTACGGATTTAATAATTATCGGCATTGTAGCAATTGTTGTTATTGTAACGATTACTTTATTATACAAAGAGTTATTTTTACTATCGTTTGATGAAGAATACGCTGTATCAACCGGTTTGAGTGCAAAGTGGATTCACTTTATTTTCATTATATTGGTTGCGCTTGTCATTGCGGTATCAATGCGTGTAGTGGGGGTTCTTCTCGTATCATCATTAATGACGTTACCAGTTGCAGCAAGTATTCGTATTGCGAATGGATTTAAACAAACAATTTTCTTCTCCATTTTATTTGGTGAAATTGCAGTAATTGGTGGAATGTTTGCTTCGTATCAACTTGATTTAGCACCAGGTGGTACAATTGTTATGATAGCGGTTCTTATTTTAATTGGTGCGATTTTATGGAAAAAGAAAAAAACTGCATAAAGTAGGGATAGATATGAATCTAACAGAAGCTTTACGCCTAATGAAAGATAAAGGATACAAACATACTGGGAAAAGGGAAGAAATGCTCAGGTTATTTGCAGCTCACAATCGTTATTTAACGGCGAAGGACGTTTTAGAGCATATGAAGGATGATTATCCAGGTCTTAGCTTTGACACGATTTATCGTAACTTAACGGTGTTTGCTGAAATCGGTGTTTTAGAACAAACGGAATTAAATGGTGAAAAACATTTTCGTTTTACATGTTCTATTATGGAACATCATCATCATTTTATTTGTTTAGATTGCGGAGGGACGAAAGAGATTACTTCTTGCCCGATGGATTTTATGAATAAAGATTTTAATGGTTATGAAGTAACAGGTCATAAGTTTGAAATATACGGACGTTGTCCAAAATGTGCAAAGTAAAAGCTCGTTAGTTCTATAACTGACGAGCTTTTTTACGTATAAAAGAAGGTTGCTCACAAATGTTGTGGGCAACCTTCTTTTTATTGTTCTTGTGTTTCTTTTTCTTTTTCTCGTTCAGCAGCCATTTCAGCAGCAATTACGTCGATTTCTTTTTTCAGTTCTTCTACCATTATTTCTTCTGGTACTTTACGAACGACTTGCCCTTTGCGGAATAATAGTCCTTCTCCGCGCGCGCCGGCAATACCGATATCAGCTTCACGAGCTTCACCAGGACCATTTACAGCGCAGCCAAGTACTGCAACCTTAATTGGTACTTGTAGTGTAGAAATGTACTCTTCCACTTCGTTAGCGATGCTAATTAAATCAATTTCAATACGACCGCAAGTTGGACAAGAAATAAGTGTTGCTGCATTAGATGCAAGGCCGAATGACTTTAATAGTTCACGCGCAACTTTTACTTCTTCAACTGGGTCAGCACTTAATGAAATACGTAGTGTATTTCCGATGCCTTTACTTAAGATTGCTCCAAGACCAGCGGCACTTTTTACAGTTCCGGCAAATAACGTTCCAGATTCTGTGATACCTAAATGTAGTGGATAATCAAAAGCACGTGCAGCTTTTTCGTATGCTTCAATTGCCAAGTTAACATCAGAGGCTTTCATAGATACGATAATATCATGGAAATCTAAGTCCTCTAAAATTTTAATGTGATGCAGGGCGCTCTCAACCATACCATCTGCAGTTGGGTATCCGTACTTTTCTAAAATGTGACGCTCTAATGAACCTGCGTTTACACCGATACGGATTGGAATACCACGTTCTTTTGCTGCATTTACAACAGCTTCTACTTTATGGCGACGACCAATGTTACCTGGATTGATACGTACTTTATCAATGCCGCCTTCAATTGCTTTTAAAGCAAGGCGATAATCAAAATGAATATCAGCAACAAGTGGAATGTTGATTTGTTTTTTAATATCAGCAATAGCATTTGCTGCGCGTTCGTCTGGAACAGCAACACGCACGACTTGGCAGCCAGCTTCTTCTAAACGTTTAATTTCAGCAACTGTTGCTTCAACATCATGTGTTTTTGTTGTTGTCATACTTTGTATAATTAATTCATTATTACCGCCAATTGTTAAATTACCGACTTTAACTGGACGTGTTTTTGTACGATGAGTCATTTCATTCACGAATAGATCGCTCTCCTTATAAAAGAAGTTTCTTATTTAGTCCCTTATATCAATGATAGTATACGTGATACAGGGCTATAGAAACCGAAGTGCTCGGTTTCACTTTTACTATTGTATCAGCGCCTTTATGTAATTGACAAGGATTAAGTGATTGCTTATTGATATAACGGGAATTTATAAGACTTTCCAAGTTGTATTTTTGTAGCAGGTGTATTTTTATTTAATTGTTTAAAATCATCAATTACTTTTTCGATAGAAGGAATTTTCTTCTTATTAATCGCTTCTGTAATGGAAAGAACCGTATCACCTGTTTTGACTTCAATTGTTTTATAAGTGACATCTGTTTCTTTTTCCGCTTTGTTTTCTTTCTTTTGTTTTGTATTTGTACTTTCTTGTTTTATCGTTTCGGCCGCATTTGTCTTTTTATATGAACTTAACATCGGTAAAGTGCCGATTTTTATATCGTAATAAAATATATAACCAAGAACAAGCACGAATAAGAATATACCTAATCTCTTCATATTCTTCACTCCTTTGCTAGGAATATATGCTTGTCCAAAAAAAAAATGCCTATTTAGGCATTTTTTTCGTTCGGTTTTGGAACTTCTTTAATTGTTAAGTATAGAACAATTAAAACAACTGCGATATAAATGAATGTTGAGCCAGGTACAACAATTTTGAATAAATCCATAATCATAAAGAAGATGGTTGGAATTGTGTAGCTGTAGGCAGTTAACGTCCATACTTGCTTATAAGATAATTTACGTTGACCACTCATAGCAGAACCGATAAACGCAAGTAAAGTAATTCCTAAGAAAGTAATGAACAATTGGAATAGATATACTAACACTCCGATAACAGCTAGTAAAATTGGATAAATACTATCGAATACAGAAATGAAATCTTGCAAATCTTTTTTCTCAAGAGATGTCCCTAATAAATCATTGTAGGAGTATGTTTGCGTCTGGCCATTTCCTATAGAAACTACTTTATCTTTTAAAATAAATAAACCAGTTTTATTTTGATACTTTTCGATATCTGTTGTATTTGGATCAAATACGAAAAGAGCATCTCCCTCTTCTTTTTGAATAGGTTCTTCAATATCAGCTTTTAGTTCACCATTTTCGATTTTAAAATCAGGTAAATCTTTTTCAATTGCTTGATTTACCATAGTAACACTATCTTGGATAAAGCTACCGTAAAAGAATGTTCTTGGAATAGTAGTGATTAGACAAAGTAGCATAATATACAAAATGGTTTTTCCGATTTTTTGAAAACGGAATAGCGCCATATCTTTAGGCGAATATACGCTTTTGACTAATTGGGTAAATATGGACATAGATTCACTTCCTTTATGTATGTATAAAATCATTGTAACGTAGGAATCTAGGGAATCTCAAGATATATTATATTTACATATAGTAGAGATAACTAAATTTCTTTTTATTAATTTTCTTCTTTTAAATGAGAAAAATACAATTGACAGTTTTCTTTTCTATATGGTAAATTTATCTTACATTTCTTAAAGGGTATATCCGATAGGAATTCCTTTATTTGATGTATTATTACATACATAATTTTGGACCCTTAGCTCAGCTGGTTAGAGCAGACGGCTCATAACCGTCCGGTCGTAGGTTCGAGTCCTACAGGGTCCATATCCATTTCACATGTTTATTATGTCAGTAGGAAGCTTCCTTGTAGAAGGGAGCTTTTTTTATGAAATATATGAGCATTTTAATTGAAAAGAAGTGGGAATTTTGCTACTTTAATGATAGCAAGACAATGTGATTTATTTGTTTGCACCCTATGGCAATTAGGGTAGAATGTAGTTGTATGTCACTTAAGTGGCAATACATAAACTGGGAGGAATATAACAATGGCAAAACACGAATTACCAAATTTACCTTATGCGTATGATGCTTTAGAGCCTCACTTTGACAAAGAAACAATGAACATCCATCATACAAAACACCATAACACGTACATCACAAACTTAAACGCTGCTTTAGAAGGTCATGCAGAATTAGCTGACAAAAGCGTAGAAGAATTAGTTGCAAACTTAAACGAAGTACCAGAAGCAATCCGTACAGCAGTACGTAACAATGGTGGCGGACATGCTAACCACACATTCTTCTGGACAATCTTATCTCCAAACGGCGGCGGACAACCAGTAGGCGAACTTGCAACTGCAATTGAAGCGAAATTCGGTAGCTTCGATGCATTCAAAGAAGAATTCGCAAAAGCTGGCGCAACTCGCTTCGGTTCTGGTTGGGCTTGGTTAGTAGTAAATAATGGTGAGTTAGAAGTAACAAGCACGCCAAACCAAGATTCTCCTCTAACTGAAGGTAAAACTCCAGTTATCGGTTTAGATGTTTGGGAACATGCTTACTACTTAAATTATCAAAACCGTCGTCCAGACTACATCGGTGCATTCTGGAACGTTGTAGATTGGAACGCTGCTGAAAAACGTTACCAAGAAGCAAAATAATTGTAATAACGATAGAAAAAGCTAGGAGAATGCTCCTAGCTTTTTTCTATGCTTTCCTTTTACATAATTGAGCTTGTCTTTGGAAGACTAGAACATGAAGTAAAGGAGAGTTGTGTATGAAGTGGAAACATATAATTGGTGACGTTGAAGTGAATCGGGATTTAGTGTTATTACTCCTTATTGGAGGTTTATACACGCTCGCAATTTCTTTATCGAATACGTTTGTTAACATTTATTTATGGAAACAAACACAAAATTATGTGAATCTCGGCTTGTATAATTTGGCCAGCGTTGTATTGCAGCCCCTCACATTTCTTATAGGTGGGAAATTAGCGAAGCGTATTGATCGCTCGATCCTGTTACGAATAGGCGTAGGCACGTTAGCGATTTTTTTTATCGTTGTTTTAGTAGCGGGGAAAAGCGCTTCTCACTATATTTTATTAATGGGGGCTCTTTTAGGAGTCGGATATGGTTTTTACTGGCTCGCGTTTAACTTATTAACATTTGAGATTACAGAACCAGAAACAAGAGATTTCTTTAACGGGTTTCTTGGGCTTCTTACATCCTTCTCTGGCATGATTGGACCGATAGCAGCTGGATACACAATTTCACGTATGGAGAAGTGGAGTGGTTATACGGTCATATTCTTTCTCTCGTTATTGTTATTTGCAATTGCTGTCGTTTTAAGCTTTTTTGTATCTAAGAGAGAATGTGAAGGTCGTTATGAGGTTACACAAGTTTTGAAAGAGCGACGGATTGATAAAAATTGGGGGAGAATTACACGTGCTCATTTTTTCCAAGGATTGAGAGAGGGGACATTCATTTTTGTTATTTCAGTATACGTGTACTTAGCAACCGATAGTGAGCTTGCATTAGGGAAATATAGCTTAGTAAATTCTGCTGTATCATTTGTATGTTACTATTTAGTTGCTCGTATGTTAAAGAAAGAGTGGCGAAAAAAAGCAATTTTACTTGGAGGCATTATTTTATATGCTGTCGTATTTTTAGTTATATTCAATGTTACATACACAAAATTACTTATTTATGCAGCATGCATTGCGATTGCATACCCTATTTTACTCGTTCCATATGGATCGATGACATATGATGTAATTGGTAGAGCGAAAAATGCGAGAGAGTGGCGTGTAGAGTATGTTGTTGTCCGAGAATTATGGTTAAATGCTGGGAGAATTTGTTCAGTTTTAAGTTTTTTATGTGCTGTATTATTCTTTCCGCCTGAAAAGAGTTTACCTTTCTTACTATGTATTTTAGGTGCTGGACATTTTCTTATTTATTTTGCAGTTAAAAATGTCAAATATGATGAAGGAAATGCAGGGAACACAAGTGTTGTAGCACAAGGAACCACGCAGAATCAAACAGAACCAGAAGGTTAACTTATCGTTTGTTTTATGCTAGAATAGAAAAAGATGTAAGACAGCAGTGAGGACACCTGTATGAAGGTGTCCCTTTCAAATTACATAGCTGTTGGTAGAGGGGGTTTGTATGGGCAAGAAACAGAAACAACAAAAGAAAAAGACTCACGTTCCTTTTCGGTTAAACGTGCTGTTTTTCTGCGTGTTTTTAATGTTCTCCGCGGTTATTGTAAGGCTTGGTTATGTACAAATTGTTCGCGGTGAGGAATATAAGAATGAAGTGGAGAGGAAAGAAAACTCGACGATAAGTAATCCTGTACCACGTGGGAAAATATTTGACCGTTATGGGCGAGCTGTAGTAGATAATGCAGCTGTACGTACGATTACATTTACAAAAATGAAAGGATCAACTGCAGAGGCTCGCTTAGAAACAGCGAAAAGATTAGCAGATTTGATTGAAGTACCGACAGATAAATTAACAGATCGCGATAAAAAAGATTATTGGCTTGCTATTCATAAAGAAGAAGCGCAAGAAAAAATTACGAAAAAAGATCGTCAAGAGCTTAAAGATAAAAAAATTGACGATAAAGAATTAGATGAGCGTCAACGAAATCGCGTGACGGAAGAAGAAGTGAATCAATTATCCGCAAAAGATTTAGAAGTGCTAGCGATTAAAAGCAAAATGGACGGCGGATATGCGATGACGCCACAAGTCATTAAAAAGGATGCTACAGAACAAGAATATGCGATTATTAGTGAAAATCTAGCAACATTACCAGGGGTAGATACGAATGTTGATTGGGATCGAAAGTATGTTTATGATGATTTATTCCGAAGTGTACTTGGCGGCGTGTCAACGTCTGATGAAGGTTTACCGAGAGAAAGACTAGATTACTATCTTGTTCGTGATTATAATCGAAATGACCGCGTAGGGAAAAGTTATCTTGAGCAGCAATATGAAGATAGTTTGCACGGTAATAAAGCGGAAGTGAGAAATATTACAGATAAAAACGGTAATATTTTAGAAACGATTAATGTATCAAAAGGGCAAAGTGGTAACAATCTGAATTTAACAATTGATATGGAATTACAAAAGCGTGTAGAAGAAATTATCACGAAAAATTTATTGAGATATAAAGGGGGACAACCTCTTTTAGATCGCGCATTCGTTGTAATGATGAATCCAAAAAATGGTGAAGTTTTATCTATGGCAGGGAAACAGTTAGTGGAAGAAAATGGCGAAACGAAAGTGCAAGATTTCGCATTAGGAACGATGACAAGTTCTTATCCGATGGGATCAACTGTAAAAGGTGCGACAGTACTTACAGGATATCAAACAAAAGCGATTCAACCGGGTTCCTACCAACTGGATGAACCAATCGTATTGAAAGGAACGCCGAAAAAATCTTCTTGGAAGACGATGGGATCTATTAATGATCTGACAGCATTAAAAATGTCTTCTAACGTATATATGTTTAAAACAGCGATGAATATCGCAGGTGTTCAATATGTGAGAGGTGGTACGTTAGATATACCACAAAAAGCATTTGATACGATGCGCTATTATTTCGGACAGTTTGGACTTGGTGTAAAAACAGGTATCGATTTACCAAACGAATCTGCGGGTCAAATAGGTAGAGGAAATCAGCCTGGTTTCTTATTAGATTTATCAATTGGACAGTATGACACATATACGCCACTTCAATTAGCACAATATGTTTCAACAATTGCAAATGGTGGTTACCGTATGCAGCCGCAAGTTGTAAAAGAAATTCGTCAACCGGAAGCGAAACAAGGCGAAGTTGGAAAAGTCGTTCACTCAATGGAACCAAAAGTACTAAACCGTATTGATATGCCTGAATCACAAATTAAACGTGTTCAGGAAGGATTTAGACAAGTATTTAATGAGTCTGGTGGTACAGCTGCGAAATACTTTACAGGCGCATCATATAAAGCTGCTGGTAAAACAGGTACAGCTCAAACTGTGTATGGCGGAGATAAAGAGATTGGTAGAAAAGCAAACGGTGAGCGTAAAGAAACATATAACTTAACATTAGTAGGTTATGCGCCACTTGAAGACCCTGAAGTAGCATTTTCTGTTGTTGTACCTTGGGTAGATGATAAATCAGGTATTAACGGATATATTAGTCGTGACATTATGGACGCGTACTTTGATTTGAAAAAGGTAGAAAATGGCGAAGCTACACAAGAGGAAATAGATAAGAAAAATAAAAAGCAAGATGATGAATAAAAAAGTTGTAAAAAAAGCACACTATCTGAAAAGATAGTGTGCTTTTTTTTTTGATTCATGCATACGTTTTAATAAAGTGGACAAGCAGATCATATCGGAATTTTAAGGGACCTCGCAAATAATACGTATGCATTCACTATGGAAGTTATGGACCAATCCTCAGTGAAGATGAACAGTGGCTACGGATTAATAATTTACCTAATGTGGATTCTTGTGGAACTTTACAAAACTTTTACAAACAATTAAAACCGAATTAATAGTTTAGCAGTATTCTTATATCTGTAATCCTGTTATTTCCGGTTACTTCTAGGAGGAAGAACACGTGAAATGGATAAGTGCATCAATTAAAGTTTTCATACTGTCGACATGTTTCTTTTATGTTGGCACGTCTACTGCATTTGCTGTGAATGAAATGGGAGAAGTGAGAGTTGATGGATCCTCAACGGTTTTTCCTATTATAGAAGCAGTAGCGGAGGAATATACAAAGGTGCATCCGAACGTGAAAATTTCCATCAGTGTTTCTGGAACAGGAGGAGGATTTAATCGTTTCAGTAAAGGAGAAGTAGATATAAATAATGCTTCGAGAGTAATGAAACAAGTGGAAGAAAATGAAATGAAGAAAAACTCCATTCAGTTTACACCGTTTGAAGTCGCTTATGACGGCCTTACGATCGTTGTGAATCGTCAAAATACTTGGGTAGATAATATGACGGTAGACGAGTTACGTCTATTATGGAGTGAAGATGAAAGTGAAAAGCGATGGTCACAAATTCATTCATCATGGCCACGTGAACAGGTAAAGTTTTATGCGCCAGGTGTAGACTCTGGTACGTATGATTATTTTCAAAATGTCATCTTACAAAAAAGTCGCATTGTAAAAAAAGTCTCTTTGTCTGAAGATGATCAAGTTATTATGCAAGGGGTAATGAATGATAAAAATGCCATTGCTTTTGTAGGATATGCTTATTATATGGCCAATCGAGATAAGGTGAGAGCAATAAAAGTGAATGGTGTACTTCCGACGAAAGATACCATCCAATCAGGTGAGTATAAGCCGTTATCTAGGTCGCTATTTGCTTATGTGAATCATGCATCTATCCGAAATAAAATGAATGTAGCAAATTATATTGAGTTTATGATTCAGCATGTTGGTAATCTTGCTGAAGAGGTTGGATATGTAAAATTACCAAAAGAAAAATACAATGAACAGCTGCGGATGTTAACAGAAATAAAAAGGTAATGTCAGGGTGGAAAGGGGTTTTCATCTTTGGCTTATAATGACAAAAGTCAAATTACATTTTCTGTACAACATTTGATTGAAAGAAATACAAAACATAGAAAAAAAACGCAGCGAATCAATCGAATCGTTCCATTATTACTAAAAATAATTGCTAGCGTGTCTATTGCGACGACACTTGGAATTATTTTTACGCTTTCTAATGAAACAATAATGTTTTTTAAAAAAATATCATTACTCTCCTTTTTGACAGAGAAAGAATGGTTACCTTTTTTTGAAAATCCTAAATTCGGTATATTACCACTTATATGTGGAACGGTACTTGTAACAGCAATCGCTATGTGCGTAGCAGTTCCTATCGGTTTAGCGTGTGCCGTATTTTTAAGTGAATATGCTTCAAACAGTGTAAGGAAAGTATTAAAACCGATGTTAGAACTATTAGCAGGTATCCCGACAATTGTATATGGCTTTTTTGCATTAACAGTTGTTACACCACTTTTACAACGGATTATACCTGATTTACAGTTTTTTAATGCGGTTAGTCCAGGTATTGTTATTGGCTTTATGATGATACCTACAATTGCATCTCTGTCTGAAGATGCAATGAGAGCTGTAGCAAAAGGAACGAAAGAAGCTTCGTTGGCACTTGGAGCAACTCGGTTTGAGATGGTAAAACAAGTCGTGTTTCCTTCAGCTTTCTCAGGGATTATGGCAGCGATTATATTAGCTGCTTCAAGAGCAATCGGTGAAACGATGATCGTTGTAATTGCAGCAGGGTCCACACCGAACGTATCTCTCGATCCGACACACTCTATTCAAACGTTAACAGCTTATATTGTGCAAGTGAGTTTAGGTGATGCTCCGCATGGAACAATTACTTATTACAGCATGTACGCTGTAGGCGCAACGTTATTCTTGTTTACTTTTATAATGAACATCATTTCGCAGTTTATTATGCGCCGCTTTAGGAGGGTGACATAATATGCGCATGTTGAATCATAAAAAAATACAAGAAAATATGGCATCACGTTTTTTAAAAGATCGAATTTACAAATTGTTATTTTATATGGCAATTTTGTTTTCAATAGTAATCCTGCTTATTTTGCTTTTTCAAATTTTTGAAAAAGGTGTCAGTTACCTTTCGTTAGATTTCTTTACAAACTTCGCTTCGCGTAATCCGAAAGAAGCTGGGATTGCTGCAGCTTTGTCAGGAACAATATTATTTATGAGTATTGTTATACCACTCTCCTTTATATTTGGGGTCGGAACTGCTCTTTATTTAGAGCAATATGCGAAGGAATCTATATTTAAAAAGGTAATAGAAATTAATAATCAAACGTTAGCGGGAGTACCTTCCGTCGTATTTGGATTACTCGGCTTAACCATTTTTGTATACGCTCTTCACTTAGGTGAGAGTATTATTGCAGCGGCACTGACGATGAGCTTACTCGTCTTACCGACAGTTGTTGTAGCGAGTCAAGAAGCGATACGATCTGTACCGAGGTCATTATTAGAAGCTTCTTACGGGTTAGGTGCTACGAAGTGGCAAACGATGTATCAAGTTGTATTGCCATATGCGTTCCCAGGAATTATAACAGGTTGTACGTTAGCGATATCAAGAGCGATTGGAGAAGCGGCACCGTTATTAGTTATCGGGGCACTTGCATTTGCAAATTATGTTCCGTTTAGTATGTTTGATAGATTTACAGTTTTACCAATTCAAATTTTTAATTGGATGAGTAGACCACAGGAAGAATTTCAGTATGTAGCAGCTGCTGGGATGATTGTTTTGTTAGGTTTGTTGCTCTTGATCAATATAGTTGTTCTATGGTTACGAAATCGAAAATAAGTTGGAAATGGATGAAAGGGGAATTCAAATGGTAGCAACAGTAGTAAATGTACAGGTGAAAAACGAGGAGAAAATCGAGACTGCGCCAAAGAAAGTAGTATTTGATACGAAAAACTTAAATTTATGGTATGGAGAAGACCATGCTTTAAAAGATATTAACTTAAGTATTCATGAGAATGAAGTTACAGCAATTATCGGGCCAAGTGGTTGTGGTAAATCAACGTACTTAAAAACATTAAATCGTATGGTAGAGTTAGTACCAATCGTGCGAACTACAGGCGTAATTGAATATAGAGAGCGCAATATATTTGATAAATCATATCCAGTTGAAGAATTACGAACACATGTAGGAATGGTGTTCCAAAAACCAAATCCATTTCCAAAATCTATTTATGAAAATGTAGCATATGGCCCGAAAATTCATGGGATTAGCGACAAGAAAACGTTAGATGAAATTGTTGAAAAAAGTTTACGTGGAGCAGCGATTTGGGATGAGTTAAAAGATCGTTTGCATGATAATGCATACGGTTTATCTGGTGGACAGCAACAGCGTCTATGTATTGCACGTTGTTTAGCGATTGAACCAGACGTTATTTTAATGGATGAGCCAACATCAGCACTAGATCCAATTTCAACATTAAAAGTAGAAGAATTAATTCAAGAGTTAAAGAAAGATTTTAGTATCGTTATCGTAACGCATAACATGCAACAAGCTGCGCGCATTTCAGATAAAACTGCTTTCTTCTTAAGTGGAGAAGTTGTGGAGTATACAGATACAAATAAATTATTTACGACACCTTCAGATAAGCGTACAGAAGATTATATTACAGGCCGATTCGGTTGATGTCGCTAGCAAGGCTAAGAGCAAATACCCTCTTAACAGAGGGTATTTCTTATTTTTACCTTATTTAAGATAGGAGAAGTAATACTTCTCCTATCTTAAGGTTTATTATAAGTAGGCTAGGTAGGAGAGTTATATATAGTGGCACATAATATTGAGGGGGAAGAAACAATGGTACGAGAACAATTTCAATGTGATTTAAAAACGTTACAGCAAAAGGTGATTGAGCTTGGTGAACTAGCGAGAGAAGCTTTATTGCTTGCTATGGAAGGGCTTCATAAAAAGGATGTAGAGAAAGCGTTAGAGGTAATAGATGGTGATTATCGTATGGATAATTTAGAAGAGGAAATAAATGATCTTGCGCTTATGCTCATTACGAAGCAGCAACCTGTAGCAAGTGATTTAAGAAGGATTTTCATTTCAATTAAAACAGCGACAGATTTAGAACGGATTGCAGATCATGCTGTTAATATTGCGAAATCAACCATTCGTCTCGGGGAAAAAGACGTGTCTGTTAGTTTGCACAATCTTGATGAGATGTTTGCGATTGCAAATAAGATGTTACAGTTAGCGCTAGATGCATATGAGCAAGAAAATTTAACTTTTGCGAAGCAAATTGCCGAAATGGATGATTCTGTTGATGAAATATATGGGAAAGCGATTCGTGAATTTATATCTTCAGTTCCAGAACAACCAGAAGCAATTACACAAATTACACAATTATCCTTTGTAGCGAGATATATCGAACGTGTAGCAGACCATATTACAAATATTGCTGAAAATGTTTTTTATTTAGTAAAGGGAAAGCATTACTTATTAAATGAATAAAGAAAAAAGCAGGTGAAACATCACCTGCTTTTTTTAGTCAAAACATGACAAAAAAAGCTCGTTGTTTCCTTTAGTTTATGATGATAAGATGTATCATAATATAATGGAAAAAATAGGGCGTATATGTTATTCGCTTATTAAGTAATATTTTAAAAGTTAATAGTAAGCGCTTTCTTCGGTTATTGAAAGGTGAATGTATATAAGGGGAACTTTACTGCCTGCCGGCCCGATTGGTCAAGGCTAATAATCAATAGGGGATGAAGAAAACTCCCACTGATTAAAGTTTCACTTTATTTTATACTGCTAGTTAATGCTGGGTAGATAATATACATATCGTATATGAAGTTACTGAACATTATATAAGTGGAGGCTGAAGTATATGAAGGGGGTTATTTTAGCTGGAGGAAAAGGACGACGCCTTAGACCATTAACATGTAATACTCCAAAGCCGATGTTGCCATTATTAGAAAAGCCAGTTTTAGAATACAACATTGAATTATTGCGTCAGCATGGTATACGTGAGATTGCAATTACTGTTCAGTATATGAGTGCGGCTATTAAGCAATATTTTGGTGACGGTAGCAAATGGGGCGTTAACTTGTACTACTTTGAAGACTCTCCACCGCTTGGAACTGCAGGGAGTATCAAACAAGCGGAAAAATTTTTGGATGAACCGTTTGTTGTCATAAGTGGGGATGCGTTAACTGATTTTCAATTATCAGAAGGAATTACGTTTCATGAACAAAAGAAAAGAATGGTAACTATGTTTGTAAAGGAAGTAGAAAATCCACTCTCATTTGGTTTAGTTGTAATGAACAAAGAACAAGAGGTTACACGATACATAGAAAAACCGAGTTGGAATGAAGTAGTCTCTAATATTGTGAATACAGGTATATATATTATGGAGCCAGAAATTTTTTCTTACATACCGCCCCGAGAATTTTTTGATTTTAGTCAAGATGTGTTTCCGTTATTGGCAAATAAGAACGCATTATTTGCATATTTGTCAGAAGGTTACTGGTTAGATATCGGTACATTTGATCAATATCGACAAGCACAATTTGATTTGTTAACGAAAAAATTGCAAGTACCTATCCCATATACGGAAGTATTACCGATGGTATGGATGGGAGAAGGGGTAACGATTGGAAAAGGAACGAAAATTCATGGTCCTTCTTTTATTGGTGAAGGAGCAAGAATTGGTGCTGGATCTGTAATTGAGCCATACTCTATTATCGGGAAAAATAGTGTTGTTTCAAGTTATTCTCATCTTCAAAAGAGTATTATTTTTGCAAATGCGCACATTGGGAAATATTGTGAGTTACTAGAAACGACAATAGGAGAACATACAATGGTGGAAGATGATGTTACATTGTTTCAAAAAAGCATTGTAGCGGACCATTGTCATATAGGGAAAAGTACGGTAATTAAGCAAAAGGGAAAACTATGGCCATATAAGGCGATTGATAGTCATTCGGTAGTAGGATCGGCTGGTGTTCAAGAAAGTGAGAAGAGTGCAGGATGGTTGCAAAAAAGCCGCATTGTAGGAAGAGGTAATGTGGAGATTACGCCTCAATTTATTGTAAAGGTTGCGATGGCGTACGGATCTCTTTTTACAAAAGGGGAAAGTATATTAATCGGGAGTCAAGAACATATAGAAACGACTTCTTATAAAAATCTTTTTCTTCATGCAATTCATGGTATTGGGATTCATACGATGGAATGCAAAGAAATGAACGAATCACTTTTTCAGTACAGCATTCAAGATTTGCAATGTGCGGGCGGGGTTTTCATTCAAGCGGAAAAAGAAAAAGAGATTGTTATAAAGTTGTATGGTAAGGATGGGGCACAGTTAA
This sequence comes from Bacillus cereus group sp. BfR-BA-01350, assembly GCF_022663775.1. NCBI lineage: Bacteria > Bacillati > Bacillota > Bacilli > Caryophanales > Bacillaceae > Bacillus > Bacillus cereus group sp. BfR-BA-01350. Next base: position 149,183 of record NZ_JAKUGD010000011.1, read on the forward strand.
CGTATAAGCAGCAAAAAGCGATAGAACAAGTGTATATGTCTGAGTCGTTTTATTACGTATGTGAGAAGGAAATGGGGCGGAATAAGCTAGTACACGTTTCTTTACATAATTATATAGAGGCTGTATTAGAGCGTATTGATATTGAGAAAATAAAAAAACAGAAGTTCCATCTTCTTATTAATAAGAGAAATGATATGTTACAGCATTTGCTTATGCTCTTTTTGCAAAGGCTCGGATGCACAGTTACGTGGATTTATGCGGGCGAACAAAAGGATCATGTGAAAGCTTTGATGAAATCAAGTAAAGCAAATATGGCGCTTATGTTTTCAGAGCAAGGAAATTATTTCGAGTTATATGATAATCATAGTAATATTTACCAAGGGACGGATTTTGAAGAGATTGATATTCCAGATTTATTACTGGAATCGGCAGGAAATATTTACCCAATGTCTTTGAAATTAGGAGAATGTTATCTTCTATTTTATACGCAGGATGAAAAAAAATCGTTTCAAGCGAGATGGAAGCGAGATATTTTATATCGAATTGGAAAATTATTCGAGTTAATAGCATTGCAGGGAAAAACCTTTCTCAGCATAGTAGAGCAATCCCCGCCGCTTTATTTACTTTGTGATGAAGTTGTATGTTCGTGGAATGAAAAAGGGAAGGTGATGAGGAAATTATTGGCTGATATCGAAAGGAAGGAAGAAGGCATATTTGAAGGAGTACAGTTCAAATATACCGAAAAAGAGTGGTCTTATATCGTTTCTGACACAAAACAACCGAAATTTTTAGTGTATTCACATGCTAGAAACCCAGTAATAGCAAGGGAAAACATGAAAAATCTTATAGAAAAAATTAGACAATATCAAAAGGTGTAGAATTTTTATTTTAAAAGTGGTATTATAGTATAGTCTGATTTAAGTTATTAGTACTGGAGGGAAATAAGAATGCGTGTGAATATTACTCTAGCATGTACAGAATGCGGAGATCGTAACTATATCTCAAAGAAAAACAAACGTAACAACGCTGAGCGTATCGAGCTTAAAAAGTATTGCAAGCGTGACAAGAAGTCTACGTTACACCGTGAAACAAAGTAAGCAGTAGGAATATTTTCCTACTGTTTCTTTTTTTATTCGATTCCTCTCTTAAAAGTGATACACTATCATCGTAGAGCAAAGTATCACTGTGAGGGGGAAAATGTGTGAGAGAAGAGAAACTACGTTTACGTAAACAAATAATAGAGCACATGAATTCTTTATCAAAAGAACGGTATACAACTTTATCAGAGCAAATTGCATTTTCGTTGTATGCACAAAAAGAGTGGGCTGAAGCTAAAACAATTGGAATCACTCTTTCAATGGAAAATGAAGTGAATACATATCCTATTATCGAAAAAGCTTGGGAAGAAGGAAAGAAAGTTGTTGTTCCGAAGTGTAATAAAGAAACAAGAACAATGTCCTTTAGGCAAATTAGTAATTTTGATCAATTGGAAACAGTGTATATGAATTTACGTGAGCCAATTCCAGCGCTTACGGAAGAAGTGAATGCAGATGAAATTGACCTTCAAATTGTACCAGGTGTAGCTTATACAGAGCGAGGAGAACGGATTGGATATGGTGGTGGCTATTATGATCGTTATCTCATGCATTATAAAGGGAAAACGCTATCATTAGCTTATAGTTTTCAAATGGTAGACCATATTCCAATAGAGCCGTTTGATAAAAATATAGAAAAAATTATTACAGAAAAAGGAACAATGGTTAAAAATGGGCTTGTATAGACAAATAAAAATTGACGAGACTTTTTCTTCTTGATTATAATAAAATATGTGAACGTTTTCTTATTATAATTTTTTATAGTAAGTGAGCATAGAGGGTGATGAAATGTTATCTATATATGATATTCAGCAATTGCTAAAGAAATTTGGTACGATTATTTATACAGGAGATCGAATTGCAGATTTACAATTAATGCAAGATGAATTGCGTGAATTAAATCAATCACAGCTAATCGATTCACAAGACTATCAAACAGCTTTATTTTTATTGAAGCAAGAAATTCAAAAAGAGCTAAATAAGAATTAGATAAAGGTAGGTAAGTAACATGGAAGAGAAATGGTTAGTTGGTGTTGACCTTGGTGGTACAACGATTAAATTAGCATTTATTAATGTATACGGTGAAATTTTACATAAGTGGGAAATCCCTACGAATACAAATGAGCAAGGAAAACATATTACACTTGATGTAGCGAAAGCAATTGATAAAAAGTTAGAAGAGTTAGGCGAATTAAAAAGTAAGTTAATCGGTATTGGTATGGGAGCTCCTGGCCCTGTACACGTGGCGTCTGGAATGATTTATGAAGCGGTTAACTTAGGATGGAAGAACTATCCGTTAAAAGATTTATTAGAAGTAGAAACAGGATTACCTGTTGTGATTGATAATGATGCGAACTTAGCAGCGCTTGGTGAAATGTGGAAAGGTGCTGGTGAAGGAGCAAAAGATTTAATTTGTATGACGCTTGGCACTGGTGTTGGCGGCGGTGTAATTGCCAATGGAGAGATTGTACACGGCGTAAGCGGTGCTGCTGGTGAAATCGGACACATTACAGTCGTTACAGAGAATGCTTTCCCATGTAATTGCGGGAAGTCTGGTTGCCTAGAAACTGTAGCATCTGCAACAGGTATTGTGCGTGTTGCTATGCAAAAAATACAAGAGACTGATAAAGAAAGTATTCTACGTTCTATGTTAGCAGAAGAAGGACGTATCACATCAAAAGACGTATTTGAAGCACATGGACAAGGTGATGAACTAGCAGGCGAAGTAGTAGAAAAGGTAGCTTCTTATTTAGGATTAGCTGTAGCGAACCTTTCTAGCACGTTGAACCCAGAGAAAATCGTTATTGGCGGAGGCGTTTCTAAAGCTGGAGATGCACTTTTAGAACCAATTCAACGCTATTTTGAGCAATATGCTTTCTCACGTGCTGTAAAGAGCACGAAGTTAGCTATTGCAACACTTGGTAATGATGCAGGTGTTATCGGAGGAGCTTGGCTTGTAAAAAAGCACAAATACGAAGCGAAGATGATATAAGTTGTGAAGTATGAAAAGAGGAAGGGGAAACCCTTCCTCTTTTTGTGCGAAATCTTGATGAAAACGAGCATGTAAATGAATTAAGCTGCTGGTGGGTACCCGTTATATAGAACAGTCATGATTGTAAACCATCCGAAAACGAGTACAGTTGCAATTGCAAAGCCGCCCGCGAGAAAATTCTTTTCGCGAAGTGTTCTAAGCGTAGCAAATACAGCTAACAGAGTGACAAGCGTAAAAATAATAACAAGGCCCATACAATATCCTCCTCTGTCTACCCATTCCTTAATATGAGTTTTTGGAATATTTACTCTTTTATATTGTACATGTTTTAAAAATGATTGTCGAGATAGCATCCTTTCTTTTCCTAAGAGAAAAAAATGTTGTATCATTGAAAGTAAGTTTAATAATTGGAGGAGATTTTCATATGAAATGGATACAAATGCCGTTAGGCCCATTACAAACAAATGCTTATATTTTAACGAATGAGCAAAATGAGTGTATTATCTTTGATCCTGGTCACGAAGGAGAGAAGCTCGTTACATATTTACAAGAAGAACAATTAAAGCCACTGGCTGTTTTATTAACACATGCTCACTTTGATCATATTGGTGCTGTTGATGCGGTAAGAGACGCTTTTCATATTCCTGTGTACGTACATAAAGAAGAAGCAGATTGGTTAGGCGATGCAACTGTAAATGGTTCTCAAATCTTTATGATGAATCGCAGCATTACAGCAAAACCAGCAGATCATATTATTGATGCAGAAGGTGCATTAGCAATTGGTTCATTTAACTTTGAAATTTTTGAGACACCAGGACATTCTCCAGGCAGTATTTCTTATTACTGTAAAGAGGCGAATGCTGTATTTTCTGGAGATGTATTATTCCAAATGAGTATTGGAAGAACAGATTTACCTGGTGGAAGTTTTGCAGAGTTGATTGGAAGTATTGAAGAGAAATTATTTGTATTACCTGATGAAACAGCGGTGTTATGTGGACATGGTCCAGAAACAAGCATTGGTTTTGAAAAAGAAAATAATCCATTTTTACAGTAAGGAGCTAGTATGGGGATGGAGCTCATTTTAAAAGAATGGATGGAAAAAGAAAAGGATTATTCAATCTCATACAGTACATATATGAACCTCGCATTATATGCAGAGGAACATGGATATTATATGAAAGAACGTGAAAAAATAGGAAGACAAGGGGATTTTTTTACAAGTAGCAACGTATCCTCTGTGTTTGCAAAAACTTTTGCTAAGTTTTTTATTCGTCTTGTTGAAAATGGTGAAGTTGCTCCACATATTTGTGAGATTGGTGGGGGGACAGGAAGGTTTGCCTATGATGTTTTACAAGAATGGAAGCAATTATCACCGGAAACCTTTATTGATTTAAACTATTCGATAATTGAAATGAGCCCTTTTCATAGAAAATTGCAGCAAAAGACTCTTTGTTCGTTTTCTAATGTGTCATATTATACGTCGCATAGTGAAATGGGAGAATCGTTCGAGGGGATTCTTTTTTCGAATGAGTTATTTGATGCATTTCCTGTTGAAGTAATTGAGAAGAGAAATGGAATATTGTATGAAGTACGTGTTACGTACACAGAGGAAGGGAAACTTGCAGAAGTATGTAGGCCGTTACATAAAAGAATTGGTCGATACTTATTGAAATATAATATTCATCTCGCTGAAGGCCAGCGTTTTGAAGTGCCAATTGCGATGGAAGAATATATAAAAGAAATTGCGAAATGGTTTCAACGAGGTGTATGTATTACAGTTGATTATGGATATACAAAAGAAGAATGGATGCATCCTGCACATCAAGAAGGTAGTTTACGAGGATATTACGAGCATAAGTTAATTCGTAATCCTTTAGCGTATCCAGGTGAAATGGATCTTACTACTCATATTCATTGGGACGAACTGAAAGAAATGTTTAGCCTGCAAGGTATGAATATGGTATGGCATAAGAAACAATCTGAGTTTTTGTTAGCAGCAGGAATACTAGAGCTGCTTACGAATCATCAAGATCGGAATCCTTTTTCTGAAATTCAAAAACAAAATCGTGCAGTTCATTCTATGATTTTGAGCGGAGGATTAGGGAGTGCATGTGATGTTGTTATACATACGAAACATATGCAACAGTTACACTTGGGTCGGTATTTGAAAATATAAAAAACAAGACACAGCATAGTTCTGTGTCTTGTTTTTTAATACGACTTATGTAGCATCATATATTTCCTCTCATGATATATATTTATATTAAAGATATGAGATAAAAAATATAAAATACGTCCTTTTTCTCTGTCTATGAGTCCCTAACCCAATAATACGCGAACGAGTTGAATAATTGTCTCGTTTTCTACTTTGTAATAAATTTCCAATCCTTTTCTTTCACTTGAAACGATTTTAGCACTTTTTAACTTTGCTAAATGCTGTGAAATTGTAGATTGTGGCATGTTTAAGCCAGTGTACATTGTAGAAACGTTGCTTGGACCGCGTTCAATTAATCCTTTTACAATACATAAGCGAACAGGATGAGCAAGTACTTTCAATAATTCTGCATTGCTTTCATATAGTTCTATTTCTTTTTGAAAGGTTTCTAACATGTTCTTTTCCACCTCCGTGTGAGCTGTTATACCATAATATACATACCAAAAAATTAAAGAAAAGAAAACAGTTGTTGCAGAAAAACATTCCTAAAGTAAAGAAATTGTAAGAAAAGAGACCCTGATGTAAATAAAGTAGATAATTTAGCACGGTTTTGTAAAATGACATTTTTGGGTGAAAATTTCGATGCATTTTAAAAATTGAAAGATATAGATATATTTGTAACACAATTTTATCATGATTTTCTTATTCTTTCAAATGAATATACGAAATTTTTAAAATAATATGACAAAGGAATTATAATGTTATATATAGAATATAAAACAGGTTAAAAGAAAAGAAGCCGAATGTAGTCAGCTTCTTTATGGTGAAAATGAAATGTTTGAATATAGCTGATAAATCTTATAATTACCAAGACGTTAGTTATGTATTCTAGATTTCATCTTTCATCAATTTTAAAAATCTGTGGTTCCATATATTTTCATAAAAATCAATCGTCTCTTTTGCGGACATAAATGGATTATTTAACGTAGAGGTTGCTTTCTGGAACATGAAGTTTTCGTACCCTAGTCCATGGGCAAATTTAATCGTGGTATCCATACAGTACTCTGTTTGGGCACCACAAAATTCAATACAATGTACAGATAATTGATCTAAAATCTCTTTCAAGTTTGTGTTATAAAAAGAATTGGCATGTGTTTTTCTTACAAAAAAATCTTGTTTTTGAACATCTAAATCTGAATGAATAGCCCAAAGTTCTTTTTCAGGTACTAAATCATCATCACAATGTTGAACGAAAAGAATTGGTTTATTTGATTTTCTGTATGAAGAAATTCTTTTATTTACTTTTGTAAGTAAATTTTGTAAATTAAATAAATGCTCCTCACTATAACATACTCCATTTTGTAAATCGATAACGATTAAAACATCTGCACATGTATCCATTATTTTTGCCCCTTTTTTACTTCTTAATATATCAATTAATTCATTACTTGGAAATAGATAGTGATCTGTCATTTTTTTTTATGAATTATACGAAGGGTTGACAAATATACTTATCAGCGTAAAAAAGAAGATATGATAACTTAATTTCATATCTTCTCTGCTTTCTATGCATTTACAGGCTCTTCTACATAAGAAAGGGCATTTTCAAAATCGGATATTAAATCGTCAACATTTTCAAGACCGACGGATAGCCGAAGTAATGAATTTGAAATCCCTCTTTCATCACGAGCTTCTTGCGATAGTGCTGCATGTGACATTTTAGCTGGGTAGGAAAGGATCGATTCGACAGCCCCTAAACTAACCGCAAAGACAGGTAATTTTACTTTTGATAAAAATTGGCGAAGTGCGTCTTCTGATTGTAAAGTGAAAGATAGGACAGCTCCTGCTGATGTAGCTTGAGATTGTTGAATGTTAAATCCAAGATGTGTTTGTAATCCTGGATAATAGACATTTTGAACTTTAGCGTGCTCTTGTAAATAGTGTGCAATTTTATTGGCATTAGCAGCTGAATGCTCAAGACGTACATGCAATGTTTTTAGACCACGAAGTACGAGAGAACAATCTTGCGGGCCTAGAATAGCGCCGAATGAATTTTGTAAAAAGCCAAGTTTTTGAGCGAGATCGGTATCTTTTACAACTGCTAATCCGGCAGTAACATCACTATGACCGGCAATGAATTTTGTGGCACTATGAAGAACGACATCAGCGCCAAGGTCAAGTGGTTTCTGGAATAGTGGTGTCAAAAATGTATTATCAACAAAAGTAAGGGCGCCAATAGATTTTGCAAGTTTAGAAACAGCACGAATATCTGTCACTTTTAAAAGTGGATTGGAAGGTGTTTCTACATAAAAGAGTTTTGTATTTGGCTTAATGTTTTGCTTTATTTCTTCTAAATTGGTCATATCAACAAATGTATGTGAAACACCGTAACGGGAGAGAACTTCAGTTATCATTCGATAAGTTCCTCCGTATACGTCTTCTGAAATGAGTACGTGATCACCTTGTGAAAGGAGGAGGAATGCAGTAGAAATCGCTGCAATTCCTGATGCGAAGGCAAATCCTTTTGTTCCGCCTTCTAATAAAGCAATGATGTCTTCAAGAGCTTCACGAGTTGGATTGCCTGACCTGCTATAGTCATATTTTCCGAACGTATCTACATCAAATTGGTGAAATGTTGATGTGTTATAGATGGGAACGTTAACAGCTCCTGTTTGCGAGTCATGTTTATATTGGTTGTGCAGTAAGAGTGTATCTATAGAATAACTCATATTCTTACACCTTCTTTTACAAGTTTAATGGCTTGCTTTAAGTCTTGAATTAAATCGTTACTATTTTCAATACCAACGGAAAATCGAAGAAGACGATTACATACACCGTTTGCTGTTCTAATTTCTTCAGGAATATCAGCGTGTGTTTGTGTTGCTGGATATGTCATTAAACTTTCAACACCACCGAGACTTTCGGCAAATGTAATTAAGGATAAAGATTGTAAGAATGGATTAATCCATGTTTCATCTTGCAGACGAAACGAGATCATGCCGCCTCTTCCAGGATAAAATACATCTGTCACCCCATCCTCATCATTTAAATAAGCAACAACTGCTTTTGCATTTTCTTCATGTTGTCTCATGCGAAGCGCTAACGTTTTCATACCACGAATTAATAGCCATGAGTCAAATGGACTTAAGACTGCACCAGAGGCATTATGATAATGAGCGATTTCCTCACAAAGTTCCTTTCCTTTTGCAACGACAAGTCCACTTAGTACATCGTTATGACCACCTAAATATTTCGTTGCACTATGAAGTACGATATCGGCACCTTCTGTTAATGGCTGCTGTATATAAGGTGTGTAGAATGTGTTGTCTACAATAAGAAGTAGTCCGTGTCTTTTCGCTACAGTTGCAACAGCGGCAATATCGGTAACTTGCATTAATGGATTAGTTGGAGTTTCTATGAAAATAGCCTTCGTTTTCGTTGTGATGGCTTGCTCAATTTGTTTAATAGATTGTGTATTTACGTATCTACATCGAACGTTCCACTTTTTTTCGTGCTCAGAAAATAATCGATAAGTGCCACCGTATAAATCTTCGGAAACAATAAGTTCGTCTCCAGAGCGGAATAGGGAAAGGACCAGAAGAACGGCTGCCATCCCTGAACTACAGGCATAACCTTGTTCACCGCATTCTAAGTCTGCGATTGCCTGTTCTAATAGGCCGCGCGTTGGATTTCCAGTTCGTGAATAATCAAATCCAGTAGATTTACCAATTCCTTCGTGACGATAAGCAGTTGAAAAATAAACAGGTGGATTAACAGTTCCTGTTGTAGTTTCACTCCGGTTTCCGATTTGCGCTAATTTTGTTTCGATAGTTGACATGTGAAAATTCCTCCTTTTTAAATTGAACCATTAGTTGAATATAAAATAAAAAAGCCTTCTAAGAAGAAGGCTTTCGGTTTGAATAGAGTCTTCTTCTCATCTGTCAAATCTTTCACAATTTGCTGGAATTAGCACCTTATTAACAAATGTTAATGGTTGCTGAGGCGTCATAGGGCCAGTCCCTCTACCTCTCTAGATAAGAATGTTCGTATGAAATTTTATTATGTTTTTAACTTTACAACAAAAGATAATTGAATTGCAACTTTATTTTAAATAATTTTTATTTTTCCGCAAGTGTCATTGACTTTTGTATTTGTGCGTGCTAAATTTATAAAAAAATTAACAAACATTGTTAAAAGGGGAACGCATTTCCTTTTAGCTACATAAATAAAATAATAAAGACAAACTCTTATTGAGAGCGGTGGAGGGAAAGGCCCTGTGAAACCCGGCAACCTTCAAACGAAATGTTTGAAACGGTGCTAATACCTGCAAAACGAATGTTTTGCATAATAAGAGGAGGAACAATTATGTCCCCCTCTTCAAAGTGAAGAGGGGGTTTTTTATATTGATAGAAATGAGGGAGATTTGTGAAATTACTAGATTTATTATCAAAAGGAATTGTAATAGGTGATGGTGCGGTTGGGACGTTATTACATTCACATGGTTTGCAAAGTAGTTTTGAAGAATTGAATATATCTGATCCAGATTTAATTATATCGATTCATAAGCAATATGTAGCGGCTGGGGCAGATGTGATTCAAACAAATACGTACGGAGCAAATGAAGCGAAATTACGTATGTATGGATTAGAAAATCAAGTTACTGAAATTAATAGAGCGGCAGTAAAACTGGCGAAAGCATCTGTTACAGACAGAAATGCAATTTTAGGCACAATTGGTGGTATGAAACATATCGGGGCGGTTACGACAACTGATATGGAGCGAGAATTTATGTTACTGGAACAGGCAAGTGCATTATTAGAAGAACAGGTTGATGGACTGCTATTAGAGACTTTTTATGATGAGTTTGAATTACTTCATGCTGTCCAGGTGTTACGAAAAGAAACAAATATTCCAATTGTAGCGCAATTGGCGTTACATGAGGCGGGTACGACTCAAAATGGAAATGATGTAAATGAAATATTAAAACAGCTTTTAGATTACGGTGCAAATGTTGTTGGATTGAACTGCCAACTAGGGCCACTTCATATGACGGAAGCTTTTAAAATGATATCGATTCCGAAAAATGGTTACTTGTCAGCATATCCAAATGCAGGTCTCCCAAATTATGTAGAGGGACGATACGTATATGAGGGAAGTCCAGCTTATTTTGAAGCGATGACACCGAAATTTATTGAGCAAGGCATTCGGTTATTGGGCGGTTGTTGTGGCACGACTCCAGAACATATTGAAAGTATGAAACGTGCGACTCTAAATGTTACGCCTGTAATAGAAAAGGATACGGTTCAAAGACCGAAAGTAGTTCATACACATGAGAAACGTTCAAAAGCTCATGTCACTTTAGCAGAGAAAGCAAAAAAACAAACGACCGTAGTAGTGGAATTAGATCCACCAAAAACGTTAGATACGCAGCGTTTTTTTGAAGGCGCAAGAGCATTGAAAAGAGCTGGAGCAGATGCTATTACTCTAGCAGATAATTCATTAGCATCGCCCCGTATCTCGAATATGGCAATGGGAGCATTATTAACGAAGCATGATATTCCGGTATTGACGCACTTAACATGTAGAGACCATAACGTCATCGGACTACAATCTCATTTACTAGGATTATCAGCGTTAGGCATGGAAGAAGTGTTAGCTTTAACTGGAGATCCAGCGCGCGTTGGTGATTTTCCAGGTGCCACTTCTGTATATGATTTGTCCTCTATCGAGCTCATTAAAATGATTAAAGAAATGAACGATGGGCGTTCCGTTTTAGGGAAATCCATTGGACCGGCAACAAGGTTTTCTGTGGGCGGTGCATTTAACCCGCATGTAAGACATTTAAAAGCAGCGGTTAAGCGAATGGAACGGAAAATAGATGCTGGAGCAGAATATTTCTTAACGCAGCCGATTTATGATATCGCGTTAATTGAAGAAGTGTATGAAGCGACAAAGCATTTAGAACAACCTATTTTTATTGGGATTATGCCATTAATAAGTAAACGGAATGCAGATTTTCTTCATTTTGAGGTGCCAGGTATTACTTTACCTGAAGCAGTAAGAGAGAGAATGGATGGACATGAAACGAAAGAGGCAGCAATTGAGGAAGGGATTCGTATTTCTCAAGAATTGATCGATGCGGCGATGAAATACTTTAACGGCATTTATCTTATTACACCATTTTTAAAATATGAAATTACAGAACATCTTGTTAAATATGTGAGAGAAAAGCAAGAAGTGAAAGAAGGTATTAATTGATGAAATGTATAGAAGAAAAATTACAAAATAACATCTTAATATTAGATGGTGCAATGGGAACGATGATCCAGCAAGAGGATTTAACTGCGGAAGATTTCGGAGGAGAGGAGTACGAAGGGTGTAATGAGTATTTAGTAGAAACAAGACCAGATGTTATTTTAAAGATTCATAAAGCCTATATTGAAGCTGGAGCGGATATTATTGAAACAAATACATTTGGGGCAACCAATATTGTACTAAGTGATTATGAGTTATCTCATTTAGACGAGGAGCTAAATGAGAAGGCAGCGCGTTTAGCGAAGCAAGCAGTCGAAGAAAGCGGGAAGGAAGTATATGTTGCGGGAGCAATGGGACCGACAACGAAAGCGATTAGTGTTACTGGTGGTGTAACGTTTGAAGAATTAATTGAAGCTTATACACGGCAGGCAAGAGGATTGTTGAAAGGAGAAGTGGATGTATTACTCGTTGAGACGAGTCAAGATATGCGTAACGTGAAGGCTGCTTATATTGGAATTCAAGCGGCTTTTGATGAACTAAATACAGTTGTACCTATCATGATTTCGGGAACGATTGAACCGATGGGAACGACTCTAGCTGGGCAAACAATTGAGGCTTTTTACTTATCGGTAGAACATATGAAGCCATTATCTGTTGGATTAAACTGTGCGACTGGTCCGGAGTTTATGAGAGACCATATTCGTTCTCTATCTGATTTATCGGAGTGTTACATTTCTTGTTATCCAAATGCAGGTCTTCCTGATGAAGATGGACATTATCATGAATCTCCATCTTCTCTCGCTGAAAAAGTGAAGCGATTTGCTGAAGAAGGATGGGTTAATATTATCGGTGGTTGTTGTGGTACAACACCAGAACATATAAAAGCAATGAAATCCGCATTAACGTCTCTTAAACCTCGTGAACAGCAAGAGAGAGCGGGACATGGGGTTAGTGGATTAGAGGCACTGCAATATGATGACTCTATGAGACCGTTATTTGTTGGTGAAAGAACAAATGTTATTGGATCACGTAAATTTAAAAGATTAGTAGCAGAAGGGAAATTTGAAGAGGCTGCTGAAATCGCTAGAGCGCAAGTGAAGAAAAATGCTCATATTATTGATATTTGTATGGCAGACCCGGACCGCGATGAAATAGAAGATATGGAAAACTTCTTGGCAGAAGTTACGAAAGTGTTAAAAGTACCGATTATGATTGACTCAACAGATGAACATGTGATGGAGCGAGCTCTTACTTATATTCAAGGGAAAGCTGTTATTAATTCAATTAATTTAGAAGATGGAGAAGAGCGATTTAAAAAAGTGACACCGCTTCTTCGTAAATATGGTGCTGCAATTGTAGTTGGAACAATCGATGAAGATGGAATGGCAGTAAGTGCGGAAAGAAAACTAGAAATTGCGAAAAGAAGTTATGAGTTATTGACGACGAAATATGGTATACGCCCATCAGATATTATTTTTGATGCACTTGTATTTCCTGTAGGGACAGGTGATGAAGAGTATATTGGCTCGGCGGCTGCGACGATAGAAGGGATTCGCCTTATTAAAGAAGTATTACCAGAGTGTTTAACGATTTTAGGTGTAAGTAACATATCATTTGGTTTACCACCAGCTGGTCGCGAAGTGTTAAATTCCGTCTTTTTATATCATGCAACGAAAGCAGGGTTAGATTACGCGATTGTAAATACGGAAAAATTAGAGCGCTATGCGTCAATTCCTGATGAAGAAAAACGCCTTGCAGATGCATTGCTTTTTGAAACGACGCAAGAGACGTTAGAAAAATTTACAAACTTCTATCGCGTGGCAAAAAAGAAAGATGTTGTTGTCCAAGAAACATTAACACTTGATGAAAGGCTCGCAAATTACATTGTAGAAGGTACGAAACAAGGTTTACACGAAGATTTAAGTCTCGCACTTACAGAAGGAAGAAAACCTTTGGATATTATTAATGGCCCACTTATGACAGGAATGGATGAGGTAGGACGATTATTTAATAATAATGAGCTTATCGTTGCTGAAGTATTGCAAAGTGCTGAAAGTATGAAAGCTGCTGTAAGTTATTTAGAGCCACATATGGAATCTAGCGATAGTGCGAAAAAAGGAAAAGTATTATTAGCAACTGTAAAAGGTGATGTGCATGATATTGGGAAAAATCTCGTTGAAATTATTTTAGCAAATAACGGATATGAGATTATTAATTTAGGAATTAATGTTCGCTCGGATCGAATTGTGCAAGAAGTACAAGAAAAGAAGCCTGATATTATAGGTCTTTCTGGTTTATTAGTAAAATCGGCTCAACAAATGGTAACGACTGCTGAAGATTTAAAAGCGGCGGATATTGATATTCCAATTGTTGTAGGCGGGGCAGCGTTAACGAGAAAGTTTACAGATAATCGCATTTCGCCATCTTATAAAGGGCTCGTATGTTATGCGAGTGATGCGATGACGGGGCTGGATATTATTAATAAGCTTCAAAAAGAAGAAGAGCGTGAGAAGATGAAGCAGGATAAAAAAGAATGTCATCTTCATATCGTAACAAAAGAAGAGAAGAAAGTAGAAATTCCAGCAGTAATTGAGCCATTGCCGAAGGCTGAGGTTATCGTGCCGGATTCAACAAAACGAATTGTATTAAGAGATGTTCCTGTTTCACATCTCGCGCCATTTCTAAATAGACAAATGCTGCTTGGACATCACCTTGGCCTAAAGGGAAGTGTGAAGAAACTTTTGCGAGAGGGAGATAAAAGAGCGCATGAATTAAATGATTTAATAGATGAATTATTGCAGGAAGGACAATCTTGGTTAAAACCGAAAGCAGTGTATCAATTTTTCCCAGCGCAAAGCGACGGACAGAATATTGTAATATATGATCCAGAAGATCATACGCGTGTTATAGAGCGTTTCACATTCCCAAGACAAGGAAAAGCACCATATCGTACTTTAGGTGACTATTTACGCCCAGTTGGAGATGAGATGGACTATGTTGCTTTCCTATCTGTTACGGTTGGAGAAGGTGTTCGTGACATTGCTGAAGAGTGGAAAGCGAAAGGTGATTATTTACGCAGTCATGCTATTCAATCGTTAGCGCTTGAACTAGCAGAAGGACTTGCTGAAAAAACACATATGCTCATTCGCGATCGCTGGGGGATTCCAGATTCGCCAGAATTGACGATGGAAGAACGCTTCCGTACGAAATATAGAGGGATACGAGTGTCCTTCGGTTATCCAGCATGTCCAGAACTCGCAGATCAAGAAAAGTTATTTCGCTTAATTCATCCAGAGGAAATAGGTATTTCATTAACGGAAGGATTTATGATGGAGCCAGAAGCGTCTGTAACGGCTATGGTATTTTCTCACCCCGAGGCAAGATATTTTAGTGTATTATAGTCTAGAAGGGGGAGACGTATGAAAAAAATAGTCTTTACAGGTGGCGGTTCGGCAGGGCATGTAACACCTAATTTAGCCATCATTCCACATTTACAAGAACAGAATTGGGATATTTCTTATATTGGTTCTCATCAAGGAATTGAGAAAACGATTATAGAAAAGGAAGGCATTCCGTACTATAGTATTGCGAGCGGAAAGCTACGCCGTTATTTTGATTTAAAAAATATAAAAGATCCTTTTCTTGTGATGAAGGGTGTTATGGACGCGTATGTAAGGATTCGAAAATTAAAACCGGATGTGATTTTTTCAAAAGGTGGTTTCGTATCTGTACCAGTCGTAATAGGCGGATGGTTAAACAGGGTACCAGTTTTATTACATGAGTCTGATATGACGCCAGGACTAGCAAACAAAATTGCGCTCCGTTTCGCTTCGAAAATATTTGTTACATTTGAAGAAGCTGCGAAACATTTACCGAAAGAAAAAGTAATTTATACAGGATCTCCTGTACGTGAAGAAGTACTAAAGGGAAATCGTGAAAAAGGTTTAGCATTTTTAGGTTTTTCACGTAAAAAGCCAGTTATTACAATCATGGGAGGAAGTTTGGGCGCAAAAAAAATTAATGAAACGGTTCGAGAAGCGTTACCAGAACTTCTGAAAAAATATCAAATTGTTCACCTTTGCGGAAAAGGTAATCTTGATGATAGTTTACAAAATAAAGAAGGATATAAACAATTTGAGTATGTACACGGAGAACTGCCAGATATATTAGCCATAACAGATTTTGTTATTTCACGTGCGGGCTCTAATGCCATTTTTGAGTTTTTAACATTGCAAAAGCCGATGGTTTTAATTCCACTATCGAAATTTGCAAGTCGTGGAGATCAAATACTAAATGCAGAGTCTTTTGAGAGACAAGGATATGCTTCCGTATTGTATGAAGAAGATGTGACTGTGAAATCTCTTATAAGGCATGTCGAAGAATTAAATCAAAATAATGAAGTGTATAAAACAGCTCTAAAAAAATATAATGGAAAAGAAGCAATTCAAACAATCATTCAACATATTTCAGAGGCATGATGAAACAATCATGCCTTTTTTAATATAATGAAAGATTCCAAGGATTGATATTTTTATGTTACAATAGCAAATAGATTAGTAGGGAAATTCCAATTAATGAAGCGTGAAAATACGAATGGATTAGGAGTGACTGTGTTGGAGCTAAGTCTCTATGAAAATACTGCACTTATTATATGCTTTGTGTTGTACGTTGGTAGTGTTATTGTTTATATTTCAAGGAAGTTTTCGCAAGAAAGAGAGCTTGAAAAATCAGAAATAACAGCTGAACTAGAAATGTTAGCTGATGAAAGTTATAAAAAACAAAAAATAAAAGAAGACCATGAGGCATCCCATCATTTAAACGCAAATAAGTTTTAAAGATGGGGATTTTTTTTGAAGTCGTTTTTTATTATATAGCAAGTAACGCTAAAAAGGAGTTTCCCGTATATAAAGAAGGGGTGTATAGAAATGAATTTTTACATCGCTTCAGGATTCCAAAATAAACATCTTGTAAGTTCTATAGCAAATGAACTGAAATATGCAGGATGGCACCATACATATGATTGGACAAGAAACGAAAGAGCTGTGAATCAAGAGCAATTAAGAGAAATTGGTCAGGCAGAAAAGAATGCTATTAAAGAAGCGGATATATTTTTACTTATATTAGATGGCGGAAACGGGAGCCATACAGAGTTTGGAATGGCGATCGCGTTAGAGAAAAAAATATATGTATATCATGAAGGAAATCCGCTCCAAACAACGTTCTATCATTTGCCAGAAATAAATATTTTTGAAGGAGATGCAGCAGAATTTGCATCTTATGTTATGAATCATGTGAAATAATAATAACTACCTAAAAGGTTATAAAAGTGATCTTTTGGGTACAGTGATGATAAGAAACATATATAAAGGAGTACATAATATGAAATTAGAAAATGGATGGGAAACGAGCTTTTTAGAAGTCGTACAAAATAGCGAATTTAAGAAAGAGGCACTTCTTAGCCAATTACTTTTTGCAGATAGTGAAGAAGTTGAGGAGCTTGTAGATGATTATGGTTATGAAGAAATCATTGACCGCGAACATGATGATGAATTAGCTGATATTTTAGGAGAAGAACTTTTTAGTGAGATGGAACGACACGTATTCTTATCTTCACAGTCAGAAGAAAAACTTATTTCATTCGTAAATGGATTAGGTTTTCATGTGTTAGATTGGATCGTTCTTCTTGAAACAGAATTTGGCATCGATAGTGCACACTTTACGTCGGATGCTGTGAAAATGTTAGAAAAGCGTTTCAGACAATTTCCATACGTAGAAGATAAAACAATTTTTGACATGACATTTGGAGAAGCAATGGATGTATTAGAGTCTATTACAGGATTACAACTGAAAGAAAAGATGAATGTATAATGTAAAAAAAGAACGTGATCACCTCACGTTCTTTTTTTACATTATAATAATTTTATCATCTAGTTTCGTTTGTCCGCTAAGAAGTGCGTTTAAATATTCCACTTTTCTTATACAGGCTTGTATATGTCTTTCAACCTCTTGTAACTCTGCTTGGTGATGCGTTTCAATAGGATGAATTTGTACGTTGAATTTTTCAAATTGACTACTATATGTTATTTCTGCATAGCCGCTCATAATATCTGTTTCGTTATGAAATAAAAATTGCTTCGTTTTGTCACAGAATGATACATTCTGAAAGCCATATACTTTTAATGCTTCAATTACTTTTTTTATCATTTTTGTATTCATTTTTTTTAACCCTCTTTACGAAGTTCTACTTATACATTATAACATAAAAAATTACATAGAAAGCGCTTCCAAGTGTATTTTATTATAAACTTTACGTTTCAATCACAAAAATGAAACAAAGAAAAAATAATTGTAAAGAAGGAAGGACTCTTTTATTGTTTCGTCATATATATAGAGAAATAGTGCAATGAAAGGAAATTTTCCGAGGTGGAGATTGTATTTCCAATTTGAGCGCAGTAAAAGAGGTGAAAATCTTGAACTTTGATATTGTAGGACAAAAAGCATATATAAAAGATGGAGCGCATCGGAACCGAATTGGAATTGTAAAGAAAAACGAGACAAAATTAGAATCGCAGTTTGCTATTGTAATTGGAGAACAAAGTATTGATGTAGAGCTCAAGGATATCGTGTTAGTTGGAGTAGATGTAGGACAATTTCATAAATGGTGCGAACAAAATGGTTATTTGTGAAAAGGACGGGCTGTGAGATAATGAAATATATGTGAGGAAAGAGAATATGTTATTGTATTCTCTTTTTCTATGTGTAAGGAGACGGAGATGAAGTATAAAGAACGGGATTTTACATTGGAGCTAAAAGAGAAAATTCAGTGTATGGAGAAGGAAATAAAGCGAATATCACTTAAACTGTATAAAGAGTATTCGCATTTATACATAGAAAAAAACATGGAATTAGATATGGGATTTGCAAGAGAGAAAGAGAATCCCTTTGAGGTGGGATATAATTCATCAGTTGCTATAGCTATATTAGATGAAGAAAAAGAGATGATTGAATTTCACAATATTTCAATTTGGAAATGCGAAAGAATCTTTTTAGGAATGTCAATTCAATCAAACATTTTTGGGAGTAAGCAAGTAGGGGAACTAGTTGATGAATCTTGTGATGAGATTGAGGAGGAGTTAAAAGAGCAGCTAGAAGAATACTTGGTGTGATAATTCTCAAGATAAGATCTATAAAGAGGGAACGGAATAAAAAAGACGCTAACAATTGTATGTTAGCGTCTTTCTTTCATTATGAAGCAATTTCACCAGTTTTTGTATCATCTTGATTGTACGTATCTTGATCTAATTCACCAAGCCATTTGCTTGAAATAAGACCTGCTGTCATAGAACCACTTACGTTAAGAGCTGTACGCCCCATATCGATTAATGGCTCAACTGAGATCACTAGAGCAACAATACCGATTGGTAAGTTCATTGTAGATAGTACGATTAATGCTGCGAATGTTGCACCGCCACCAACGCCGGCAACACCAAATGAGCTAATTGCAACGACAGCGATTAAAGTTAAAATAAATTGTGGTTGTAATGGATCAATTCCTACAGTTGGAGCGACCATCATTGCAAGCATTGCTGGGTAAATACCTGCGCAACCATTTTGTCCGATAGATACTCCAAATGATGCTGCGAAGTTAGCGATTCCTTCAGAAATACCAAGTTTTTCTTTTTGTGCTTCAATATTTAATGGCATTGCACCGGCACTAGAGCGAGATGTGAATGCGAATGTTAATACAGGGAACACCTTTTTCAAATATTGAATTGGATTTAAACCAGATAGAGCAATTAATAATAAGTGGATAACGAACATTACGATAAGTGCTACGTAAGACGCTAACACGAAGTTACCAAGTTTTAAAATAGCATTTATATCGCTACCAGCAACTGTTTTTGCCATAAGAGCTAATACGCCGTATGGAGTAAGACGTAAAATTAATGTTACCATACGCATTACAATTGCATATACAGCATCAAGCATTTTCTTAAATAGCTCTGCTTGTTCTGGATATTTTCGTTTTACACCTATAAAGGCGATGCCGATAAAGGCTGCAAATATTACAACAGAAATTGTTGATGTTGGACGAGCGCCTGTTAAATCAAGAAATGGATTTGTAGGCAATAGTTCTAATAATTTATCTGGAATTGTTGTTTTTTCAATAGAAGTAAATCTTTCTTCAACTAGCTTCAGACGAGCAGATTCTGCATTACCTTGTTGCAGACCAGTTGCAGATACATCAAATCCTGCACTTGCAGCGATACCGACAGCTGCAGCAATTCCTGTAGTCAGAATTAAAATTCCGATAATAAGACCACTAATTTTACCAAGGTTTTTCGTTAACTGTAATTTGGTAAATGCTGAAATAATAGATACTAAAATAAGTGGCATAACGATCATTTGAAGTAACTTCACATAACCGTTACCAATTAAGCCAAACCAAGTATTTGATTCAATAATGACTTTAGAAGTAGGCTCATAAATAAATTGTAATATAAGACCGAAGATAATTCCGACTCCTAAAGCAGTAAATACACGTTTATTAAAAGATACATGCTTACGTTGCATATAATATAATACGCCAACTAAAATGAGCATGACTGCAACGTTAATTCCGACAAGCAGTGTATTCATGATGATTCCCCCTAATTCCAATCTGTTATATAGAATATAAATCAATAAAACCTATAAGTCAACTAGGGAATTCCGGAATTAAAAAAAAGATGGCAAAATGCCACCTTTTAATGTCCAGCCCCAGGGACAAGTAAGAATGTCGTGTAGTATGTAAATCCTATGAAGAAAACAGTCAAATATGCCCCGAATACGTATATATACATACGCTCTGTTAATTTTAAATAGCTTAAAAGTACGAAGAATCCTGTTTGTCCTAAAAATAGTAGTGCGGCCTGTTGCATATCCCCTACGTAAAACATAACCGAGAAAATTCCAGTCCAAAAGCCGAGAACGCGAAACATGCGCTCCATGCCATCTCCCTCCTTTTCTAAAAAAAGTAAACCTCACTTCATTATAGTTTATTTTTCTTACTATTGTAAATATTCTCTCATATAAAAAGAAGCCAATTATAATTGGCTTCTTTTTATATGAGAGATTAAATTGTTAGTTTATAATTACAAGATTTACATCCATCTAGTAAACTATCGTTTCGTGTTAATTCCGTGTTAGGGAATAGGATTTCAAAAATCCCTTTCATCATATCTCCGTGCATATTACAAATTTCAGTTGGGTGATGGACAGCAACTTCTTTAAATGGACAATTGTGTACATCATAGAAAATTTTCGTTCCATCTGCACTTAATTCAAATGCAGGTGATAAGCCAGCTGTTGAAAAGGCTTCTTTTGCAATTTGAACTTTTTGTTCCACTGTTAAAGCATCTTCACTCACATTTAAACGCTGCATATGTTGTTGCATTAATTCGGCCCCGAATTGTTTCCCTGTTTCGTATAGCGCTTTTTCACCAGCAGCACCAAGGCTAAGTAAAGAATTAAACGCGATTCTTGCTAACAATTGATAGTCACGGAATGGGAATTGTAATTGGATAACATCTTCAGATAATACATATAATCTGCTTGGTCGTCCGCCTTTTCCAGTTTTCTTCGTTTCAGATTTCAGCATATGAACATCTTCTAATTTAGATAAATGTAAACGCGCTACGTTTGGATGAATTTCAAACTCATCTGCAATTTCTTGTACAGTTACGTAACTATGTTTTTGAGAAATATATTTATAAATGTAATAACGAGTTGGGTCAGATAATACACCAGTAATTTTTAAAGCTTGTTCCATGAGGATCTCCACCTTTATCACTTTATCCAAGATAATAACATTATAATACAGATAAACATGAGTATAGGTAATTTCAGACAATAATTCGGAAATTGTTCATAATTTCACAAACATATTTTTCCTTTTTAATCTAGTGAAAATACAAAAATAACGATTTTTCTTATGAATTTTTTCATGCTATATACATAGTGGGGAGGGAAAATGATGAATGGAATTGAAAGCTTTGCGAATACGATTTTGAAAGAGGCGTGTAGGGTACAAGCTTCGGATTTACATATTGTGCCCCGACAGAAGGATGTAGTGATTCAACTGCGCATAGGGAAAGATTTAATGACGAAACAATACATTGAAAAGGACTTTGGAGAAAAACTTGTTTCACACTTTAAATTTTTAGCATCCATGGATATAGGGGAGAGGCGGAAGCCACAAAATGGTTCACTGTATTTACAAATGGATGGACAGGAAGTGTATTTACGTCTTTCCACGCTTCCAACTGTATATCAAGAAAGTCTCGTTATTCGTCTTCATTTACAAGCATCTATTCAGCCGTTATCTCATCTTTCGTTATTTCCAAGTACAGCGAAGAAACTACTTTCTTTTTTACATTATTCCCATGGGTTACTCGTATTTACTGGACCGACTGGATCGGGGAAGACAACAACAATGTATGCATTATTAGAGGTAATTAGAAAAAAGAAAACACGCCGCATCGTTACACTGGAAGATCCAGTTGAAAAAAGAAATGACGATGTATTACAAATTCAAATAAATGAAAAAGCAGGTATCACATATGAGGCGGGACTAAAGGCTATTTTGCGTCATGATCCAGATGTTATTTTAGTGGGTGAAATTCGTGATGAAGAAACAGCAAAAATCGCTATAAGAGCAAGTTTGACTGGCCATTTAGTAATGACGACACTGCATACGAATGATGCGAAAGGAGCAATACTTCGGTTTATGGACTTTGGCATAACAAGGCAAGAGATTGAACAATCTTTATTGGCTATAGCTGCACAGCGACTTGTTGAATTGAAGTGTCCGTTTTGCAAAAGAAAGTGCTCAACTGTATGTAAATCAATGAGGCAAGTAAGGCAAGCGAGTATTTATGAGTTGTTATATGGATATGAGTTAAAACAAGCGATTAAAGAAGCAAACGGGGAATGTGTCACGTACAAGCATGAGACATTAGAGTCTTCGTTGCGAAAAGGATACGCTTTAGGATTTTTAGAAGAGGATGTTTATGTTTAAGAAAATATGGAGTTTAAGTGATCAAGTCATATTATTGAAACGATTAGGAGAACTATTAGAAAAAGGATACTCTCTTTTGCAGGCATTAGAATTTTTACGGTTTCAATTACCTTTAGAAAAGAAAGTACAATTGCAGCACATGATTGATGGATTAAAGAATGGAAAAAGTCTACACGATTCTTTTCATCAATTAAAGTTTCATCAGGAGATGTTAAGCTATTTATTTTATGCCGAGCAACATGGTGATATTTCTTTTGCGTTGCAACAAGGGAGTGCACTTCTTTATAAAAAGGATAAGTATAGGAAAGATATGATGAAAATAATGCAGTATCCTATGTTTTTGGCGTTCTTTTTAATAATCATGATTTTGATTTTTAACCGCATTTTATTACCACAAGTTGACATGGTATATAGTTCATTTGGTTCTACAGCACCGTTATTCACAGAACAAATATTAAGTACAATTAAGCTACTACCCTATCTTATTTTTAGCACAATTTTTATCGTTATGATTGGCTGTAGTGTATATATATTGTACTTTCGAAAACTCCCACATATGAAGCGAGTAAAAATTATACTTCGTATCCCCCTCGTAAAAACATTTCTTATTTTAAAGCATTCGCATTATTTCGCCACTCAATTGAGCGGTTTATTACACGGTGGATTATCAGTACTTGAGGCTCTAACAATAATGATGGAGCAAAAATATCATCCGTTCTTTCAATATGAAGCGGGGCGAATTGAACGCCAATTAATTGCGGGAGAACCGTTGCAATCTATTATTGCTAAAAGCGGATATTATGAGGAAGAACTTTCTTATATTATTACACATGGACAAGCAAACGGTAATTTGGCGATTGAATTAGGTGATTATAGTGATCTGATTATGGAAAAGATGGAGCAAAAAATTAAACGTATGTTAGTGATTATTCAACCGATTTTATTTACGTGTATTGGAGCAATAGTTGTTCTTATGTATTTAGCGATGATTATGCCAATGTTTCAAATGATGAATTCTATATAGGAGGCATTTACATGCAGAATGAGGAAGGGTTTACCCTTTTAGAAATGTTATTAGTTATGGTCGTCATCACTGTATTATTACTATTAATTATTCCAAATGTAGTTACGCAGCGCTCATCCGTCGAAGGAAAAGGATGTAAAGCCTATGTGAAATCTATAGAAGCGCAAATACAAGTATATCAACTACAACATAATAAAATTCCCTCGCTAAAAGAGCTAATTGATGGGAAATATATTACAAAGGATGAGTGTCCGAATGGTGAAGCTATTCATATTTCCAATGATGGCACGGTAACAAGTGGGAAACTGTGAAGCAAAAAGGTTTTACACTTTTAGAAATGCTACTCGTTTTATTTGCAATTTCTGTATTAAGTATGGTCACGTATTTTCATGTACATTCATTATACGAAAAACAAAAAATCGAACAATTTTTAAGACAGTTTTCAAATGATATTTTGTATATGCAACAATTAGCCATAAATCGTCAAAAACACTATACATTACGATGGCATAAAGATAGACATATGTATTATATAGGGGAATCGAGTACGGATCTTTCTATCATTAAAAGAGAATATGATAGCGATATACAATTGGATTTGAATACTTTTCCAAATCCGATGACATATAATCCGAGTGGAAATATTAATAGAGGTGGCACGATTTTACTTTCGTATCGAAGTTATAAATATGAGATTGTATTCCAGCTTGGAAGAGGGAGATTTACGTATCGTGAAATGTCAAAAAGGGTCAGTGATGGCTGAAATGATTGTAGCATTAAGTATAGTAATGATGATGGTATCTTTACTACTTCCGCAAACAGTATTGATTATGCAAGAACGAAAAAACATACAAATTCGTTATAAGGCATTTGTATTATTAAAAAAAGAAGCAGCTTTATATATGTATGAGAATGAGGTAAAACAACAGGAAGAAAAATTCATAAATGGAAATATATATTACACACATTGGGGAGGAAATGAAGTTTGTGCGATGTGGAAAGATGTGAAAGGAAAAATGATGGAACAATGCTTTTATGCGGGAGAAAAAATGAATTAGAAGTTGGATTTACATTAATTGAAATGATCGTATGTTTTTTTCTGTTATCACTTTTCTTTTTACTCTTACCACGTTTAAGCTTTATTGGAATAGAAAACAAGCAATCAAAAGGGTTAAATAATTGGGAATGGGATGTGTTTGTAGGACAAGTACAGTTAGAGTTTCGTGAAGTATCATTTGTGGAAAAAATAGTTCCTGAAAATAGAGAGAGTATGTTGCGCTTCCGTCTTCGCACTGGAGATGAAGTGACGTATGAAAAATTGAATAATCACCTTATAAGAAAAGTGAACATGCGCGGAAGAGAAGTTATATTACAAAATGTTGAAATGGTTTCGTATGAAGTAACACCTCATTTGCTCTTTATCAATGTGAAAGATAGGAGCGGGAAAAAATATGAAGGTGTAGCTATAAGGTATAGCGAAATGGGAATACATGTATGATAAAACAAGATGGATTTACGATGCCAGGAACAATCATTTTTCTTATATTATTAACTTCGTTCTTTATATACGAAACGAATATGTTGCTTATAGATAAAAAATTTTATATTGAAATAGAGCAAAAGTTTGTACTGGAGGAAATACTAAATCAATCTATTACAAATATAAAAAAAGACTTACGGCAAAAAGAAAAGGAAGATACTTTTTTCTTTTCATATGAAAAGGGCGAAGCGAGTGGAAATTACGTATTTGAAAACGACGTTATTCTCGTTTCATTGCAGTGCAAAATAAAACAGGAAGTTTTCTATAAAGTAAGCTTTCGGTATAGAAAAAAAGATGAGAAAATATTCGATTGGATAGAAGGATAGTATGTGAAATATATGGATAAAAAACCATGATTTATCATTTGAAAATAGGCTGTTTTTTAAAAGGAAATGGATAAATAAAACAATTAAAAGTTTAAATTTTCTCAAAAAAGAGAAAGGTAGAAAGAATATGATATATTCATGCTATCCAATCATTATTTTTAGGGAGAATAGGGAAATGACAAACAACAATCAAATAGGTGAAAATAAGGAACAAACTATTTTTGATCATAAAGGAAATACGATTATGACAGAAGATAGGGAAATACAAATTATTTCAAAATTCGAAGAACCTCTTATTGTCGTGTTAGGAAATGTATTAAGTGATGAAGAGTGCGATGAATTAATTGAATTGTCTAAAAATAAATTAGCACGTTCTAAAGTTGGTTCATCACGTGATGTAAATGATATTCGAACGAGTAGTGGTGCATTTTTGGACGATAATGAACTTACGGAGAAGATTGAAAAACGAATTTCATCTATCATGAATGTTCCTGCGTCGCATGGAGAAGGCTTACACATTTTAAATTATGAAGTGGATCAACAATATAAAGCGCACTATGATTATTTTGCGGAACATAGTAGATCCGCTGCTAATAATCGTATTAGTACGCTTGTTATGTACTTAAATGATGTCGAAGAAGGCGGAGAAACGTTCTTTCCGAAATTAAATCTTTCTGTGCACCCTAGAAAGGGAATGGCAGTATACTTTGAGTATTTCTATCAAGACCAATCATTAAACGAGCTTACGTTACACGGAGGGGCACCTGTAACGAAAGGTGAGAAATGGATTGCAACGCAGTGGGTGAGAAGAGGTACTTATAAGTAAAAGGGTGTATGTGACGTTTTGTTCTTCAATGCATAAGGAGAACAAAACGTTTTTTTATTAAATAAAGGAGCATCTTTCGTTATAATAACAAGTAATACATGACGATTGAGAGGAAAGAACATGAAATCTATATACATAACCGGTTATATGGGAGCTGGGAAAACAACAATTGGAAAAGCATTAAGTAAAGAATTTCATATGGATGTTGTAGATACAGATCAAAAAATTGAAGAGAAGCAGGGAAAAGCAATTCGTGATATTTTTGCCGAAGAAGGTGAAATGGCTTTTCGGGAATATGAAAGTAAGATGTTATGTTCACTACCTGTTGAAAATGTAATCATTACAACTGGCGGCGGAATCATTGAGCGAGAGGAAAACCGAAAGTGGATGAAGGAAAATGGAACTGTCGTGTATTTATATTGTGATCCACATGTAATTGCAGAAAGGCTTCGTGAAGATACGACACGTCCACTATTTCAGAAGAAAGATATAGATGCATTTGTAATGAAATTCGAATTGCGCCGAGCTTATTATGAAGAGGCCCATATCCATATTGATACGACGAATAAGTCTGTAAAGCAAATTATGGATGAATTAAAAGAAAAGATTAATGAATAAAAAAGTGGACATACTAATCAAGTAGAGGTGATGATAATATGTCTACTAATGATTATGTTCGCTTTGTGACACAGCAGTTTGTGTCGTATATGGATGCTCCAAAAGAAGATCGTAAACAAAAGAAAGAACAACGCCGTGCTGAAAAAGAGCCATTTATGAATAAGTGGTTTGGTGTTATGCCGCTAAGTGCTGCTTTGTTTTATCAAAACGTAAAAAATAAAAGAAAAAAATCAAGTTAAAGATTTCGTAATATGTGTAGCAAAATGAAAATCCCCTAGTAGCATCATACTACTAGGGGATTTTCATTTACTGCATAGACTCTTTTTCGTCTGTAACGGCATGTATTTTATTGTTCACCCAGACAAATCCAATTCCGATACAAATGGAAATGCCCCATCCAACAGCGGTCATAATTGCTCTCATTTCACCGTAGCCATCTACACCGAAAACAGAGATGAAATAAATTTTTAAGAAGCTTTTTAATATGAATTGTAGACCGAAAAAGAGCGTTAAATATTGCAACGCTGGATAGATACGACTATCACGATACAGTTCACGACTTTTATCACGGTCATGGCCTTGCAGTGCAGCAATATCTGCTGCGAAATATAACATAAGTGGTTTTTTTATAAAAATTGTACATATAACGATAATACCGAGTACGATGTGATAATACGCATCGTTCCACAACATTCGTTCAGCTGATCCAGATAATAGATCTACCGTTGTATTAGAAATGAGTGTAATTAAAATAAAGAACCCTGTTACGTTAAACTGTTTTTCTTTTTTAAAGGTATACAGTGTATAAATAATTCCCGGAACAGAGGAAAGTAACATCGCGTAATACGGATCGATATAAGGTTTTGCGAATTTCCAAATGAGGAATGGGATTACGAGATAAAAGACAAGATCTAATATAGCTTTTTTATTTTGATTCATATACAGCCTCCTTAAGTCATACATATATTTTATAATATAATTTCTGAAAATTGTATAAGGTTTATTGAAAAAAGAAAAAGTATATGATTAGTAGATTGAAAAAATTGCCCCTAGCGTAGTAAGTTTTTTTAGTATATAATAAAGGAAACGCTTTCATTTTTGGTTTGTTCACAAAATGGACGGAAAATCACATATTTACTATCGATATGTTGCTTTATAATGAAACTAATTAAATATACATGCATACAATATTGTGAAATAAATAACATAAATAATTTATATAAATGTAAACGTTATCAAAAGAGAGAGGTGGAGGCAATGAGTAAATTTTTCTTCAATCATAATCCAGCAACAGTAGAGGATGGAAGGCTTGTTGAATATGCTGAAATTATTTATGGAGAAGGCGGCCGTTCTGTATTAGAAAATTTAATGGTGAAGGCATCTATCAGATTGCGTGATCGTTATCCGAATAAATCTGACGAACAGATCTCGAACCTAGTAAATAAAGGCATCCATGATATGTTTCAAAAATATGTGAGTGAGTAAGAAGTAAGAGTAGCTAACGGCTGCTCTTATTTTTTTGTATAAGGATGGTGCCTCTAGCTGAAAATAAGGGTGTATTTTAAAGTGTGTAAAAAGGAGGGGAAAAGATGAGCAATGGAATTGGTCGTTCAAAAGAAAATCTTCCAACTGATGCTAATCATGTGAGTGCAAAGGATCGTGCGTATCAAAAACGTATGGCAAAGCAAAAACAACAAGAGCGTAATGACGATAGAGGATAACTCAAAAAAGCTCCTTCTAAAATGAAGTGACCCCCGAAAGTTAGACAGGTCGTTTCATTAGGCAGCCTCTAGGGTATGAGCCCGGTATTGTACTGGGCTCATACCCTTTAATTTTGCCTTAATTCTTTTATGA
>NZ_JAKUGD010000012.1:0-105831 GCF_022663775.1 Bacillus cereus group sp. BfR-BA-01350
GATTTCTACACTTTTATCGGCGATTTTTTCATTATATCGACGGTTCGACACAGGATATCGACTTACCGACATTCTTCGACAATCAAAGCGCACAACATACCCTATCCCCCAAGCAATTTACTGCCGAACTCTACGATTAAAAAGATAATTAATAAGATCGCGAGTATTTTTAATGCTACATACGCTACTTTAAAAACAGCATAAATGAGCAAGACGATTAAAATAATCGTTAAAATTTCCATCTAGAATTCCTCCAAGCTTTGCTCCTCACATCTTATTTTACTCGCCCCACACTTTTTATGGAACGGCATAAGACGACATAGAAAAAAGAGGATACCTCACCCATCGTAAGATACCCTCTCTTTCAGCTGCTCAAACCATTCTCTTTCTAATTGTAAATATCCCATTTCACTCTTCTCGGCGCTCTTCAATTCTTTATCCGCTTTCCTCATATAAACGTTGGAAGCTTCCATATCGCCCTCTACATATTTCACAATTCCTTGTGTACGATAATACCCATGTAAGTCTATTTTTGTAATAGCCTTCCCATGTTCTTTCGCTTCTTGCAGAGAAAGACTATCCATCTGATAAAGAGCTTTATATAAAAGATACCAACTATGAAAACTACTAACGAAATATTTATTTTCTTTCGTTACAGGTAGTTGAACAATTGGTTCTATATATGGTATCGCTCTTTCCATTCCTTCTTGATCGGCTCTGGTATAAAAAACGAGCATAAGTCCGCTCATTATATCTCTTATACTTTTATCTTCCTTTAATTTTTCCTCACTAAGTTCTATTAATCTCTTATCCCAAACTTTCGGCCTCTTATAACTAAATAACTCACTCGATACTTGAATGTTATATAAATGCTGCCTCGCTTTTTCATCATCTTTAATTAAAATGAGAAATTGCATACCATCACTCAAAAACGTTCCTTTTATCGGTACGATTGTAGCTGCAAAAATCACAAAGTGTAATACAGAAAAATATAAAAGATATTGATAATAACTCACCATGTATATGTAACCAGAAGTAATACCAAATAGTAAACTCACAATCGGTCCACCTAAAGTGAGCCACGCCCATTTTTTCGAAAGATTTGGTGTCTCTATGGAAGGAGGCACTAACATCGCCACGCCTCCAAAGTACATCCACAATTTATTTTCTCGAATGCGTACTTTCCCCTTCTCTTTTTGAAAAGTAATCGGCCCTACTGTCATAAATTTAAAATGTAAACCACCTATTAAACCAAACGCTACATGTCCTAGCTCATGAATAGCTAACACCAATAAAAAAATTCCAAATAATGCCCATATATCCAACATTACTTCTAATTTCCCAGTTCGGATTACTCCGTATAAAATGGACAAAACTAACGCCGCCGTCATAGTACCAGCTGGCCTTCTTAAAATATCCACCTTTTTCTCCCCTTAATAAATCATTTTTCTATGCATTTCGTACATATATGTTCCAACATGTAAAACCCAAACGAACGAAATCATAATGACCATAAAATAATCTTTCCCATCTAAAAGTACATGCGCAATTGCCACTAACCATGCACAGGCAAGTGTCATATTTGTATATTGATATGCCTTATATCCCGCCTCATGAACAATTTGTTTTTGTCCTTCATCTGCATTCTTTGCCCACATTTCCATTGACTGAGAATACGTAACACTCTGTTCTGGATATAAAGCGTTATACCTTTTCCTCATTACAGACCCTAACCAAGTTATAGCAATAAAGCACACTGTAGATACCACAATACTTACACTAACAAAGAGCAAGCTCCCTTCTTTTGTATACGTTCTATAAAACGCAATAACTGAGCAAACAAACCATGATGGAATAATAATTTCCATTACTCGAAAATAAATAAGCACTATCCCTAACCTTCGTCCCTTAACATTTTCTTCTTCATCTTTCGTTTGTGCGAGTACTCTTGTACGCTTCCAAATATAATATATAGCTATTACGCCAAATAAACTCATCATGCCAATGCTAATAACAGGGGATATTTTACTAGTTCCCTCTGTTGCACTATCCCCTACTACATACCCTATGAACCCGCCGCATATCACTCCTGCTAACAGCTTCAGTATAGCCAACATTTTCCCCTTTACTTTACCCTTCACCATCATCTTCCCCCTCCACTAACGTAAATATTTCCTCCACCGGTACATTGAAAATTTGTGCGATTTTTAACGACAATACGATAGATGGTGCATAATCTCCGCGCTCAATTAAACTAATCGTTTGCCGCGATGACCCAATCGCTTTCCCTAAATCCCCTTGTGATAAACGATGCTTTGCTCGTAGTTCCCTCACCCGATTTTGAAGCTTCATATCTTCCCTCTTTTTCATTTATTTAATTAAAATTGTAAATAATATCCTTATTTTTGTCAATTATAATTGTCATTTTGACGTTAATAATTGACAAAAATAAAGATATATTATGATAAAAATAACCTATATAATGAATGTGAAATATTAAACAAAGGAAGTGACCTATGAATAAAACATCTACTTTTTCCTATATTCTTACTAAACTTACAGCGACTTTCTTTTTATTATTACTTATTAGCACGCTTCTCTTAACAACTAGTCAACCAACATTATATAGTTTCTTAGCTGGATTACGAGAACTACTATATTTTCCCTTCGTTCCTTTCCTTGCGGTATATGCAATTTTTTGCTCTATTTGCATAGATAACTTGAAATTAAAAACATATACAAGACTGAAGACATTATTACTTTATATTTTTTGCGGCTATTTATTTTTTCTTCCCTTCTTAATATTTAAAGAAGCTGATCTAATACAGTTCTTGTTCCTCGGATCAATCGGAGCAGTATGTTCTCTTTCTTTCTATTTATGCACAGTCATAGCAACAAAATTTAAATGGATACAGTATTTCGTACCAAGCATTATGTTTATTATATTTATCACAATTCACTTAGTAGATATAGCAAGGGTTGGAACATCAAAAGAACAATGGGTCGAAACAAAAACCGATAACTCTTTCGAAGCATCTTTTCAACATTTTAGTGGTGAACATAAAGTCCCAATTGAGCTAAAACGAGGTGACATATTAGAATTCACTATTGAATCACAAGCTGAAAATTCGAATGGCTACATAGGGGACATAAAAATGGCTAGTGAGTTTCAAGAGGAAGAAAATTATTTAGCTCCAGCTGGCCCTAATACGTACCATTTCGCAGCAATTAAGACAGGCACTTATTACATTATAGTTAGCGGAAATCAATCAAAAGGAAAGTTAAAAATCGATTGGAACATAAAATAAAAAAGGCAGTGCTTCTGCACTGCCTTCCTAAATTCTGACATAGAATGGATTCCATATTAACTTGCGTTTTGTAATAATGCTCGTTTTAACTGTTTACGGAAACGAACTCCTAACGTAATTGCTACAATCGCAATCACTCCAAAAATAATTTTACCGATGTGACCTTCTAGCGCTCCAAAAATATCATGCAAGTTTCCACCTAACCAGTAACCACCAATTAAGAAGAATGATACCCAAAATAGAGCACCTGAGTAAATTGTAATTGCAAAACGGCGGAATGGTAAGTTAATAATTCCTGCAAAGTATCCTGTAAAGTGACGTACACCAGGAATAAAGAAACCGATAAAGATTAGGAAATATCCATACTTATCAAACCACATTCTTGTTAAGTCGATTTTTCTTTGTGTTAAAAATACGTATTTCCCATACTTTTGAATAAAGGGCATACCTAATTTATTTCCTAAAAAGTATTGAATCGTCATTCCTACACTTGTCCCAATAAAGGATAGAATGATTAAAATCGGTAAACTTAAATCACCTTTATGTGCTAAAAATCCCGCATATGCTAACGTTGGCTCTCCCGGAAACGGAAGTGCAATATATTCTAACAGCAAGCCGACAAGTACAACATAGTACCCGTATTGCTGAAATAATTCATGAATCCATTCCATGTCATCTCTCCTTTCAATCACGTGCAACTTCTTACTAATATTGTATAAAAAAATTGTCGAAATAACTATCACAATAGCTTACATTTTTATTACATTTTTGTAAGGCTCTCACTAAACTTTTACGTTCTTTATTTACTTTCACTTTCAGACAACTTAACAAGTATATAACTTGAGAAACCAGGGCCTTAATATGCATTTTTTATCCATTTTTTAACACTTAAAAATCGTTATATTTTGTTCTTAATAAAAAACCACTACAAACTCATACGAACTTCATATTAGCTTCATATACGTATTGTAAGATTATATCGGAATTTGTTTAAAAATTTAACTAATATATGACTAAACATTAATTTGAATAAATATTAATCGCTTTTCGAAATTGAAAAAAGGGTGAATACGAAATGGAAGCTTATAAAATGCACGATTTTATTAATACAAATGTTGAATCTCACCAAAATGAAACCGTTTTTAATTTGCACATATGTGAAACAAATGAATTTGACGTAAGTTTAACAAAGTCTACAACACTATCTTTTATCGTTTCAAAAAAGAACATTAAAATTGTCACGAAAAAATGGATTAATTCAAATCAAGAAAGCATGATTGGTAAAAGCTATATCATTCCAACGAAAGCTTTTCACTACTTCTTACCAATCATTTCTGAAACGGAAGATGAATTAAATATTCAAGTTCAAAGTTTTGGACTACATGGTGAACTTTTACTAAATGAAAGATTACTTATTGATAAAAACAACAAACACGATGCCAAAATTACTAATTTCTTTGAAACATTAGATGAAAATGTAAATAAAGTATTACGAGGGTTGCAAGTTCATTGTATGTAAGACTACTACAATAGTAAAAAGGAGAATATAATGAAAAAACTATTATTAGGCGCACTATTATCATTAGGATTTTTAACTATTCCATTCACAACTACTGAAGCAGCTACAACGAAAGATCAACTGATTGTAAACACACAGTTAAATAAAATGGATTATTATCAAAACGGAAAATTCATAAAGAGTTTTACTGTCGCTACTGGAAAAGCATCTACTCCTACACCTAAAGGTACTTTCCAAATCGTAAATAAAATTAAAAATCGTCCTTATTACACAGGCAAAATTAAAGGCGGCGATCCACGTAATCCACTTGGTGACCGTTGGCTCGGACTAAACATGGCAGGAACTTACGGAACAACTTATGCGATTCATGGTACGAACAATAACCAGGCAATTGGTAAGTGGACAACACTAGGTTGTATTCGTATGTATAACAATGATATACACTGGTTATTTGAGCGTATTCCCCAGCAAGCTACTGTCACTGTAAAATAACCTCAAAGCGCGATTTACGTGTAGCCAAGAATTTTATGTCTTGGCTTATTTTATTTCTTCATTTACAGTAGCAAAACAACTGTATTTACATATATAATAGGAATAGATTGTGTTAAGTAACATCCAAACATTGATAAACATGGATATTAAAATTATACAGTTATAATATTTTATAAATTTTATAATACATACTATAATAGAATTACTGTAATTCTTAAATATTCAGTTTCACTAAACAACTCCCCTTGCTACTTTCATGATTATTTTATGGCGGGGGCTTATTATATGTATAAACAATCTGAGTCATCGAAAAAATGATGAATTCGAATATTGCAGTTAAAAGCGTTATTTAGGAGGTGTTACTATGACGCATATACTGGTGATTGAAGACAACCCAGATATACAAGAGCTGATTCGTGAATTTCTAATGGCACAAAACTTTACTGTTGATGTCGTTGGTGCTGGGACAGAAGGTATACTTCTTTTCCAAAAAAATTCATACGATCTTGTCCTCCTTGATGTGATGTTACCAGATATAGATGGCTATAGTATTTGTAAAATTATGCGAGGACAATCTGATGTACCAATCATTATGTTAACAGGCTTACATAATGAAGAAAGTGAAATTAAAGGATTTGAATTAGGTATTGATGACTATATTACGAAACCGTTCCATTACACCGTATTTATTAAACGTGTAGAAGCTGTATTAAGAAGGGCAGCAACGAAGGAAGCCGAAGCTGCGACTATACTACAATTCCATGAATTGATGTTAAATTCTACAGCATACGCCGCTTATGTTCATGGTAATCAAATTGAATTGACAACAAAAGAATTTGAAATTATTTATACTTTACTGCAAAATCGAGGAAAAGTATTATCAAGAAGTGATTTGTTGAATAAGGTATGGGGCTATGAACATTATGGTGATGTAAGAGTTATAGATACACATATTAAAAACTTACGAAAAAAATTAGGAATTCCTTATATTAAAACGGTGAAAGGCATTGGCTACAAAATCGAATCGTAGCAAAGACAACATCACCAAAAATATTTTCATCAAAACCTTATTATTTTGTATTCTTTTATCACTTTGTCTTTATCAAGTTATTTACTTCTTAGCTTCAAACTACGATAAAGAACGTTTTGCGAAAGAAAATGGAACGCATACTACAGAACAAGCGGATTCAGATAAACAAAACGACCAAAGTAAAACGAATCAAAATAAAGCTGTATCACAGGGGGACATGTTTAATTTCCAATCTGCTATTATAGATTATAATTCTCTCTCTACAGCTATCAATCATCTTTTGCAGCCTAGCCAAACTGCAAAAGCAAAAGAACATGCTCAAAATATTTCAGGGGAAAATAGCGCTTCTGCTCCATCTACAGAAACGGAAAAGCAAGTCGCTACTAATGATGCCTTACATAAACAAAATGCAGCAAGTAAAGCAAATGATGCACAAGATAATCCAAAATTAACAGATGTACTGCAGCAATTAGCTCCACATATTGGCGCAACAATGCTTGCATTATCTCTGCTCGGATCTTTAATTTATGCAAAACTAATTGCTAAACCTTTTCAATATATGAGTGATGCTTTAAAAGATATTATGAATCTTGATTTCTCAGATAAAAAGCTACTCAACAAAAATACGGATCAAACAGATTTTAATTTACAAGTAGCTGCTTCACAAATACCAAATATAGTGAAGAATTTACATGCGAGCAATCAAGATTTAAGAAATGAACTCAAAAAGGAGCAACAATTAGAACAATCCCGTAAAGAATTTATGTCTATGGTTTCCCATGAATTAAAAACACCAATCGCAGCCGTTATGGGACAACTAGATGGCATGATTCACGGAATTGGAGCTTATAAAGATAGAGATAAATATTTAAAACGTTCCTATGAAATGATGCAAGACATTAACATATTAACGGAAAAAATGTCGGAATTATCCAAAATACAAAACCCTCAATTTAAACCTGATTTAAAAGTTATCTCATTAACTAATATTATTGAGGATGTTATGAAGAAAGTAGATTATTTCGTATCTGTAAAACAGTTAAATGTTCAATCTAACATTAAACAAGATGTACAAGTTTTAGCTGATCCTAAATTTATTCAAACTGCCATTTTTAACATTATTTCAAATGCAATTCATTATACAATTGACCATCAGCATGTATATATAAAGCTTTATGAAAAGCCAAACGGTTACGCATTAGAAGTATTAAATACAGGTTCACAAATAGATGAGGATAAACTTGCCCATTTATTTGAGCCATTCTATCGCGCAAACCCTGACAAACACGGCTTAGTACAAGGTAGTGGTCTTGGGTTATACATTGTAAAACAAATACTAGATAAACATCAATTTCCTTATGGTATACAAAACACGCCTCAAGGTGTAAAATGTTCTATTGTATTCCCAAAAGCAATGTAAAAACCTACTACAATTTCATATCCCAAATTCATACTTCGTATGAGTGGCGGAATTTTGTAGAGTATATGACTCTGTTTCGTTCGCCCGTTATCCTTATTTGGATAGCGGGCGTTTTTTATTATGTAAAAGGAGGATTTTCATGGAGAAATTTAAGTATTCATTACTCGTTTTATTCGGAGCTTGTAGCTACGGCGTACTTTCAACTATTTTCAAACTCGGATTCATTGATGGATTTTCAGCCCATCAACTATTAGGAGGTCAATATGTCTTCGGATGGATCGGTCTTCTTCTGCTCGTTCTTTTCGTTTCACGTCATAAAGTAACAAAAAAGCAATTCTTTTCCTTACTAACAGTTGGCACAACGATGAGTATGACCGGTATCTTCTACGCTATTTCTGTAGAAGAACTACCAGCATCTATCGCTGTCGTCCTACTTTTCCAGTTCACATGGATTGGTGTCGTTATTGAAGCAATTGCAAACCGAACATTTCCAAGCCGTGAGAAAGTTATATCTATCATTATTTTATTTGCTGGAACATTGTTTGCAGGCGGTGTCTTTGAAGGTCTCGGACAAAACTTTTCCACGAAAGGTATAATCTTTGGACTATTAGCTGCTGTTTCCTTTTCATTCTATGTTTTTGCAAGCGGGCGTGTTGCTACAGAAGTTCCGCCTTATACGAAAAGCTTTCTTATGACAACAAGCGCTACGCTTATCGTATGCCTATTCTTCCCACCAACCTTTTTAACAGATGGTGCCCTGCAAGCTGGCCTATGGAAATATGCTTTCTTCCTCGGATTATTCGGCGTTGTCGTACCTGTCATTTGTTTTTCAATTGGCGTACCGAAAGTAGGAACAGGACTTGGTACAATACTAGGAGCAGCTGAATTACCAACAGCCATTATCGCTTCTATTACACTTGTACATGAAGTCGTAACGTTCATGCAGTGGATTGGGATTATCGTTATATTACTTGGGATTTTCACTCCTCAACTTCTTACAGCTAGGAAAGAAAAAAAACGTAATCGCGTGTATAGTGCCTAAAAATATTAACTTGCGTATAAATGGAAATAAAGTTACAATGTGGTATAATTTCAAATCTATTTGGAGGTATAAATGACTATTTTAAGCGTAGCCTTTTTTGCCATTATGTGTATCTTCTTCCTAATAAGATATATGAAAGAAAAGAAATTTTACGATGTGCTCGTCATTCCTATTTGTATATATGCTGGAGCAGTCAAAACCCCTTTAGTGGAGTACTTAAACTTTAATACTACATTCAAAATAACATATGATATTGCAGCTATTATTCTCGTAATCCTTGCTGTGCTGTTCTTCTTAAAGGATAAGAAAGAGAATCCTACTGCATAACAAAAGACCTTTCATTTATTTGAAAGGTCTTTTTCTCTATCTCACTTTATTGCTTCATATAGCTTTTCTAACTCACGCTCAATTTGTTTTACATCGATTCGTTCAAATAGTGGCTGCACGCTATCAATTCTACTTGGCAACGTATGTTGAGGCTCCCAATTTCGGTTCACAATCGATAATGTATTTCTAATTCTTTCACTTGAAAATGGTAAAAATGGTTCCAGGAGATTTGCAAAATTAGCGATGAGATACACACAATTATAAATCGTTTCTTCGCATGAAACTGGATCATCTTCCCTTTGTTTCCATGGCTGCCTCTCATCAAAGTATTTATTTGCAAAACGTACTGCATCAAATATTGATTCTAATGCCATCTTAAATTTAGTTTGCTCAATCGCCTCTCCTACATGTTTATATAATCTTTCTATCTTATCTTTTAGCTCTACATCAATACTTCCATTCGGCACGATACCACCATAATACTTTTCAATAAATTTTAATGTCCGGTTTACAAAGTTTCCGTATGCCCCTAACAATTCACTATTATGACTGTAAATAAATTCACGCCATGAAAAGTCAGTGTCACGATTTTCTGGTGCATTTACTGTTAAAAAGTAACGAATAGAATCTGGATCATAGCGTTCTAATATATCAGGCACCCATACTGCCCAGTTTTTACTCGTAGATAATTTTCTTTTTTCAACTGTTAAATATTCATTCGAAACGATATGACGAGGAATTGCCCCTTCTCCTATTCCAAGTAATACTGCTGGCCAAATGACGGAATGAAACGGAATATTATCCTTTCCGTGCACATAATATGTTTTCGCTTCGCTATCCCAAAACTCTCGATCCTCTTTCCCTGTTTCTTCAGCCCAATGTTTACTTGCTGAATAATACCCTGTCACTGCTTCAATCCATACGTAAATTTTCTTATCTTCATACCCTTCTACTGGAATTGGTACCCCGATTGGTAAATCGCGTGATACGGCCCTATCTAGTAATCCTTCCTTTACATATCTCTCTGTTAGTTGAATCGCATTGTCGCGCCATGTTCCTGTTTGTTTAGCGATTTCTACAGCCCTTTTAATTTGCTCCTGAAATGTATGCAATGCGAAATAGAAATGCTCTGTTTCCTGTATGGATGGTGTACTACCACATAACTTACATTTCTTTTCTAACAAATCGAGTGGATCTAAAATAGCTGAACACGCATCGCATTGATCTCCTCTTGCCTCTTCATGGCAATGTGGACAAACACCTTCTACATAACGATCAGGTAAAAACTGCGTACACGTTTCGCAATATGCTTGTTCCACTGTTTTTTTATAAATATGTCCCTCTTCTAATAAACGTAAAAAAACATTTTGAACCGTTTCATGATGGTGCTCACTATCTGTACGTGTATAGCAATCATACGTAAAACCAAGGCTACGGAAACATCGCTGGAACTCTTCATGATACTGATCAGCAATTTCCTTCGCCGTCACACCTTCTTGTTTTGCCCGAATTGCAATTGGTGTTCCATTGCAATCACTCCCCGAAACATACAACACATTCTCACCTTTTGCCCGGTAATAACGTGCTAAAATATCTCCAGGTAACAAACTCGCAATATGTCCAAGATGTAACGAACCATTTGCATACGGCCAAGCTCCTCCAATAAAAATACTCATCTTACATTCCTCCTTTAAAAATATAAAAAGCCCCGCCCTTATCTAAAAAAAGATAAGGGCGGGGCTGTATAAACAGTCGCGGTACCACCTTATTTCGCCAATTACTCATATAATTAGCCTTAACAAGTACGGAGCTATACGCTCTTATACTGTGGTTTTGATAACGAGTACCAACTCTCGTCGCCGCCTACTATTATCATTTGATAAGTTCAGGACGAAGCTCAAAGGCCATTGTTCAAATGAATATTCTTGCTTCTTCTCAGCTACCGAAGCTCTCTGGAAAGAATGTGTTCATCCTACTTTTCCTTTTCAACGCTTTTACGTATAACATGTATTGTACGACTTAATAACAGAAAAATCAAACTTTTATCCAAAAAGAAAAGGAAATCCCATCCCCCTGCCGAATACCTATATGTTCACAAAAGGAGTGATACGATTGAATCAAAAACAACTAAGCATACGTAATGAAAAAAGCTGGAATGCAGCTGCTTATGAAGCTTGGACGAATCGTCACGGGGCACCAGCTGATTATGCGACAAAAATCATAGAAGACCCTATGCGTGAGGTAGATCACTATTTACCTTACATACAATCTCCGAAAGGAAAACGTATTATTAATTTACTCGGGTCAAAAGGAAACAAAGCTGTTGCTCTCGCTCTTTTAGGAGCTGACGTAACAGTTGTTGATATTTCAGCAAGTAATGCAAAATATGCAAATGAACTTGCGGACGCAGCCGGTGTCTCTATCGAGTATGTCGTTTCTGATGTATTACATGTACAGCTCTCACAATCATTTGATATCGTATTGCTGGAACTTGGTGTACTCCATTACTTTTTAGATTTAAAACCGCTCTTTCAAAAAATTGCTACTTTACTTAAAGAAGATGGAATGCTTATCCTTCGTGACTATCATCCTGTTTACACGAAATTATTAGGAGTCGACCACCCATCATTTCAGGCCAATGGAAATTATTTTGATAAAGAATTAATTGAAGAGGATGTTGCTTATAGCATCCTTCTTACAGAAGCGCAGAAAGAATCGTTACCTAAAACAACCATCCGCCGCTGGACGCTAGGAGAAATTGTTACAACACTTGCAGAAGAACATTTTAAAATTGAAAAACTAGTTGAAGAACATGGGCCTCATCAAAGATGGGTCTTCCCTTCTACTGCACCGGAAGGAATGGAAGAGCGTGTACCGGGTCTCTATACATTAATTGCGACAGCATGCAAAAAAGGATCCCTTCACGGATAGGATCCTTTTTGCATGCTCACGCATATAAGTTGAGGTTGGAGATTACCATAATTCTGTAGAATAGGACACAAGATATTTCAACATTTCGTCTCTGACTTACGTCGTCAAAAAGGGGTATGACCAACATAACGAAGAGTAATGTTTTTAGTTGATACTGATAATCGTTATCAACTAATTAGAAGTATACATGATGTTATTTCAAATTACAATAGCATTTCTCATTTTTATTTATGAATTTTTTGATATACAAATGTATACATTTTAAGAACATTTACTCATATGAATCTGCCATATTCCATTATCTGCTATAATTTTTATTGAACAGATTAATAACTTCATAATGATGTTTTTATTAATTCTGCTCTAAATATTTATAAATTATAATAAATAGTTTTTAAAAGGCAGGGGTAACGATGAAATATGTTAGTATTCGAAAAAAACTACTGTTCACACTCTTAAGCATTTCTTCTTTATTTAGCATTGCTCTTATTGTTATTCTTTCATTCGCTATGAGCCAAGCGAGCGAAATTGAAACGTTAAAAAATGATGTATCAAAAAGAGCAACCATTTTAAAAGAACGTGGCGATTGGTTTCAAGCACAAGTTGCTGGCTTACAAGAATATTTACTATCACATGATCAAAAAGGATTGGATAAATTCAACCGAGAAGGAAAAAAACTAGCTGATACGAGAGAGAAAGTAACAAGTGATAAAAAACTCCCCGAAGGAATGAAAGAAGCGATTTTAATGGGCGGAAAATGGCGAAGCGTCATAGATAATGAAGTCCTCCCTCTCGCTCGCGAAGGAAAATGGGACGAAGCATCTAAAATCGCTTTAGCTCAAACTGATTACGTAAACGACCTTTTAAGTCGTTTTACGAAATATGCAAATGAAGAAAATGATAAACGTGACGCATTAATTGCTGACGTGGAGTCTTCTTCATCCCTTATTCAATATATTATCTTCTTCTCACTCATTACATGTACAGTAACGTCTATTTTATTAGCATGGTGGTTCTCTGGTAAGCTCGTTAAACCGATACGACAAATTGATGAGAAATTAAAAGAATTAGCTTCGCAAGATGGTGATTTAACTGCTAGATTGCATGTAACGAGTAAAGATGAAATTGGTGATATCGCCAATTCCTTTAATCAAATGCTCGCTAATTTACAACGTATAATAAAGCAAGTGCAACAAACATCAACAAGTGTAAAAGAAGCATCTGAAAATGTGTTTATCGAAACAACTGCTTCTATGGAAAATACCGCAAAAACTGAAGAGACTATGAATGCTCTTGAGCACAATATTCGTTCACAAGTTTCCAGCATCGAAGAAAGTTCAACTGCAATGGACGATATGGCAACGAGTGTTCAGCGTATTGCAGAATCCGCCTCTTCTGTTGCTACCCTAGCTGTTACAACTTCTGAAAAAGCTGATAGCGGGAATAAAGT
The DNA here is from genome assembly GCF_022663775.1 of Bacillus cereus group sp. BfR-BA-01350. Classification (NCBI taxonomy): domain Bacteria; kingdom Bacillati; phylum Bacillota; class Bacilli; order Caryophanales; family Bacillaceae; genus Bacillus; species Bacillus cereus group sp. BfR-BA-01350. The sequence continues at coordinate 13,520 of NZ_JAKUGD010000012.1, forward strand.
CATTGAGAAATCTATTACACAAATGCATACCATTAATGAAGCTGTTAACGCTACATCACAAGTAGTAGAACGACTTATTACACATACAAATCATATTGATACTGCACTTCAATCCATTTCTAATATCGCGGAACAAACAAACTTACTCGCTTTAAATGCTTCCATTGAAGCGGCCCGTGCTGGTGAACATGGAAAAGGCTTCGCTGTTGTTGCCGATGAAGTACGAAAACTTGCTGAACAATCTCAGCTAGCAGCTACTGATATTAATCATTTACTTCATCGAATTCAAGAAGATACAAAAATAGCAAATGAAATGATGACGCAAGGTCAGTCAGAGGCTTCTGAAGGCATTACAGTCATTCGTACCGCTGGATCTTCATTCTCAGAAATTGTTAACCACATTAACAAAGTCTCTACACAAATGCAAGAAGTGTCTGCAACTGCTGAAGAAATGGCCGCAAGTTCTGAAGAAATGAATGCAGCTTTAAATAACATCGCTTCTATTTCAAATGAAGTTGCCGCCGAAACATCACAAACAGCAACTTCAGCTGGTGACCAAGTAAACAAAATGAGTGTCGTTGCTAAAAAAGCGTCTGAAATGAAAACGACTGTGCAAGAACTTGAAGTTCTCGTTTCTCATTTCAAAACAAACATTTAAAGCGAAACTTTCATTTATATTTTTAGGAGTTCTCAACTAGTAAAAAGAGGGATTTACACTCTCTCTTTTTTCACCTTAAAATATTTCTTTCTATCTCCCATTCCGTCTGCTATAATTCCTAAAGGAAAGAAGAAAGCTTTATTCCCAATGGAGTAAAGCTTTCTTTCAATTTTTTACATTAATTAATTCTAATACTATGATTTCATAAAGGAGGCTTTTATCATATGAGCTTTATTAGCATTCGAAAAAAACTAATGTTCATGATGGGAACGATTTGCGCTTTATTTGGCATCGCCTTAGCTTTTATTTTATTTTTTGCTATTGATCAATCTCGTCAAGCTGAAGCATTACAAAAAGAGATTTCTCCCCTTGCAACACAATTAAAAGAGCGCGGGGATGCTTATCAAGTACAGCTCTCTGCCTTAAGAGGGTACTTATTACAACATGATCAAGTTGAATTTGACAAGTTTAATTCAATGAGTAAAGAGCTTGAAGATGCAAAAGATAAGCTTCTTTCTAATCCAAATGTTTCTGAGTCCATGAAAAATACAATGGAATCAGGATCAACTTGGAGAAAATATATTGAAGAAAAAGTTTTCCCTCTTGCAAAAGAACAAAAGTGGGAAGAGGCCCTGCAAGTAGCTTATGCAGAAAATGGTACTGTTTATAAAGTAATTGGTGACTTCACAAATTACAGTAATGAACAAGCTAAGTTACGTGATCAATCTATTAAAAAAATTGATCAATCTTCACTACAAATTGAATATGTTGTTTTCTTATCACTTGTTATTTGTATTATCGTAGCTATCACACTTGCATGGTGGTTCTCTGGTAAACTTGTTAAACCAATTCAACAAATTGATAGCAAACTAAAAGAATTATCATCTCAAGAAGGTGACTTAACAGCCCGCCTACAAGTAAATAGTAATGATGAAATTGGTACGATTGCAACATCATTTAATACAATGTTAGAAAACCTACAACATATCATTAATCGTGTTCAAAAAACATCTGTGGAAGTACAAAACGCTTCTGAAAATATGCTAGAAAAGACGAATATATCACGTGAGGCAACAATAAAAGTTCAAAGCTCGATGTCTAGCTTAAATGCAAGTATTCAATCACAATCTGCTAGCATGGAAGAAAGCTCAACTGCAATGGACGATATGACAGTAAGTGTTCAGCGCATTGCTGAATCTGCTTCATCTGTAACTGAACTTGCTGTAGCTACATCTGAACAAGCTAACGATGGAAATACTGTTATTCAAAAATCTGTTTCACAAATGACAACGATACACGACGCGGTAAATGCTACATCAGAAGTGGTCGAACGTCTAATCACTCACACGAAATATATTGATACAGCTGTACAATCTATTTCTAATATTGCAGAACAAACAAACTTACTTGCTTTAAACGCCTCTATTGAAGCAGCTCGTGCTGGCGAACAAGGAAAAGGTTTCGCTGTCGTGGCTGACGAAGTTCGAAAACTTGCTGAACAATCTAAAACAGCGGCAACAGATATTAACCGGCTACTACATCAAATTCAACAAGACACTGAAACTGCTAACTCTATGATGTCACAAGGCCGTTCGGAAGCATCTGAAGGCATTCATGTTATTCGCGAAGCTGGCAATTCTTTCACAACAATTGTAGAACAAGTAAATAAAGTATCTACTCAAATGCAAGACATCTCAGCAACTGCTGAAGAAATGGCTGCAAGTGCTGAAGAAATGAATGCTTCACTGAATAACATCGCTTCTATTTCGACTGAAGTATCTAGTGAAACAGCAGCAACAGCACAATCTGCTGAGCAAAAAGTCATTACGATGAATGAGATGACACAAACAGCTAAACAAATGAAACAAACAGTTGAAGAATTAGATCAACTCGTATCACACTTCAAAACTGAATAGCCTTTAAAAAATATCCCTCTTCCAAAAGGGATATTTTTTTGAGCTCATTCCCTGCATATTATACACATTTCCGTTATAATGAGAATCGATATCATTAAAATGCAGGGGGTGCTACTTATGTCACAAGAAGCATTTGAAAATAAATTATATGCCAATTTAGAAGCTGTTATTGACCCTGAACTAGGTGTTGATATTATTAATCTTGGATTAGTTTATGACGTTACAGCAGATGAAAATAATAATGCTGTCATTACGATGACGATGACTTCTATCGGCTGTCCAATGGCTGGGCAAATTGTATCAGACGTAAAAAAAGTATTATCAACGAACGTACCTGAAGTCAATGAAATAGAAGTAAATGTCGTTTGGAATCCACCATGGTCGAAAGAACGCATGTCACGTATGGCGAAAATTGCATTAGGTATTCGCGACTAAATACAGAAAGACCTGACATCCTAGTCAGGTCTTTTTCTCTTATTATTTTACGCCTACTGCATCATAAGCTTTCGTTACAGCTTGTACAGCTTTAGAGTTTTTACCATATAAATCTTCAGCTGACTGAAGTGCTGCTTGACGCATCATCTTAAAGTCAGAGTTTGCAGTTAAATATTTCGTAAGAGCACGGTAATAAATTTTTTCTGTCGCTTCACGGCCTACCCCTGTTACTTTCACGCCGTAATGATCTCCACCTTCAGATACTAAGTATGCAGCTTTATTGTTAATGCTGCTGTTAATATGAACGCCTCCATTATCAGCTGTTCCAGTGTAGCGCTTATTGTAATGATCTGGGTAACCTTCACCTGGTTTTAATGGATTTGGAATAGATGCTGGATCTTTCAGAGAACGAAGTGCATCACCAGGTTTTCCAGGTGTATAAATGTCAGCACCTAAATCCCAGCTCTTCTTCTCAACCATGACACCCATAATATCAGACAACGATTCATTTAACGCACCTGACTCATTTTTATAAACAAGATTTGCTGTATGCTCAGTGACAGCATGCGTTAATTCGTGACCGATAACATCTAGTCCAGCAGATAATGGAATGAATGTTTTACCATCGCCATCACCATACATCATTTGCACACCGTTCCAAGCTGCGTTATTCCAGCTTTCTCCAACGTGAACAGTAGAAATTAGCTTCGCACCTTTATCATCGAAAGAGTTACGATTAAATGTCTTTTTGTAGTAATCATACACTTTCCCCGCATTTACATGCGCATCAACTGCCGCTTTATCTTCGAAGAACTTAGATTTACTTTCAACTTCTTCTCCTGTATATCCAAGCCATTGTGAGAATAAATTAAACAAGTTTTCATCCATATTTTCTGCATCAAACGTATGGATACCTTGTCCTCGTTTACCATCAAACAAGTTGAATTGTCCTGTTTTCTCATCTTGAGCAATTTCAAATGATTGTCTAGCTCCTAGTACTCCGTAACCAAATCCTGTAATGTGATCTACAGCGTTATATTTCTCAATCACATTTCCATTCGTTGCATCAACAAAGTAATGCCAATACCCTGGAGCTGGCTTTGAAATCGATGCTTTCACTAAGTATACAAGATAGTAATTCCCATCTTTTTCATACACATATAAATCTTTTTTCACACCATCATAATTCTTTACTTTACCAACTTCTTTTTCAATATCTGCCTTTGCAATTGTTTCTGCTTGCTCTGCACTAATCTTTGCAAATGCAGGAATATTTTTATCCTCTAAATTCGGGATAACTTGTCCGAAGAAAGCTTTTACATTATTTTCTTTATCTAGTGTAACTGTTTGATCTGAACCGTACACAGGAATGTTATTATGTTTCTCAACTAGCTTCACGTGTGTTGTACCGGATTCAGCATCTTTTTCTTCCCCAACGACATTAAAGTGTTTATCAATATTTCCTGCTAATTTGAACATATCTTTCTTACTCTCTAAATATTGAAAGACCGTTTCTTTTTTATCTAGTCCTTCCGGTGCTTTCCATTCTTCACCTATGTATGCAGGCGTTTTAAATTCTTGATGGTATTGAATTTTTTGTTCTTCCGCTTTCGTTGTCGTTGCTCCAAATGTTCCAAATCCCCCGGCGATAACAGTTAACGCTAATGCTGATGAAATGACTTGCTTTTTCACTATAACATTCCCCATTCCCTAAAGATTTTTGACACTTTTATACAGTTCTTGGTTTTCAAGTGGATACCTTTACCTAAAATTTGAGAAAGTTTTTTCTGACAATTCCACTCAAAAAAAGAGGACATCCTATCGGACGTCCTCTTTTTTATAAACATTTTATTGCTTTTTCAATTCAATTGCTAAATAGTGTGATTGCTCTTTCGCTTCAATATGAATATCTTCTTCAATCGCTTCTGCCGCATCACGCATAACAAGTGTTTCACCATTGATTGCACTACTTCCTTCAATTTGAACAAGATACAACTGACGACCTTCTTTCACAGGAAAATGAATTTCTTTTCCTGCTTCTAACGATAAAGAATATAAATTCGCATCTTGATGAATTTGAATTGGTGCCTCTCCTTCTAATGGAGATACCATATGGAACCATTCGTTTTCACGCTTACTCCAATCAAATTTAAACTCACCATAGTTTGGCTTATGATCCTCACGGTCTGGTAAAATCCAAATTTGTAATAAACGTAGTGTTTCATTTCCTAAATTATGCTCACTATGAAATACACCTGTGCCAGCACTCATATATTGAACATGTCCTCGCTCAATTGTTCCGCGATTCCCCATGCTATCTTCATGTGTTAAAGCACCGTCTACAACGTACGAAATGATTTCCATATCGCGGTGTGGATGCATATCAAAACCAGTTTGCGGTGCTACTAAGTCATCATTAATAACACGTAATGCTCCAAAGCTCATGTTATTTGGATTATAGTAATTCGCAAAGGAAAAATGAAAATGTGTATTTAACCAACCGTGATTTGCTCTTCCCATATTTTTATGATCAACTTTTCTAAACATACCGTTCACCTCATATTATCTCGAATTCAAGATTTATTTTAAAATTTTTCTCACTGTAACTTTTTTAGTAATTGTAATAATTGATGTTGTTCTTCTACATTTAAATTTTGAAACTGCTCCGCTTGGAATGTTTCTTGAGGCGGGACGATTTCTTCATATAAAGCTCTTCCCTTTTCTGTTAACGAAATATATTTTGTAGTACCTTCTTGTTCACGACGAATCCACTCGAGCTGTTCCATTTTATTTAAAAGCTGCGTAATATTTCCTTTCGTAACAAATAGCTTATTTCCAAGCTCTTGCTGCGTTAAACGATTATGCCCTCCAACTTGAGCTAGTACATCAAACTGCGCGGCAGATATATTCCATTTCTTCAAATGCTTATTCGTCTCACGAATACTTTTATTATAAAAACGTGATAAACGAAACCATAATAATAATCCAAGCCTATCTTCGGTTTTCATTCTATCACCTCGCTCGTTTTATATCGTTAGTTTAGAACTAAACTTCATAAAAGTCAATTACTTATTTTTAGTAAGAAATAAAGAAAGCACAGCGCCATTTCTCCACTATGCTTTACATTAACTTTCTATTTTTATATTCATCTAACTTCCTCTCCGCGAACTTTCTCGCATCTTTCTCAATCCATCTTTCTTCGTAAGTTTCACTTCCGACATACAATATTTCACTCTTATGCTGCATCGCATGACGAAATTCATGCAGTAGTGTTTTAAGGACTTGCTCATACTCTTCCCACATACAAACAAAAATTAATTGTTTTTCTTTATGATAAAAACCACCTACCGGAAATAAAAACTCTTCTTCCTCTTCTCCTAGTGATAAAAGCACATGATTCGCATCACACGTATCACAAAAAATAACTGGCGTTTTACATACTTCAATCAGTGAAAATAAATCGTCTCTAAGCCTTTTGACATCCCAAGGAAGCTCCGAATCCAACACATACCAATTCTCCACCTGTTGATATACATTTTGAAACTGGAGTTCCATTTCTCTTTATTCCCCTTTCCAAGCACCTTTTTCTATATGTATGCCACAATATGGTAAATATTAAACGTATTCTTTCATCCTAAAAAAAATGCCAATAAAAAAATGGATCTATGTCGACATAGATCCATTTTTCATACATATTTTGTACTTTGATTTTTAAAAATTTAGCTCTTCTTCATATCCCACTTAAAGATTTTATTTAACAATTTATATACATTCTTTGACTCTTTCGTCAGAAGTGGACCTAAGATCGATAGTATAAGCACGTATAATGCTGAGAATGGTTTCAGTACTGACATTAAACCACCCGCGATACCAATATTGGCCATAATGATGGAGAATTCTCCTCTTGAAACGATTGTTAATCCAATATTTGTTGATGCTTTATGAGATAATCCAGCTTGTCTCCCAGCAATCATCCCTGCTACAAAGTTTCCGATGATTGTAAGAAGGACAGCACCTAACGTTAACCATATTGCCCCTCCTAATGAAAACGGATCAATGCTTAATCCGAAACTGAAGAAGAAAATAGCTCCGAAAAAGTCTCTAAATGGAACGACGAGATGTTCAATTCTGTCACTATGCTCTGTCTCAGAGAAAACTAACCCTAAAAGAAGTGCTCCAATTGCTTCAGCAACGTGAATTGTTTCTGAGAATCCTGCAATAAAGAATAATGAAGCAAATACTACAATAATGAAAATTTCATCTGAACTAATATTGAGCAATTTATTTAATAACGGCGTCGCCTTTCTAGCTACAATAAAGAATAGAAGCATATATCCTAAAGCAATTCCAATTGAAGTAAGGGCACCTAAGAATGAAGCATGATCCCCTAGAACTAAACCAGAAACGACTGATAAATATACAGCAAGGAATATATCTTCGAACATGATAATTCCTAAAATTAATTCGGTCTCATTATTACCAGTTCTTCTTAAGTCCACTAACACCTTTGCAACGATAGCGCTAGAAGAAATCGTAATAATACCCGCAATAATTAAAATTTCTAGTAAAGGGAATCCCATGATAAATCCGTATAATAACCCAAGTGAAAAGTTAATTAAAATATAGATTGTTCCACCAATCGCAATAGAACGTCCAGATTTAATTAGTTTTTTCATTGAAAACTCTAGTCCTAGATAGAACAGAAGAAACAGAACGCCAATCCGTCCAAGAAACGAAATTACATTTGCACTTTCAATAAATTTGAAATCGATCACACCTATTGTCGGCGCATGTGGTCCCACTAGCATCCCAAGAACAATTAGAAATGGAATGACTGAGAATTTAAACTTTCCAGCAATTACTGCTGCAATTGCAACTAAAACTAAAGCTGTACCAACTTCAAAAATTAACGTATCCATCTAGTCAGTCCCCCTATTCGAAAGTAACTCATTAATGATTTTTTTAATTTCTTCTCTCTCACCAGAAACTACAAGCATATCGCCTTCTTCAATTACCGCATCTGGTCCTGGATTAAATAGCTTTTTCATATTCTTCTTCATAACTGCAATGATCGTTACGCTATAGTTTTTTCTTATTTCAAGATCACCAATTGTTTTTCCGATTGCTGGCGCTGCATTCTCTACTTTAAACCACTCAATCGCTAAACCTTCAAAGACCATTTCAACATTTTCTAATGCTCTAGGTTTATACACCATTCCACCTAATATTGCTGCAATTTGTCTTGCCTCTGAGTCGCGTAATGAAATACTTGAGATACTTTCTTCATGGTCTGAATCAAAATGATACATTTCTCTACGTCCGTCATCATGAATAACAATTACCATCTTTTCATTACCTTTCGTAACGATTTGAAATTTATAGCCAATACCCGGAAGTTCACTTTCTCTAATATTCATGTTTAGCTCCTCCTCAAATTTTATTTAAATTTTCTGTTTTTCTATCTTTTATTCATCCAATCCATTTTAGAAATTCTAACCATTCAGGATACCTGTGATTTGGAAATCTTTTATTGTAATAATAAGTGGCTCCTAAAAAGATACTAAAAGATGTAATGATAAAACATATATTACTTCTCATTTTCAAACTCTCAAGGCTTACTTTCCATAAAGATTCTTCTTTCAAATCACCCCCTCTTTCTCGCTTTACATTTAGTTTTTTAAAATGTAAATAATTCTAAAAATATTATTATGTAACATAATCATAACATAAAATGCATTTAAGTAACATGATTTTTTAGAAAAATTGATTCTCGTATATTTTTTGCATATAATTTTCTTATTACGTAAAAAAGGAAGTGTATTATATGGTTGATATCTTTAGCAGATTCCTTGAGGTAACGAATAATATTTTATGGTCATATATTCTTATTGCAATGCTAATCGGCTTTGGTCTTTATTTCTCTTTTAAATTGAAGTTTGTCCAAATTACTCATTTCGGTGAGATGGTCGGTTTAATTAGTAAAGGATTTAATCGAAAAGAAAAAAAGAAAGATAGTATCTCCCCGTTCCAGGCATTTTGCTTAAGTGCAGCTGCACGTATCGGTATCGGAAACTTAGCTGGTGTAGCATTAGCTATCTCAATGGGCGGACCTGGCGCAGTATTTTGGATGTGGTTTATCGCTATCCTTGGAGCAGCTACTAGTTTCGTAGAATGTACGCTCGCGCAAATTTATAAAGTAAAAGATGGAAGCAGATTCCGTGGTGGCCCAGCATATTATATGGAAAAAGGATTAAACAAACGCTGGATGGGTGTTTGGTTCTCACTTCTTATTACAGTTGCGTACGGATTAATTTTCAACTCTGTACAAGCAAACACAGTAACAATAGCATTTGAAAATGCTTTTGGACTAGAGCGAACGATCGTAGGAGCTCTATTAGCTTTATTAGTTGCAGTTATTATTTTCGGTGGTATTAAGAGCATTTCACGTATTACGGAAATGATTGTTCCTCCAATGGCAATCATTTATATTGGTGTGGCTATTTTTGTTGTTATTAACAACTTTACTATGTTACCAAGCATTTTTATGGAAATATTTAATGGTGCATTCGGTTTAGACCAAGCCATCGCTGGTGGTATTGGAGCAGCAATCAAGTTCGGAATTCAGCGCGGTTTATTCGCGACAGAAGCAGGTATGGGTAGCTCTCCTAACGCAGCTGCAACATCAGATGTATCTCACCCTGTCAAACAAGGACTTGTTCAAGCATTAGGTGTTTTCGTAGACACGTTCTTAGTATGTACATCAACAGCATTTATCGTATTATGCTCTGGACTTTACAAAGGAACAAATTTACAAGGTATTGAATTAACACAAAGTGCATTAAGTTCACAAATCGGACCATGGGCAAGCACTTTCTTAGCGATTATTATTTTCCTATTCGCGTTCAGTTCTTTACTAGGAAACTACTATTATGGTGAAACAAACATCGCATTCATTAAAGAAAGCAAAACTTGGTTAATGATTTATCGCGTTGCCGTTGTCGGAATGGTATTCTTCGGATCAATCGCTGCCCTTCAGACTGTTTGGAGCTTAGCTGATTTATTCATGGGACTAATGGTATTTACAAACTTAATTGCCATCTCATTCCTAAGCAAGTTCGCCTACGCAGCATTAGTAGACTATATGAAGCAAAAGAAACAAGGAAAAGATCCTGTTTTCGTTGCAAGCTCTATCCCTGGCTTACAAAATACAGAGTGCTGGGATGGACAGGATGTAGAAGAAAATAAAAAAGCTGTATAACAACTAAACGGTGAAGCGGCTCGTTCAGAACAAGAGCTATATATCAAACAAAATCCCTATTACTCTACAGTAATAGGGATTTTTATTTACACAGTTCATAATTTGTTCAAATTAATTCCAGCAAAAGGGTTGATTTATACGAATTACTAGATTATAATAATTATAAATTAGTAATTGATATCACATAACAACTCAAAAGGAGATTGATCATAATGAACAAACAAGTAATCGAAGTATTAAACAAACAAGTAGCAGACTGGAGCGTTTTATTCACAAAACTACACAACTTCCATTGGTACGTAAAAGGACCTCAATTCTTCACATTACATGAGAAATTTGAAGAACTTTACACAGAATCAGCTACTCACATCGACGAAATTGCAGAACGTATTTTAGCAATTGGTGGTAAACCAGTAGCAACAATGAAAGAATACTTAGAAATATCTTCTATTCAAGAAGCAGCATACGGAGAAACTGCAGAAGGGATGGTCGAAGCAATCATGAAAGACTACGAAATGATGCTAGTCGAACTGAAAAAAGGCATGGAAATCGCTCAAAACTCTGACGACGAAATGACATCTGACCTACTACTAGGCATCTACACAGAACTAGAAAAACATGCTTGGATGCTACGCGCGTTCTTGAATCAATAATAATTAAAAGCGGAAGCGGCTCGTTCAGAGTCGCTTTTTTCTATGAAATGATCGCGCGTTCTGGTACATGAAATTTATATCGACGATTTTTCAAATATATCGACGATAACTCACAATATATCAACGATTTTTTCATTATATCGACGATTCGACACAGGATATCGACTTACCGACAAATCACGACAATATTAGCACTTCCCCATTCCCCACTTTCATCAATATATTACAATCTCTTTTATGCTAAAATATAGGAAACACCCTTTAGTAAAATAGATCCAAAAAAGCTTTTCCATATTCATCATTTACTACTTAAATGGCGGGAGTGGTTCAGTTGAAAGACTACTTAATTAGAGCATTTTTTGCGTTAATAACAGTTGGGATTGTCTTACTTATAGCTAATATTTTCAATATACGTATCGAGGTTAAAGACTATGCTTTCCTCATTGTCTTAGCAATTGGTGGCGGCTGGGGTGGCTGGTACTTGTATAAAAAACAAAGTAATCAAAATGATAAAGGCATTCCAAAATAATACGGAATGCCTTCCTTATTGTTTCCGTCTATAGTAAATAATTAAATTCAAACCACTAATACAACCAATCGCAATAAGCATACAAAACGATTGTGCATCTCCACCTAAATTATACTCATCAACAATAAACCCAGACATAAACAACGTGATCGCGGAAACACCGATACATAGTATCGAAATAAACCAAAGCGAAAACGCATTAATAAGCTCTTTCTTCTGTGTTGAAACAATTAGCATAACAAGAATAGATGCCGCTAAAATACATTTAAAAACCGGCCTTAAAAATATGAATTCCTCCATCTATTTCTCCTTTTCCAAAAACATTACACCTTAACATTAACATATTTAACCAAATTAAAAACACATGCCTTTTCAAGATAAAATGACATGTGTTTCCAAAAATTCCTATACAATTGTATTATGATAGTTGCTTCCACTTCGTTCCTAAAATAGGACGCTCGTAATTTTGTATCTTATGAATGAGTGTATCTGCCGTTTCAGCGGCAACGATTAACTCTTTATTCGATGGATTCATGAATCCTTCTTCTGCTGCACGTTCAACCATTTGCAGAATTGGTCCATAAAAATCTTTTATGTTCAATAAACCAACTGGCTTATTATGTATACCAATTTGTGACCAACATACTGCTTCAAATAGCTCTTCAAACGTTCCATATCCGCCTGGTAGTGCAATAAAAGCATCCGCAAGCTCTGCCATTTTCGCTTTACGTTCATGCATCGTTTCTACTTCAATTAATTCTGTTAACCCTGTATGAACGATCTCTCCTCGGAATAGACCGCGCGGCATAACACCTGTTACACGGCCACCTAAGCGAAGAACTTCGTTTGCTACTTCTCCCATTAATCCGACGCAAGAACCACCGTATACAAGCTCATAATCATTCTCAACAAACATTTTACCTAATTCAATTGCCTGCTCTTTGAACTCTGGTCTCTCCCCTAAATTGGAACCTGCAAACACACAAATCTTTCTCATCCTTACACCCCAAAACTATATATTGTTATGATACAATGAACATTGTACAACATATTGAGGGGATGAGAAAGAAATGGATATCGTCGCATTTGAAAGATGGGTTGAGGAATTTTACGAAAAACGAAGCTGGTCACAGTATAATGCCTTTATTCGGTTAAATTTCTTAACAGAGGAAGTTGGGGAAGTTTCACGCGTTGTTCGCGCAATCGAAATCGGTCGGGATCGCCCTGATGAAAACGTGAAAACAGAAGAAGAGCTAAAACAAGAACTAAAAGAAGAACTTGGTGATGTACTATCTAATCTTATTATTCTTTCGCAAAAATATGATTTGGACTTACAAGACATTATGGACGCACACGTCACAAAGCTTTCGAAAAGGTTCGAGACATCCAAATGAGAATATTATCAATTATGGTATAATATTCTTGTCACAATACTAAGGGGGATTTTATGTTATCAAAAAAATTGCACGACGCACTAAACGATCAAATGAACTTTGAATTTTACTCTGCCCACGCTTATATGGCAATGGCTGCTTACTGTACAGCCGAAAGCTATGATGGATTCGCTAACTTTTTCCTTGTACAAGCTGAAGAAGAACGTTTCCACGCAATGAAGCTTTACAACTACATTAATGACCGCGGTGAGCGCGCTATTATTACTGGATTTGATAATCCAAATAACGAATATGAATCTGTACTGAACGCTTTTGAAGTGGCACTTGAGCACGAGCGTGAAGTAACGAAACGTATTTACAACCTATCTGATATCGCTTGGGATGAGCGTGAACACGCAACAATTACATTCTTAAAATGGTTTGTTGATGAGCAAGTAGAAGAAGAAGCTTCATTCGATAGCATCATCCAAAAATTAAAGCGTATTACAAGCGATTCAAACGCATTATTTATGCTAGATGCTGAATTAGAGAAACGTACATTTACGCCTTCAGCTGAGTAGTATTTCAATCACCTTAATGAATGGATTAAGGTGATTTTTTTATTTCTTCTCTAAGTTGAATAACCCTCGCCACATCCTTTTTATAGAGCCCAGAAACCTTTTCAACAAAGTCACTATGAGTAAAAGTTCCATCTCCTTCTTCTACTATGCTTAAATATCCATGTATAAATTTCAAAAACGCTCTAGCATCTTCTCCAGTTAAACGATTAATGTTATCTATAACCTCATCAAATTCCTTTAAACTATTCTGTTCTTTCACCCTAATTCCCCCTCTCCACACTATTTATCATACCAAAATAAAAAAGCCGTTCATCCCTCTAGGCGAGAGATAAACGACCTCTTTACTATTTATTAAAGCATAACCCCAACGATAACCGCTGATAATATACTTACTAACGTTGCACCGTATACAAGTTTTAATCCGAATGATGATACAACGTTTGCTTGTTTGCCATCGATACTCTTCGTTGCACCTGCGATAATTCCGATTGATGAGAAGTTCGCAAATGATACAAGGAAGATAGATAAAATACCTACTGTACGAGCTGATAAATCACCAGCTACTTTACCAAGGTCAAGCATTGCAACGAATTCGTTCGTTACTAATTTCGTTGCCATAATTTGTCCTGCTGTTAGCATCTCTGATGTTGGGATACCCATTACGAATGCTAATGGTGAGAAAATGTATCCTAAAATGCTTTGGAATGTGATTCCGAAAATTGAATCGAATACACCGTTAATTGCTGTAATTAATGCTACGAAACCGATTAACATCGCCGCTACTGTTACAGCGATAGAGAAACCAAGCATAATATATTCGCCTAACATTTCAAAGAATGTTTGCTTTTTATCTTCTTGTAATTCTAAAATGTCGTCTTCTTCTTTCACGTCATATGGATTAATAATATGAACGATAATGAATCCACTAAATAAGTTTAATACAAGTGCCGTTACTACATATTTTGGATCAATCATTTTCATATAAGAACCGACAATTGACATCGATACTGTAGACATGGAAGATGCACAAAGTGTGTATAAACGATTTTTCGGTAATTTACTTAATTGATCTTTTACTGTAATGAATACTTCCCCTTGACCAACAATCGCAGCTGCTACCGCATTATATGATTCTAGTTTTCCTAAACCGTTAACTTTGCTTAATAGGAAACCGACTGCACGAATGATAATCGGTAAAATTTTAATATGTTGTAAGATCCCAATTAGTACTGCTAAGAAAATAATTGGTAATAATACTGTTAAGAAGAATGGTGCTTGTCCATCATTTGCTAGACCACCAAATACGAAATTAACCCCTGCTTCCGCAAATTTTAAAATAGCGCCAAACCCATCTGCAATCCCTTTTACTAATACAAATCCGACCTTTGTATTTAGTAAGAAATACGCAAGTACCAATTGAATGACAAGCATAAGTGCAATTGGTTTATATTTAATTTTCTTGCGATCTGAACTGATAAGGAACCCTAGTACAAATACTACAAGTAAACCGACTAGAAACATTACTATTTTCATATGTGAATCCTCCACTTCTCCCACGAGTTATTGGTCGTATAACGTATAACGAATGACGTCTGACCATTGATGTTAAAAAAATTTAAAACCCCTAAATACTATTCAACTGTTATCTAAGATCAGTAAGCGTTTACATAAATTGCAATTTATTAAAGGTAGCCTCTTCTCTCCTACCATACTTGAAAGTCTGAAATTGATACCACCTACAAATCAAATTGTAAGCGTTATCTAACTGAAAAGCAATATAAATTTAAAAAGATTTTTATATGTTAATATATTCCTAATTAATTGGTTTTTCTATGCAAATTTACCATAAAAAAATAGCCCTAGCTATGAGCTAGGACCATCTTTTTTATAACATAACACCAACGATAATCGCTGATAGAATACTTACTAATGTCGCACCGTACACAAGGCGTAGACCGAATGATGATACAACATTTGATTGATTTTCATCGATACCTTTCGTTGCACCTGCGATAATCCCGATTGATGAGAAGTTCGCAAATGATACAAGGAATACAGAAAGAATACCAACTGTACGAGCTGATAAATCACCAGCTACTTTTCCAAGATCAAGCATCGCAACAAATTCGTTTGATACTAATTTCGTTGCCATAATTTGTCCCGCTGTTACCATCTCTGCTTGCGGAATACCCATTACGAATGCTAATGGTGAGAAAATGTATCCTAAAATAGCTTGGAATGTAATACCGAACATAGAATCAAACAAGCTATTGATTGCTGTAATTAATGCTACGAAACCAAGTAACATCGCTGCTACCGTAATCGCGATTGTGAAACCAAGCATAATATATTCGCTTAGCATTTCAAAGAACGATTGTTTTTTCTTATTTTCTAATTTCAGTGTATCTTCTTCTTCTGTAATATCGTACGGGTTAATAATATGAATAATAATGAAACCACTAAATAAATTTAATACAAGTGCTGTTACTACATATTTTGGTTCGATCATTTTCATGTAAGAACCGACGATTGACATCGATACTGTCGACATAGAAGATGCACATAATGTATATAAACGATGTTTTGGGATTTTACTTAATTGATCTTTTACTGTAATAAATACTTCCGCTTGCCCAACAATAGCAGCTGCTACTGCATTATATGATTCTAGTTTTCCTAGACCATTTACTTTACTTAACAACGTACCAATAGCACGAATAAATATCGGTAAAATTTTAAAGTGTTGCAGAATTCCGATTAAAACGGCAAAGAATACGATTGGTAATAACGCTGTTAAGAAGAATGAAACCTCTCCTTTATTAACAAGACCACCAAATACGAAAACGATTCCAGCTTCCGCATATCCAAGAAGTGCGCCAAATCCATCTGAAATTCCTTTTACTAAAATATAACCAACTTGTGTATTTAATAAGAAATAAGATAACGCTAGCTGAATAACAAGCATAATTGCGATTGGTTTATACTTAATCTTCTTACGATCGGAGCTTATAAGAAAACCGAGTACAAATACAACGAGTAATCCTATAAGAAACATAACAAACTTCATTAATAAAATCCTCCATTTAACTCTTCATTAACGTTGAACGTCTGACCACTAAAACAAGAAATAACCCGAACTTTCCATTTCCCCTCCAAAATCTTCAATCAGATAGGAAAAATCATAAAACCTCTTGTTTCAAAGGCATTTTCCATTCTAACATAAATCACAACTCATATCCGCACTTTTCTTTAAAAAAATTACATTTTATTATAAAACACTCATTAATGTTCGTCTTTTACTACCGACAAATATCTGGATAAAACAAAAAAATGAGCATCAAGTTTCACTTGATGCTCACCTCATTATACCGCTTTTTCTTTATCTGCTACTTGCTCTTCCCAGCACTCTGTATTTTTCAGACCTGGAATTGAATTCGCATAGAAGACTGGATCTTTTCCTTGTTTCTTTTGCTTTACGTAATCTGATAACGCTGCAAAAGCATACTTAGAAAGGAATACGATTGCAACTAAGTTAATAACAGCCATAATACCCATGAATAAATCTGCTAAATCCCAAACGATTTGAATTGTTGCTACAGAACCTAACATAACCATACCAAGTACAGCAATGCGGTATGCATTTAATAGTACTTTACTTCCATTTAAGAATTCAATATTTGTTTCACCATAGTAGTAGTTACCTACTAATGAACTGAATGCAAACAAGAAGATTGCCACTGCTACAAATATAGAAGCCCATGGACCGATATGTTGACTTAACGCCTGCTGCGTTAATTGAATACCATTTAAATCAGCTGCATTATGCACATCTGATAAAAGAATGATAAATGCTGTACAACTACAAATTAATAATGTATCTGTAAATACCCCTAAAGTTTGAATGAAACCTTGTTTAACTGGGTGCGTTACGTTTGCAGTCGCAGCCGCGTTCGGCGCACTACCCATACCAGCTTCATTTGAGAATAATCCGCGTTTTACCCCTAGTAAAATCGCAGCTCCTAATCCCCCACCTACTACTTCTTTAATTCCGAAAGCATGTAAGAAAATTTCTTTAAACACATATGGAATTGCCGTAATGTTTGTTACAACAACGAATAATGCCACTGCTACATAAATGATTGCCATTACTGGAACGATCATTTCAACCGCGCGAGCAATTCGTTTTACTCCGCCGAAAATAATAACTGCAAGTAGACCAGCCATTACAAGACCTACTAATCTACTATCTGTTTTGAATGCCCCATCAAAAGCAGCTGCTACAGTATTAGATTGTACAGCGTTAAAAATTAACCCGAAACTTACTGTTATTAATACAGAGAAAATAGCTCCAAGCCAGCGTTTATTTAAACCCTTTTCCATATAATACGCTGGGCCACCACGGAACGTATTCCCATCTTTTACTTTATAAATTTGCGCTAATGTGCTCTCTACAAATGCAGAAGCACCCCCAATTACCGCGATTAACCACATCCAAAATACTGCGCCTGGTCCACCTGCTGAAATTGCGATAGCTACACCAGCTAAGTTACCAGTACCTACACGAGAAGCTGTACTCATACAAAAAGCTTGGAACGATGATACACCGCTCTTCTCTTTTTGTGCTTTCCTCGTTTTCGAACTTGCCCCATCCCCAAGCAATCGAATCATTTCACCGAAGTAACGAACTTGGACAAATTTCACACGAAACGAAAAGTAAAGTCCTAACCCAATTAACATCGCAATAATGATATATGACCAAAGGACATTATTTATATCCCCAATTACCTTAGCTAAAAAATCCATAATTGCATTGCCCCCTCTTCCTAACAATAAGAAAATTATATTCTAAAAACTTTAAACAATCAACAATTTTCGACAAAAAAATGTTAGGTTTTCTAACATGTAATTGTTACCAAACATAACATCATTATTTTAGAAAAATGAACAAACTAAATTCAACCTTATTTCATTAAACCATTTGACAAACACACCTAACTGTAACTATAATGATTACATCGGGTTGTAACAAACCTAATTACAATACATTCATTCACTTTCAGATATACACGTTAACAAAACACTTTGGAGGGATTTATTATGAAAATCGGAATTATCGGAGCAACTGGTAAAGCAGGAAGTCGTATTTTAAAAGAAGCATTAGATCGCGGACATGAAGTAACTGCAATCGTAAGAAATGCTGCAAAAATTACAGAAGAAAACGTAAAGGTTTTAGAGAAAGACGTATTCGCTCTTACATCTAACGACTTACAAGCATTCGACGTAGTTGTAAATGCATTTGGTGCTCCAGCAGGACAAGAACACCTTCACGTAGATGCAGGAAACGTACTTATTGAAGCGATGAAAGGTGCACCTAACACAAAATTACTTGTAGTCGGCGGCGCTGGAAGCTTATTTGTAGACGAAGAGAAAACAACACGTGTATTTGAGACACCAGGTTTCCCAGGCGAATACCTTGCAACAGCTCAAAACCAAGGTAAAAACTTAGAAATCCTGCAACAAACTAACGATATTACTTGGACATTCATCAGCCCTTCTGCACTATTTGCATTAGGAAAACGCACAGGTTCTTATACAGCTGGCAAAGACAACCTGCTTGTTAACTCAAAAGGCGATAGCTACGTAAGTTACGAAGACTTCGCAGTAGCAGCACTTGATGAAATCGAAAATCCAAAACATGTAAACGAACGCTTCACAGTTGTTTCTGAAGCTGAGTAATAAAAAAAGCTCGTAAAACGTTATGTTTTACGAGCTTTTTTTATTATTGCACTTGTTCTAAACCACTTGGAGTAATTTTAAAGGAAATTTCTTTAAACTTTTTCTTATCTCCTTTTCCAACGAACTCACTATTTTTGTACCAGCTTAAACGATCTGATTCGGCATGATACACTTTTACTACATCACCATACTCAAACACCATACCATTTACTTGTTTCGCAAAATTCTGCGACGTTTCTTGTCCTTCTGCTGTTACATGCTTTTTCTCATTATTATTTTGATCATATAATGTAATTCCCATATATAATTCATTATTAAAGTAACTATGAATTTGTTCATTTGTATACGTTACATGTAGTTTCTTATCATCATGATTTAACGTTACAATAGAACGAACAACATTACTAAGCCCTTGGTATACAATGCTATCTCCATATGTTACTTCTACAGGTACTTCCGTCACTTTCTTATTTCCAAAACGATCTTTCGTTTCTACTTTGACTTTTTGTTCACCGATTTTTGTTGTATTTGGCTTTTCTACAAAACCTACTACTTCTCCATCTTTCATTTGAACAAAGTCTTTTGCATTTAATTTTTCAGCGTCTGTTCCGATGACTACTTTTTGCGGCACTGCCGTTACTTCTTGTTGAGCTTCCATTCTCTCGAAACCTTGCTCTGTCACTTTAAAGAACACTTCATGTACACCATACTGCGTATCCACTAGTTCGTTCTTTTTGTACACTTTAAATCTATCAAACTCTCTTTGATACACTTTTACGATATCCCCATATTCAAAGGCCGTTCCATTAAATTGTTCTGCAAATACTTTCGTATTCTCAGATGCTTTTACCGATAAAGCTTTCTTCTCTTTTCCACCTTTATCATATACAGTCATCGCCATATATTGCTCATCTGCAAATGAAGTATGCATTGGTCCTTCTGAATCTGTTATGCTAAATTTCTTTTCTTCATGATTTAATGTAACAATCGATTTAACATTCGTTCCACCATGCCATGTACCGAAGAACATAATACTATCTCCATAAATCACTTCTACAGGTACTTCTGTCACTTGCTTATTTCCAAAACGATCTTTCGTTTCTACTTTGACTTTCTGTTCACCGATTTTTGTTGTATTTGGCTTTTCTACAAAACCTACTACTTCTCCATCTTTCATTTGAACAAAGTCTTTTGCATTTAATTTTTCAGCGTCTGTTCCGATGACTACTTTTTGCGGTACTGCCGTTACTTCTTGCAACATATCCATTTTCTCGAAACCTTTTTCTGTCACTTTGAAGAATAGTTCTTTTGTTCCTTTTTGCTCACCTTGACCAGTAAGAGTATTATTTTGATACCATTTCAAACGATCCGGTTCCGCATGGAATACTTTCACTACATCTCCATACTCAAACTGCGTACCATTCACTTGTTCTGCAAAGTTCTTTGAAGTTTCTTGTCCTTCTGCTGTTACATGTTTTTTCTCTTTTCCTTCTCCATCATATAACGTGATTCCCATGTATAGCTCTTTATTAAAATACTTATGAATCTGGCTATTCATATCAGTCACATGGAATTTCTTCTCCTCATGCTTTAACGTTATAACCGAAGCAATGTTATTGTCATATCCGACATACGCGATACTATCTCCATAAATCACTTCTACAGGTACTTCTGTCACCGCTTTATTTCCTAAACGATCTTTCGTTTCCACTTTTACTTTTTGTTCGCCAATCTTTGTTGTATCCAGCTTTTCTACAAATCCAATTACTTCTCCATCTTTCACTTGAACAAAGTCTTTCGCTTCTAATTTTTCAACATCTGTTCCAATTACTACTTTTTGCGGTACTGCCTTTACTTCCTGTAAACTATCAATTAGTTCATATCCTTGTGGTGTAATTTTAAATAATTTTTCCTTTTTACTATTTGCTTCTCCTTGATCTACAAGTTCATTATCATGATACCATTCTAAATATCGAGGCTGAATATGGTATACCTTAACAATATCCCCGTATTCAAACGACGTTCCATCTAACTCTTTCACGAAATTCTTTAGTCCCTCATGTCCTTCGGCTGAAACATTCTTCTTTTCATTTCCGTTTGCATCATAGATTGTAACACCTACATATTTTTTATCTCGATAACTATGATTCAATATATTTCTTACTAATGTCGCATTAAATTTCTTGTCCTTATGCTGTAAAGTTAGCACCGAGTTTGTATTCCAATATGTTTTAAATAACATACTATCTCCGTATACTCCATTCACAGAAACCGGAACTGAATTAACATTTCCATTTTCATCTATGATCTCTACATATACAATTTGCTTTCCACTTTCCTGTTTAGACCATCTAATTTTTCCGGATACCTTTACATTTTCACCTAAGTTTTGTACTAACTCACTTGCCTTTTCTTCATCTAACTCTTTCCCTGATCCTGTTCCTATTAAAACATCTGGTACTGTATTTACAGCTTCACCATAAGGTGCTTTATATGGTTTCACTTGCGTTTCACGAATAGGGGCACTATCTCTCGATAACCATATTTCGTTTTTCGGTTCAGGCAATTGCAGCTTCCCTACATTTTCTACCGTATCAGGGTCCGCATGTAATCCCCATTTTTCAAAGTATGAAATTAAATTTTGCCCTGCTACTTTTGAGGCCGTATAAATAAATAGTTGTTTCTTCTCTCTATCGGTAACAACTTGATCTATATCTAATAGTGGATAATCTGCATCAGACATTACTCTATACATTTGATGAAGTTTTGGATAAAACTGATCTCCATAGATTAAATGTAACTGCCAAAACATTATAATTGGATCCGAGCTATCAAAATCCTTTTGATCGTTTGGTTTATTAAGATATTCAAAAGCTTGTTCATAACGACCATCTACCTCCATACGAGAGGGATTTCCAAAGCCTGTTTGAACAGCTAAACTGTAAATATTCGCAATTACTTCCTCCATCCCTGCCCATTCCCAAGGTTGTTGCTGATGTAAATGCCCTACTTCATGCCAAGGTCCCCAGCCCTTATTCTTAAACTTGTCGATATCTAATACAAATTCCATCGATTCTTGTGCATATCCCGTGTAATAATTAGTCGCATACATAAAGGGATTCGTTGGATATTTAGCCTCAATAAACTGAACATAATGTTCGCTAGCCTTCGCCATTCCAGGACCATCTTCTGATAATCCAGATAAGTTGTTTTCAATACGAATCGCTTCATCATGTGCCTTCATTAAATCTGTCGGATTTGTTTTTTCCATGTTCTTTTTCACTTTATCGTAACTGGCAGTAATTAAACTTCTTTCCCCTTTTAATTCTATCGCATAAGGATCTTTGTACTTTTTAAGCATTTCATCCCAATCTTTTTTCGTATGTTTCCCTAATATAAATAAAGGAAAATGACTACCACCACTTGTAACAGTTGCAGTAATCTCACCTGTATCATTTAAATTATAAAAGTATAAAATCCCTCCATTAGGAGCTGAAATTATATTTTTCCCCGGCTTTAAATCAAATTCTTTCGGGTCTTCCTTGTCATAACTACGTGTCCCTATGAAAGCCTTAATAGCATGGCTTCCTTTTATTTCAATAGTAATTTCTTCATTTGGCTTCGCATAAATTCCAGTTGGCTCATTAGGCGAAAGTTTATATAAATACTTTAAGCGTTTCCTCTCTTCTTCCACATCGCCTTTCCCCGGCAACTGAAATACTCTCTGCTCAAATTTATTCTCTTTAACCTCTTCTAAATTCCCGCCCTTATTCTCTTCCAAAGGTGCGGCATATCCTTTCGATGCTTCAAAAGCTACTGGTGATAATAATGTAGATATACATATACCAGCTACTAACACCCTACTCGTCTTTTTCTTCGACATAATCTGTGTCCCCTGTTCCTTTATTTAGAGAAACTATCCTATATATTCATTTAATAAACAATCCTATTATTTTTATAAAAACATTTAATGAATAGGCTAACACCTCGCGCACCTGTATCTATTACTACCGCATTCCCCCCATGTATTCGCTTTCTTACATTGTAAAATTTTTATGTAATATGCCCTCCTCACGTCTCTCTATTTGTGATGAGTTCTCTTCGTACATAAAAAGCGAATAGTAAAAGATATACTTTAGTATTGTCATCTATACATCCAAAAATAAAAATAGCAATAGAATCTTACATTTTCTTCATATATGACCATCTATAGGTAGTTTTTCCAACTGAATTTTACACGCTTTCTACTTTGTTTGATAGCCTTCCCAATCAGAATGATGTTACAATTTTGTGAATTTAATTCATTAATCGTAACGTTTAGATTTTATTATATTTCGTTATTTCTAAATAGTTTTTCTACCATTAAAACAGTGTTTTATATAGTGAATAATTATTTTGATATAACTTTAAAATTCATATATAAAAAGCATTGGTTAACACCAATGCTTTCATCCTTACCTTTTATATTGATTCGGTTTATGTGGTTCGTTTGGAGTATGTGGTTTATTATTATCATGACCATTTCCTTTTTTCCAACTCACTGATAACTCCGGACTTGTTTCTTCTTCACTACGCTCAAGTAATACAACTGCATTTTGAATTGTTGGTGTACCTTTATGTGCAATCCCTTGTAGCTTCGTTAATTTCCCTATTACTTTAAAGCTAAAACCACCAGCTGGTGTTTGTTTCGGAATTAAAATGCGGAACTTTTCTCCTACATTAAATTCTGTTTTTGTTTCGCCTTTTTCATTTACAAATTTCGCTCCTGCTGGTGCACCTGTTGCTTGCACTTTATACGTTCCACTTTTTGCATTTGTTTCTACTGTATATAAGCCTGTTTCAAAGAAATCATTTTTTAATACTGCTTCTTGTTCTTCTGTAGGAGTTACACTCATTGTAATTTCTTGTAACTCTTCACTAGCGCTTGCTTTTGCAACGATATCTTTCGTTACCTTTTCTACATTTTTATTGCGGAAATCTAAATCATTAATATCGATTTGCTTTAAAGCATTCCATACTGCAAGCTGCGTTGCATAATGAGCTTCTCTCCAATCAGAAACACCTAATTCTTGCGGGCTCTTTTGTGGATATCCATTTAATAATACACGGTATACGTTAATATCCACTTTCCCCATTTCCGGTAAATCTTGACCGCTTGGAGATTTTAAATCTACATTTAAGCAAAAAGCAATTTTGCCATCTGCCGTTTTAATAAGCTCTGTTCGGATTGGTTTCTTCTTAGACTTACTATAACTCCAATCCATTTGATACTTTGTATGGTCCATCACTTCTGCGAATGCTTTTTGAAGCGGGAATAACACAAATAAAACACTTAAAAACATAGCTAAAAGTTTGAACGATTGCTTTATATTCATGTTTACAGCCCCTTATAACAAACTTGATACTAAGTAGTATTTATTTAGAAACTATTTTTATGCAAAAAAAAGAGTGCTTTTACGCACTCTTCTTTCTTACCCTAATCTTAGAAATCGAAGTTATCAGGATCTGGACCAACGCGGTGATTTTGGTTTAACGCATCGATTTTTTCCATATCTTCTTTCGTTAATTCAAAGTTAAATACATCAGCATTTGCAATGATGCGGTGTTCTTTCGTTGATTTTGGAATTGTAATTACTCCATTTTGAAGATCCCAACGTAAAATCACTTGCGCTGTTGTTTTGCCGTGTTTCTCAGCAATCTCTTGTAATGTTTCGTTATCTAATAATTGACCTTGCATTAATGGTGACCATGCTTCCATTTGAATACCTTGTTCTTTACAGAAAGCTTGTAGTTCTTTTTGTGTTAAACGAGGGTGGTATTCTACTTGGTTAATCATTGGTTTAATTTCTGCATCTTTCATTACATCTTGTAAGTGATGGATTTGGAAGTTACTTACACCAATTGCACGTACGCGCTTTTCTTTATAAAGTGTTTCTAACGCTCTCCACGTATCTTTATATTTTCCTTCTGAAGGCCAGTGAACAAGATATAAATCTAAATAATCTAGTCCTAATTTTTTTAGACTCTCTTCGTATGCAGCGATTGTTGTTTCATATCCTTGGTCTGCGTTCCACACTTTTGAAGTGATAAATAAATCTTCTCTTGAAATACCAGTTGCTTCGATACCTGCACGAATTCCTTCACCTACAGCTTTTTCATTTCCGTAAATTGCAGCTGTATCAATGCTGCGGTACCCTGCTTTAATTGCTGATTTTACAGCTTCTACAAGTTCTGGTCCTTCTTCTACTTTAAATACACCTAAACCGAACCAAGGCATTTCTACACCGTTATTTAATACTGCTTTACTTTGTAAGTTTTTCATTTTATTTTCTCTCCTTTTATTTTACTTGATCTCTTTTTTCTAATGTCATGCTCCACGCTGTTAAAATAACAGCGGCTACTACCATAAGGCCGCCTACCCAAGCAGTATGGATTAATCCTAACGAATTCGTTACAAGGCCACCTATATAAGAACCTAAAGCGATTCCTCCGTTAAATGCGGCAATATTAATTGCTGAAGCAACATCCACCGCACTCGGAACAAAACGCTCTGCCAATATAACTACATATACTTGTAGCCCCGGAACATTCATAAATGCGAATAGTCCCATGAAAATAATTGTGATTAATCCAGCTACTTTAAATGGCGCTGTAAATGTTAAAACAAATAATATAATCGCTTGAATTAAGAACATGTAAAATAGCGCTCGAATCGGATTATGATTCGATAATTTTCCGCCAACCATATTCCCTATCGCAATTGCAATTCCATACACTAATAAAATGATGGTAACGGTACTTGCTTCAAATCCTGTTACTTCTTGTAATAATGGAGATAAATACGTAAATGTTACGAATGTACCGCCGTATCCAAGTGCAGTAATAATGAAAACTAGTAATAGTCTTCCGTTTTTAATGAGTTTGAATTGATCACGAAACGATACAGGTACACCATTTTTTAAATTAGATGGGACTAGTATGCTGTTTGCGATAAAAGCAATAATTCCAATTACGACAATCGCCATAAATGACGCTCTCCAGCCAAATTGTTGACCGATAAACGTTCCAATTGGCACACCTGTAATAGTCGCAACTGTTAATCCAGTAAACATAATGGCAATGGCGCTAGCACGTTTATTCTCTGGGACGATTGCGGCCGCAATTGTAGATCCTATCGACATAAACACACCATGTGCAAAAGCAGATACAATCCTTGCGATAATTAATATAGTGAAACTTGTTGCTACTGCCGCGATCCCATTACCAATAATGAAAATAACCATAATCCACATTAATAATGTCTTTCTCGACATACTAGCCGTTAGCGCTGTTAAAACAGGAGCTCCTACTGCCGCCCCTAACGCATATAGGGAAACAGTTAAACCAGCTGTTGTAACCGAAACATTTAAATCTTTTGAAATAGATGGTAATAAACCGACACTAATAAACTCGGTCGTCCCAATTCCAAATGCACTAATTGCTAGTGCTAATAAAGCAAACATACTTCTTCGATTCGTCTGAACTTCCGAAGATGGTACTGTATATGAACTCAATTGAATTCCTCCTTATTACAAGAAATCCAATCATAATAGTGCGATAAAAAGGCCCTTTTATCTTCTAAAAAAATATATTTAATCTCTACAAATGCTATTATGAATGGTTTCATTCTTTTTTTGAAGAACGCACTTTAAAGTACGATAGGCACCAAAAAGTAACATAGTCACTTTTCAGTACCGTACTACTCATTTGCCTCTTACATGTGCTATTATGAAACATATTTAACATGATAAAAAGTACGTACTTTAAAGTGCTATAGGTACTAAAAAGTAACATTTGTATGATTTAACTTATTTTACTCACAATGGGAGGGTTTCATATGAAGCAATACAATATTCCTGTAGAGGCAACTTTAGAAGTTATCGGCGGCAAATGGAAAGTTGTTATCCTTTGTCACTTAACGAAAGGTACAAAGAGAACGAGTGAATTAAAACGCTCAATGCCTGGTATTACACAAAAAATGTTAACACAGCAATTACGTGAATTAGAAGACGACGGCGTTATTCAAAGAAAAGTATACAACCAAGTCCCGCCAAAAGTAGAATATTCTCTTACTGATTACGGTTGGTCTTTAGAATCCATTCTTGATTCTCTTTGTTCTTGGGGCGAATGCCATCTTGAAAAAGAAGGTAAGACATCGATGCTAATTGCGGAAGGTGAATAATAGGAAAAAGGAAAAAACGAACATGAATTTGTTCATTTTTTCCTTTTTTTCTTATTATATATGTACATTTCTAACTGAAACAAAATATTTTATACGCTTTCATACCTTGTCAGTACTACGTTATACGCTCGATATCAAATAATTAGGAATCATTTTTATGTTAACATAGGTGTATATAGTATATAATATAGGATATATATTATATACACTTTCCGGTAACGGAGCTTTTCCATTATGCGGACAAGCCATATATCGGACAGTTCATAAATAATAAGTAAGACGTTATGGTTTTAGATTTATGTTTGCAACTTAGTTGCTGTCATAAATTTAAAGGCATTTTATTGTGTTTTGTGAAACTTTGTGTAAAGTTTCGTAACCGTTTACTATCTTACTTATCAAAAATAAGAGTATTGCTATCGTAAAGGAGAATTGGAGATGCCAGAAACTATGACTCAAACAAAGCCAGAACAAGAAACTGTACAAATTTCTGCTAGCCAAGGACAACTTGATGTACTTGATCAGTTGTTAAAACCTGAGGTACAAGAATCATTAACAACACTAGTAGAACAGCTTCCAAAATTAACTGAGCTTGTTAACATTTTAACTAAGTCTTATGACTTCGCTCAAACTGTTGCTACTGATGAAGTATTAAAAAGCGACACTGTTGGTGCAATCACAGAGCTTGTAGAACCTGTAAAAGATACAGTAAAAAGCATGGCTGCTACTGCGATCGAAGCGAAAGATCGTGCTGACGAAAGCAACGAAGTTATCGGCCTATTCGGTCTTTTAAAATTACTAAAAGATCCACAAGCACAAAAAATGTTCCGCTTTGTGAACGCATATCTTCAAATTAGTGCAGAACGTAACAATAAATAAGTTAACTTATAACAACAATTAGTAAAGACGGGGGATATCATACTATGTCAAAACAAATTGTCATCTTAGGCGCTGGTTATGGCGGTCTTCTTGCCGCTTTAAACGTACGTAAATATTACAGCAAATCAGAAGCACAAGTTACAGTGATTAACCAATACCCAACACACCAAATCATCACTGAACTACACCGCCTTGCAGCTGGTAACGTGTCTGAGCAAGCAGTTGCAATGCCACTTACAAAGCTTTTCAAAGGTAAAGATATTGATCTTAAAATCGCAACAGTTGAGTCATTCTCAGTTGATAGCAAAGAAATCAAATTAGCTGGCGGCACTACTTTATCTTACGATGCACTTGTAGTTGCTTTAGGAAGTAAAACTGCTTACTTCGGTATTCCAGGACTAGAAGAAAACAGCATGGTATTAAAATCTGCTGCTGATGCAAACAAAATCTACAAACACGTTGAAGACCGTATTCGTGAATACGCGAAAACGAAAAACGAAGCTGATGCTACAATCGTAATCGGTGGTGGCGGATTAACTGGCGTTGAGCTAGTTGGTGAGCTTGCTGACATTATGCCTAAACTTGCAAAAAGCCACGGTGTAAATCCAAAAGAAGTTAAACTTCTTCTTGTTGAAGCAGGTCCAAAAATCCTTCCAGTATTACCAGACCACTTAATCGAACGTGCAACTACTAGCCTAGAAGCACGCGGCGTTACATTCTTAACTGGTCTTCCTGTAACAAACGTTGCTGGCAATGAAATTGACTTAAAAGACGGTCAAAAACTTGTTGCTAACACATTCGTTTGGACGGGCGGCGTTCAAGGTAACCCACTAATCGGTGAATCAGGTCTTGAAGTAAACCGTGGTCGTGCAACAGTTGATGCATACCTACAATCTACTTCTCACAAAAACGTATTCGTTGCTGGAGACAGCGCTGTTGTCTTCGCTCCAGACGGACGTCCATACCCACCAACTGCACAAATCGCTTGGCAAATGGGTGAGTTAATTGGATACAACTTATACGCAGCACTAGAAGGCAAAGCATTCGAAGAGTTCGCACCTGTAAACTCTGGAACACTTGCTAGTCTAGGACGTAAAGATGCTGTTGCTACAATCGGAGCAAGCAATACTCCACTTAAAGGCTTACCAGCATCATTAATGAAAGAAGCAAGTAACGTTCGTTACTTATCACACATTAAAGGTCTATTCAGCTTAGCTTACTAATCTGAATATAAGCCCGAATCATGCCCTGCATGGTTCGGGCTATTTTTATCCCACTTTAATGGGCAGTAAGACCCCCACCTCAAAATTCAGCGAAAGCAAAGCAGTTAGTTGGGGGATCAACTGCCCATAAAAGTCCGATTGGTGAGGGCTAATAATCAGTGGGGATGAGGAAAACCCCCACTGATTAAAGTTTCACTTTATCCGTAATTTTCTCTAACTTATTTATTCGGCAGAAGAATAATATAACCCTTTTAATTATCTAAATTTACTGATTATTTTATGTCCAAATTGTGTATACGAAAAGATGGAAGTATTCTTCCTACTCCCATCCTTTCACACAAACTATTCGCCTAACTTCACAAGACTGTAATTCTTCTTCCCTTTACGAATAATAATGAATCGTCCATCAAATGAATTCTCTACCGTAACATCCGTACCTACATCCGTTACTTTTTCGCCATTCATAGAAATAGCTCCGTTATTAATATCTTCACGCGCTTGTCGTCTAGATGGTTCAATACCTAAATCAACTAGCCATTCTACAATGTTTTTCGTCTCTTTTGAAGACTGGAATGTTGGCATTTCTTTAAAGCCTTGTTCAATTTCATCAGCTGTTAACGATTTAATATCTCCGCTAAATAACGCTCCTGTAATTTTCACAGCTTGTAGCAATGCTTCCTCTCCATGAACGAATTTCGTCATTTCTTCCGCTAATACTTTTTGCGCTTCACGTTTATGAGGCTCTGTTTCTACCTTCACTGCCAATTCATCGATGCGCTCTTTCGTTAAGAATGTAAAGTATTTCAAGTATTTAACGACATCACGGTCATCTGTATTTACCCAGAACTGGTAAAATTCAAATGGTGTTGTTTTTTCAGGATCAAGCCAAACTGCACCACCTGCTGATTTACCAAACTTCGTACCATCTGATTTCAATAATAACGGAATCGTCAATCCAAATACTTTTGCTTCGTGCCCTTCTAACTTACGAATTAAATCTAAGCCACTCGTAATATTCCCCCATTGGTCACTACCGCCAATTTGCAGTTGAACATCTTCTTTCGTGTATAAATGATGGAAGTCCATCGCTTGCAAAATTTGGTACGTAAATTCTGTGAAAGAAATTCCTGTATCTAAACGACTTGCTACGATGTCCTTTGCTAACATGCTATTAATGCTAAAGTTTTTCCCGTAATCACGTAAAAACTCAATAATATTTATTTCATGAGTCCAATCGTAGTTATTTACCATCTTCACTTCGCTATTTCCGCCAAAATCAAATAGCTTTTTCATTTGCGCTGTTAATGCATCTACATTATGCTGAACTACTTCTAACGTTTGAAGTTGACGCTCTGATTGACGTCCACTCGGATCACCGATTGTTCCTGTTGCACCGCCAATTAAAATAACTGGATGATGGCCGGCTAACTGGAATCTTTTCATCATCATAAACGGAATCAAATGTCCAATATGCATACTATCACCAGTCGGATCAACTCCGCAGTATAGCGAAATCTTTTTCTCTTCTACTAGCTTACGTAAACCTTCTTCGTCAGTCTGTTGATTAACAGCACCGCGCCATTCTAATTCATCAATGATATTCATCTTTTGTCATCCCCTTTATTTTTTAAAAACAAAAAGTCCCTATGTCTATGACATAGGGACGATGATTCACCGTGTTACCACCCAGTTTGTATAAATAGCATAGCTACTCATACCACTCTTAGCAATAATATCGATTGCCAATCCGCTTAGCATTACCTAAGATACTCCAGAGTGTAATTCGCAAATTTGTTTGTGCTAGGTTCCAGCATCCCCTAGCTCTCTCATTAACAGTGACAAACTGCTACTGGGCTCTTTCAACGTATGTTATTTGTTAAATTATTAGCCATTATATTGAATTGAAAACAAATTGTCAACAATACCCAAATGTTATTTTAAAATAATTCGCAGTTTCATACGTATATGTTATTCTTTATCTTCTCCAATAATCCTTACTTCACGCTCTAACTTCACGCCAAATTTCTCTTCAACTGTTTTTTGTACGAAGTGAATTAAGTCGATGTAATCTTGTGCTGTTCCGTTATCAACATTTACCATAAATCCAGCGTGTTTTAAAGAAACTTCCACTCCACCAATTCGCTTACCTTGTAACCCTGAGTCTTGAATCAATTTACCAGCAAAGTTATTTGGTGGGCGTTTAAATACACTACCACATGAAGGATATTCTAGAGGCTGTTTTGATTCACGTTTAAACGTTAAATCATCCATTTTTGCTTTAATTTCTTCATGTACACCTTCTTCAAGTTCAAATCTCGCTTCAAGAATAATGTAATGGTTGTTCGCAAATACACTCTTACGATATCCAAATTCAAATGCTTCTTTCGTCAAAGTACGTAGCTCTCCATCACCTGTCATTACGACAGCTTCTGTTAATACATACGAAATTTCACCGCCGTATGCACCTGCATTCATATATAATGCTCCGCCAACTGAACCTGGAATACCACAAGCAAACTCAAGCCCCGTTAAGTTATGTTCTAGTGCAATACGTGATACGTCAATAATTGCTGCACCGCACTGTGCTACAATCGTCGTTCCTGTTACAGTAACACCTGTAATATGAATTAAACTTACTGTAATCCCGCGAATTCCACCATCTTTAATAATAACATTCGATCCATTTCCTAAAAACGTAACTGGAATATTATATTTGTTCGCATATTTAATAACTTCTTGAATTTCATCATAATTTGTCGGCGCAACGAACACATCTGCTTTTCCACCAACTTTAATATGCGTATGATTCTTTAACATTTCATCTTGTTTCACATGACCTTCAGGCAATACCGTACTTAAATATTCATAAACCTCTTGCATATTCATTTTACGATTCCTCTATTTCTATATTCTTTTTATCCCGTTATACGGGCCCATAATATCCCCACATACATGAACGAACTTAAAGTGGTGGATACAGTGTACCCAAAATCAATTCGAGACACCTATTAACCTCTTAATTTATAAGAGGTGCCACTCATATTAAAATATATATTGCATAATAAAGCAACCCAAATGGGCTACTAAACTTGACATGTCATCAGAAAGACAACAATTTGTAAAATATATTACTTTTTCAAAACACTACCCTTCAGTATCTTACTATACCACACGAAAATAAAGTGGTATTTTTTTGTAATCTTTACTTTATTTTCATCAACAAAAAAGATGCTTTTACATAGGTAAAGGCATCTTTTTCATTACTTATTTTAAATTACTTTTCGTTCTCTTCTTTTTCTTTATCAAACCATAACAGTTCATCGTTATCCACTTCACCATTATAATTGATTAAGATTTCTTCTCCTGCTTTTATATCTTTATAAGCATAGAAGTTAAATGTATGATTCTCAAAGACAATATCATACGTCGCATTCGGTGTATATGAATGATTGAATAACATGCCGTATCCTAAAAGGATTGCCGTATGATTAATCCCATACTCAAATGCGTAGTCAGCAAGTAATGTTTTCTCAATGTGTTCATGCTGTTCATTCGGATAAGAGATAACTGGCGCTGCGTGTATCAACTCACCTTTTTTAATATCACGAGTTGCAAATACACCTCTATTAAATTCTCCATCACTAAGTTCAGAAGTCTTAACTTCGATCATATACGTCACCTTTTTAATTCTTTCTTTGAAGTATTTTAATTCCGCTATTAGCTGAATTTCATCTTCTTAAGCTTGGCAGAAAACGAGCAGAAAAGCAATTAAAATCCGAGCAAGTCTTCGTTTAAATGAAAAAAGGGCACAAACGTTGTGCCCTTTTTAAGTGATATTACTTTTCTAAAATATCTTCTAACAATTTCACTTGCTCGCTAACAGTATGTAATGTCTTCACCGATGTATCATTTCGATGCTTTTCTTCTTCCACACTTGCTAACACTTCTTCTGTAGCCGCAGAAGTTTGCTGTATTACATTGGAAGCATGTGTAACATCCTTTACGATATTCGTCGTTTTAACTTGGAAACTTTCTTGATGACCAACAATTTCTCGCATTACATCATTAATTTCATCAATAAATTTCCCTAAATCCGTTACATTTGTTAAAACACTTACTAACATTTCATTACATTCTTCTTGTACTCTTTCTGATTTCTCTACTTGCACTTCTACCTTACTTGCTTGATTACTAAACTCCTTCAAAATCCCTTGAATTCTTCCCGCAGAACGATTCGATTCCTCAGCAAGCTTTAATACTTCATTCGCTACAATCGCAAATCCTTTCCCATGCTCACCTGCTCTTGCAGCTTCAATATTTGCATTTAAAGCTAGTAAACTCGTCTGACTTGAAATATTCGTTATTACATCTACAATCTCATTAATTTGCTTCGATTGCATCATTAAATCTCTAAATATAACTCCTGATTGTGAAATAACATCATTTAAACTTTTCATATTTGCTTCAAAGTTTCTTAAAGTATGTACACTACCCTTTGAAATTTCTAAGCTTTCATCAACACGAATCGATGCATTTCTTACTTGAGAAATGATTTGTTCAATATTTCCTTCCATATCGTTCAATACTTCTACTGAACGTGACATCATCTCTGATTGTGATTGTGTACCAACTGCTACCTCTTCAAAAGCAAAATTAATGTCACTCATCGACTCCATCGATGTATTCATATTTTCTCTTAAACAATTGAAATTACGATCTAGTTTCACAACTGTTTCTTCAATAAGCCTTTGCGTCTCTTCTAGCTCCTGAGCTTTTCTCATTACTTCTTGCTTCTCATCACTTAAACGAGCCAGCAAGTTAGAACCAATTTTCGTGACGCCCCACATAGCGATTGTTACGATTGCTAACAAGCTTGCGAAGTTTGCAGCTTCAGATGCAGCTGTATAAGCAAAAAATTGCTCTGGCCAATAACTACAAAGGATAAATGTGATTACAACTGCCACTCCGCCTAGAATTACAACGAGGCGTTCACTTAAATAAATAAGTGAAACGGCTAGTGTAAAATAGACCATTTGAAATACAGCTGGGCTTTCATTAAAAGCTTGTACCATAATGAAAGACATCATAAGCAACATAAATGTCATGATATATTTATACGTCGTTTCCATGCTTTTTATAAAAGTAAGAAGTGTTCCAAATACAACGACAGAAATGCCACAAACCCAAAACGCGATTGCTCTCTCTGTAAAAATATATCCGTAATACCCAATTGCGATGATTCCAAGGAAGAAACTACAAATCGTAATAAACAGCAATAAATGATTTTTCTGTGATTCTTTCTCAAGGTTAGAAAAACAAGTTTTCTTTAACCATTCCATATATAGTCCCACCTTCTGCACTTAATTACTTCAGCTTAAATACCGCACTCACTGGGTTATGATCACTATTTTCAAACTTTAAATCTTTTCCTTGCACATTTACAATTTCAACATTCGGTGAAACGATAAAGCCATCAATAATCGTGACGAAGTTTTCACCTTCTACATATTTCTTCACATCGTCTCTCACTGTCATAACAGACGGGTCTACAGCCCATTTAAATCCACCATCAGTAAAGTCCTTCGGTAACTCTACTAACCACTCAGGACGCTCCTTCACAAACTTCGGATCACTTAATTGAACGTCAGAAACTAATTGATTCCAATCTCCGCCCATTATTACGTAATCACCATTTTTATAATGCTTGTTCATATATTCTTTTAAAAACTCTACTTGCTGTTTTCTAATTTTCCCGCCTTCATCGTACGCAGACAAATGTAAGTTTACAAGTCTAACATGCTTTCCATTATTAACAGGGATTGTATGTTCAACAATCGCCCGATCTAAATCAAATAAACGCTTCGGCCAAGGCTCCATTCCAGGAAGCTGGAATCTCTTCGCTTCTTGAACAGTGTATTTAGAAAACGTACTTAATCCAGCCTCCGCATATCCCATTGGATTTGTTATTGGTACTGGAACCCATTTCGTATCGTAGTTCTTGCCAAATGACGAAGCATAATCAGGTAATCCTTTTTTCAAAAATTCATGTTCATTTACATCAAAAGATCGCATTGATTTTATATCAACTTCTTGTAACAACGCAAAATCACTATTCTCATTTTGTAAAAACGAAAACATATTCTTTAGGTTAACTTCCGTTTGCTCTTTACTACTTGAACCAGATCCCTTTCCCCCATCCATAAAGAAATCTTGGTCCTTATCTAATCCAGCATATCCAATATTAAATGTTGTAACTTTAAATTCATTTCCTGTCGCTAATACGCGCTCTTTATTATTTTCCACCTTCAAACTTACAACATCAGCAGGCTGCTCTTTAGTAAGTGTCATATACCCTAAAAAAACACCTACCACTCCCAATGCTACTAAAATACATATAAGTACTATTTTTAATAATTTCTTCAAATAAACGCCCCTTTTCTAAAACACACAACTTAATTTTCCTTATTTTCAGTTAACTAAAACTGAATGACAACATACGAAATATTTTATCACACCAAAAACCTTATATCACTATATTTAGTTTATAAGCAATATTTCTTACTCTTACATTATCAAAAATACAAAATGCTCCAACTCCTTCACTGGAAATCAAGCGGAATGTTTAGTACACTATATGTAATAATCATAGGCGATGGAGTTCGCCATAAACGCTGCTTAGCTAATGACTCCTACCAGTATAACTACTGGTAGGAGTCTATTTTTTTGAGCAAGCTATTTAAAGAGGTGAGAAAATTGATTTATATTATGGTCGGCATTGCCGGTATATTAGGAGCCCTTTCTCGTTATTATTTAGGTCTTACTATTCATGAATTTTGGCATCATACATTTCCACTAGCTACATTACTGATTAACTTAGCCGGATGCTTCTTATTAGCTTGGCTGACTACGTATATCGCTAAGCTCAACATCTTACCTTCAGATGTAATCACAGGCATTGGGACTGGATTCATCGGTTCTTTTACGACGTTTTCAACATTTAGTGTAGAAACTATTCAATTGATCAATCGTTCTGAGTGGAGCATAGCCTTCTTATATGTATCATGCAGCATACT
This sequence comes from Bacillus cereus group sp. BfR-BA-01350, assembly GCF_022663775.1. Classification (NCBI taxonomy): domain Bacteria; kingdom Bacillati; phylum Bacillota; class Bacilli; order Caryophanales; family Bacillaceae; genus Bacillus; species Bacillus cereus group sp. BfR-BA-01350. The sequence continues at coordinate 50,052 of NZ_JAKUGD010000012.1, forward strand.
TGGTGGCCTCATTATGTCTGGACTTGGCTATACACTAGGTAATTTCTTACTTAAGAAACATCTTACGGAAGGTGATCACTTATGATAGAAGCTTTATTAGTAGCAACGGGAGGATTTTTCGGTGCGATTACACGATTTGCAATTAGTAATTGGTTTAAAAAAAGAAATAAGACTTCCTTTCCAATTGCTACATTTCTCATTAATATAACAGGAGCGTTTTTACTCGGATATATAATTGGCAACGGAGTCACTACAGGTTGGCAATTATTATTAGGTACTGGATTTATGGGTGCCTTCACGACATTCTCGACGTTTAAACTAGAATCTGTTCAGCTTCTCAATCGTAAAAGCTTTAGCACATTCCTTTTATACTTAAGCGCTACTTACATAGTTGGTATCCTCTTCGCATTCCTTGGAATGAAGCTAGGCGGAATATAAAAAAGAAAGCGACTCTTATCAGTCGCTTTCTTTCATAAGAAATAAGTCCCACCATATGGAATGGAAAAGAAACTAGCTGGATACACATCATAATGCACACTTTGCATCGGAAATTGTGAGTATGGCATATACTGCCCCTGCATCATTTTTGCAAATTGTGCTTGTTGCTGCATTTGAATCACTTGATTCACAGCATGAATGGTTCCCTGTGCCCCAGCAAGCGTAATAGCTGCTCCCACTTGTCTACCACTATAAAAATAATGATTCATCATTATTCAACTCACTTATTATTTTTCTTCCATATCGTATGTTTCTATTTCGTGGTGAGTGTTTTATTTCAATTAACGGATTCCCTACTATAGCTCTTCCAAACGGTTATTTTGTGCCAAAGTATGCCTTTTGGAACATACACATTCTTATCGCATTATGATAGTTACCGTCAACGAAAAATTCGTCTAACAGTTCACCTTCTACCATAAATCCAACCTTTTTATAAACATGTACCGCTTTTTCATTTTCCTTATCCACCACTAAATAAATCTTATGCATATTTAATACAGAAAAAGCATAATCCATCGCTAAACGCGTCGCTTCCGCTGCATAACCATATCCTTGATAATTTGGATCAATAATAATTTGGAATTCTGTTCTACGGTGAATATAATCGATTTCCACTAACTCGACTAATCCAACCATTTCATTGTCTTTTTCAACGATAAATCGGCGTTCGCTTTGATCATGTATATGTTTATCGTATAAGTCTTGTAGCTCCACAAATGCCTCATACGGCTCTTCAAACCAATACGACATAATATGTGCATTATTATTCAGTTCGTGTACAAACTTTAAATCTTCTCGCTCTAGTGGACGCAATTTCAATTCCTGATTCATTTCTATAACCTCCAAGTAAAAGAAACCTCTTCACTTAATTTCTCAATTTTTTTCAATTTCAAACGCCCTATTTACATTGTAAACTTTCAAGTAACTTGAAGGTCAAGATAAAAAAAGTAGTGCAAACTTATGTCTGCACTACTACTCTTTTCTCAAATCTCTCATATTTGATATGTATAAAGCGATAACTAAAATAAGAATTGCTCCTGCGTATAATAACGTCTCCATCGGTTCCTCATGAGACACAATAATTAATCGAATTAACGCCGTGATTCCAATATAAATAAAATAACGTAACGGAAAATGGTAGTTCGACTTAAAATACTTAATAATCAATGCGATGAACTCGAAGTATAAGAAATAGACGATAATACTTTCAACTAATTTATATGACGTATACTTCTTCGCTGAAAATATGTATTGAATAAAAGTAATCGTCTCGTTAATTAAAAAAATAGATAAGACAATGGATAATATAATTAACGCTATATTTAATATCCACTGTAAAACACTCGCGATAAAATGATCAATATTAAATGATTTCATTTTCTCATTAAACTCCCCTTCGTATAAGTACATATTTATTATAGCAAAATTATAATTGGAGGTGGGTTAAATCATAGGTTCGTCCTTTGTTGGTGCCAGTGTGTGGGATGTTCATTGTTTTGAGGAGTCTTTTAACCGCAGAACTAGATTGCATATTAAGAAAATCCCTCAACTTGCTATTAGTAGTTATCATTCCAAACAGAAGTGTGTAGTCTTGTAAAGCACGTAAATGAGCATTTTTAGACGTACTATTACAGTTTGAGCAGCGCCATCCCTGTTTTTCTTTTAACATTGCCATTGTAAAACATTCCTCACATTGCACGCCCTTTAGCAATTCCTCTTTTTTCACTTTATATTGTGCAAGAATATTTTGTCGCTGCGGAATGTGCTCATTCATAATTTGATTTATAAGTCCATCTACATTATCAATTACGTCTTCTTTATATTGACTTTCCATTTGTTTAATTCTATTAGGTAAATTTGCACCGTGGATAATTTTATTAGGAAGCATTTCATCTGAAGTTTTAATAATTGTACGAGGAGAACTAATTACAACGAGAGATTCAATCGGAATATTATATAAACCATGCAAACTCAGCCATTTTCTCAGCTGCATCTCTTGCCGTTTCACTTGTAAAAGCGGATCTGGAAAACCCTCTTCTGAAGTACCATCTGCGATTCGAATGAGTTGATTAAACTTTGCATCAAAAATTAACGTACCAATGATATTTTTTATTTCAAGAAAAAGAAGAAAACATGAGGAAACTATGAGGGCATCAATTTGAAAATAATGTTTCTGATCAAACAATCTGATGTCATGTAAAATGCTATATTTTGTTTCAGATAGAAAACTAAGCGGATATTCAATTGCCTGCTCTCCTTTATAGCCAGCCATAAATTTCGCTAGACTTTCAACCACCACATTCCTTTTTGGATGATGAGCAGGCAATCTTCTAAGTAAAGCTTCTAATTGAAGCAAATGTACGGACATTTTCCGTTCTTTCACAATCATCTTTATTCCCCTCCAAAATATATCAGCGATTTTTCAAATATATCAGCGCAACTCAAATTATATCGGCGATTTTCGAAATATATCGTCGCAACCCAATTTATATCAGCGATTTTCATAATATATCGACTTACCGACAAAAAACGACACAACATACACACATAAAATCCTATACACAGTATAGCATCACATCTAAAATCGCACTGTAAACATAATATGAATCCGCCCATTTAATTACGCCGTTTTTCAAAATGAGAGATTTACATTCACCTCATGTAAAAGACCTTTTTATAAGTATGAAAAAATTTTAGGAATTAGTTTATCTTTTTTTAATGTTTTATTTAGAGGCAGTTTATACTCCAGTATTAACATAATAAACGTAGTAACTATTACTATAATCACAAACCGTACAACTTACATTTATAAAATGAGGAGACGATAAAAATGAACAAAAAAACGAAAGCACTATCATCTATATTGCTCGGACTCACAATCGCACTAACCGGGTGCATTGGTACGAAAGCCGAAGAAAATCATAGTAAACCGAAACAAGAACAAGCTGCTAAAGAAACAAAAAAGGAAAATAAGTTAACGAAAGGCCAAAAAATGGCTAACATTCTTAGCGACACAAATTGGCAAGGTACACGAGTATTAGATAAAGATAAAAATGACTTAACAAAAGAAAATGCAAACTTCATTGGTCTTGCAAAATATGATGCAAAGTCAGGAAGATATGAATTCTTTGACGCTAAAACAGGTGCAAGTCGTGGCGATAAAGGAACTTTCTTTATCACAAATGATGGGAAGAAGAGAATATTAATTTCAGAATCAATGAAATATCAAGCTGTTGTTGATATGACAAAGCTAAATAAGAATGTATTTACTTATAAACGAATGGGGAAAGATGCTAACGGTAAAGATGTAGAAGTTTTCGTTGAACATGTTCCATATAAAGAAAAAGAGCTTTCTTTCACTGATCCGGACAAGCAGCTGAACACAACTACAGGCGATATCGTTAAAAACGTTGATGGAGATAAGATTTTAGGCGGAACCCTTTGGCACGGAACAAAAGTATTAGATGAAGCTGGTAATGATGTAACACAGTTTAATTCAAATTTTATAAGTCTAGCAAAATTCGATGACAAATCTAATAAATATGAATTCTTCAATAGCGAAACAGGCCAAAGCCGCGGTGACTATGGCTACTTCGATGTTGTGCATGAAAATAAAATAAGAGCTCATGTTTCAATTGGAAATAATAAATATGGTGCGGCTCTTGAACTTACTGAACTAAATAATAAGAAATTTACTTATAAAAGAACTGGTAAAGACCAAGCAGGGAAAGACATCACTGTATTTGTTGAACATGAACCTTATACAGGTGATATGAAGCCACAATTTAGTTTTTAATTTGTTTGATTAAAACTCCACTTTTTATATTCGAAATATGAATTAGCATAAGCTGATCGTTTTTGTCAGCTTATGCTTCTTTTTACATGTAACAACCACTACAGCTCTTCAATTACCTTCGTTAGCTTTTGAAGCGCTGATAAAAGATTTGTTAATTCTTCAGATAAAAAAGCTGCTGCCTACAAAATATAGACAGCAGCTACAGTATACATTTTATAACTAATAAACAGCGATCGGCCCATAAGGACCATTAATAATCTCTATTTTTGTTTCAAAAATATCTGTCAAAAGTGTTGAGTCCATAACTTCTTCTACTGTTCCAAAAGCAGCAATTTGTCCATCTTTCATCGCACAAATTTTGTCAGAGTATTTAGCTGCAAAATTTATGTCATGCATAACAGTCAAAATTGTTCTTCCAAATTCATTAGCCGCACGTCTCAAGTGCTCCATCATTTGAACAGATCGAGCAACATCCAGGTTATTTAGCGGCTCATCCAAAAGTACATATTCAGTCTCTTGGCACAATACCATCGCTACATATGCCCTTTGTCTTTGACCACCAGAAAGCTCATCTAAATATCTATTCTCTAAATTCGTTAAATCTAGGAAGTCGATATATTTAGAAATAATAACTTCATCCTCTTTCGTTAATCTTCCCTTTGAATAAGGAAAGCGCCCAAATCCAACTAATTGTCTAACAGTAAGCCTCGTTACAAAATGATTTTCTTGTCGCAATATAGTCAAAACTTTTGCTAAGTCTTTTGATTTGGATTCAGAAACATCCATATTTGCTACTTGGATTTGACCTTCATCCATATCTAAAAGTCTTCCTATCATCAAAAGTGTCGTAGACTTTCCAGCACCATTTGGTCCAATTAAAGAAGTAAAGCCCGCTTTTGGTATTTCAATATCCAAAGGTCCTATTTTTACCTTATCAGTATAGAACTTTTTAACATTATCAATTTTTATCATAAAGCCCTCTTCCTTAAAACTATAGTTAAGAATATAATTCCACCAAATAATTCAATAATAACTGAAACTACGCCTTGAGCATGGAATACATGATACATTAAAAAGTATGCGCTCGTCATTATTAAAAATCCGATTGCAAAAGCCATTGGGAAAATATATCTGTGATCATACGTTGATGCCGCCTGATAACTCAAAGTTGCTACTAAAAATCCGTAGAAAGTAAGTGGCCCAATTAGAGCTGTTGAAATAGACATTAAAATAGCTACTAATACAAGCGTATAAATTACACTAGGTTGATATTTAACTCCAAAAGAAGTAGCAACATCCTTTCCTAGTGATAAGACATTCAAATTCTTAGAATGAGCAAAAATTAATACTGCTACAATTATGATCATCGGAATTACAATAGGAAAATAGGCAGGATCTGCATGATTAACAGAGCCAAATAATTTCGCTTGCAAAATATCAAACTCTGAAGGCGCAAGTAGTTTTCTCATGAAAGTTGACATAGAATTTAGTCCAGTGCCAATGATAATCCCAACTAAAAGCATAAGTTGTAAATTCCCGTATTTACCGGAAAGTAGCCATCCATAAAGTATCAAACTCATGAGGACCATAAGAATGACTTGAAATAAAAATGATCCAATTCCATTAAAATTGATCAATGCACTAGCACCAAAGAAGAATATTGTGCTCGTATGAATTGCTGAATAAAGTGATTCGAAACCTAACAGTGAAGGAGTAATAATCTTATTATTCGTAATGGATTGGAAAGCAACTGTCGACAAACTATGGCAAACAGCTGCAATAATCATTGCAACAATAGCTACAATCCTTCTCTTAACAACTGGGATAAAAGAAGGTGAATCTATCGGAACTGGATTGTTATACACTAAAAGTCCATATGAAGAAAGGAGGCCTAAAGCAATCAATGTTATCAGTACAATCCAATAACGTCTTGCTTCCTTCTTAGAACGAAAAGCGCTAGCTGATCTACTTTCATTATGAAGGCTAGAATCGACTTCGACATTTTCTTTATTTCTATAATCTAATGTGATCATCGTAGCCTCCTTGGTTTTCTTTTTCTCAATAAAATAGTAATAAACACGACTGCTCCTACTGATGCAAGTATTAAAGAAACAGGTAATTCAAAAGGTTTTATAATTGTTCGAGAAATGATATCACAGGCAGTTATTGTCCCCATTCCGATCAAGCACACCCAAGGTAAATTACTTCTAAGATCATCACCTCTAAACATGGAAACAATATTTGGAACAATTAACCCTAAGAAAGGTAAATTTCCAATAACAGCTGCAACAATCCCAACTGCAACAGAGATAAGAGCAGTCCCAAAAAGAACAATTCGATTGTAATTAACGCCAAGGCTTGTTGCGACATCTTCTCCTAGCCCAGCTAACGTCAATCTATTCGCATACATAAAAATAAGAAAAGTAATGATAACAATCAGCCATAAATATTCGTATCTTCCCACCTGAATGTTAGCAAATGAACCTACAAACCAAGTTTCAATACTTTGCGTCATTTGAAAAAGGAGTCCCAAAAAAGTAGATACTGCAGAAATAACTGCTCCAAGCATCAATCCAATAATCGGGACAATTAAAGACGAACGGAGCTTAACTCTTCTTAAAAATAGAAAGAAAATCATAGTTCCTATAAAAGAAAAAATGATTGCACCAGTCATTCTTTGAACTAAAGTTGGGGCAGGAAATAGTAAATACACAAAAAGCAGGCCTAAGCCTGACCATTCAATAGTCCCCGTTGTAGTAGGTTCAACAAAACGATTTTGTGTAAGTAGTTGCATGACGAGACCTGCCATCGCCATTGCAGCTCCAGTAAGCATTAATGCAACAGTTCTCGGAACACGAGTTATGAAAAACATCTCTGTCCCGTCCTCTTGTCCACGTATATCATAAACGCCAGTAAACAGTGATATAATCCCTAAAATTATAACAACTATAATCGCTATTATAAAAGATTTTGTCCATAATTTATTGTGATTATAAAACTGGGGTTGAGAAATATTCTCAACCCTAGAAATTATATTTTTTGACACTGCTTCGTACTCCTTTACACTACTTAGCTAAAGTTTTTGCAAGATTTCCAAATAACTCTATATAAGTCTGAATTGATTCATTTGTGTAAGTATCTGCTGGTGCATAAATAACTTGTTTTTTAGAAACAGCAGTTGTGTTTTGAAGAGCTGGTGATTTAGAAATAACATCCTGAGCAGGAGCTGACTTAGCTGCATCAGATGTTGCAGCATCACGATCTAATACGAACAGCCAATCAGGATTTGTTTGTGCAATAGCTTCAACAGAAACGTCGTCACCTTTATGACCTGCAGTAGAATTAGAAACTTCTAATGCTGGAGTCCAACCGAAAATTTCATACATTGGTCCCCAAACACGGCCAGAGTGCGGCGCAGCAAAACCGATATTACCACCAGTAACGATAACACTCATAACTTTATCTTTTCCGTTATAAGCAGATTTTGCATTTTCAATAGATTTATCAAAATCAGCTACTAATTTTTTAGCTTCTTTCTCTTTATCGAAGATTTTTCCTAAAGTAACAGTAGAATCTTTAAGTCCTTTTACTAAGTTTTCTCCAGGCTTAGTAGCCTTCTCAGAAACATCAACATTAAGATCAATAACTGCTGCATTTGGTACTAATTTTTTGATTTCTTCGTAATGGCTAGCAAATCTTTGACCAACAATTACAAGGTCAGGGTTTGCAGCGGCAATAATTTCAAGATTTGGCTCACGGTGATTCCCAATATTTTGAACTTTTTCATCCTTTTTATATGCTGAATCAGCAGGCATGATATCCTTTGGAGCAGCAGCTAATTTAATTCCCCAATCAGCTAAAGTTTCAAACGTTCTATTATCTAAAGCAACTACATTCTTTGGATTTACAGGAACAGTAACTTTTCCATGCGCATCAGTGATTTCAACCGTTTTTGGCTTATCACTACCATTATCTTTAGTAGCCTTCGAAGTTTCTTTACCTGAATCTGAGCAAGCTACTAACATTAAAGTGAAAATTGCTAGAATACTTACTAATTTTAAAAGCATAGTTTTTTTCATACGTATACTCCTTATTATGTAATTTATTTCGAAAATGATGACTTCCAAAGATTGAATTAGATAATAACTGCTATTCACCTAAATCAATATTGATAATCATTTTCATTTGAATATCCTGTAAATAAGTATAGTCATTAATTATGTGAAAATCTTGTGAATGGTGTGAGTTAATAAAATTAAAAATAAATTTGATACGGTCTCAACTAATGCGCAGCAGATCCATCCCCCATACCTTATAAAACATGGTTTCTACTGCAAAAAAATGACCATTTCCTGATAGCAATCTTCTTTTTATAGTTTCTGTCTTTTCATATTTCACAGAAACTACTTTATTATCTTATTTTTATCATTCAACCATTGAATAGCCTCTACCATGTATCGTTTGAATATATCTGTCTTTCTTCTCACACTTTAACTTTTTTCTTACATATCCAATATATAAGTCTACTACATTTGGATTTACGACTACGTTATGTCCCCAAACTTGGTTCAAAAGCATTTCACGGCTCAATATTGTGTTTTTATTCTTGATTAAAAATACAAGTAAGTCGTACTCACGTTTCGTAAGCGAGAGATTTTTACCACCTTTTTTCACAATATTGCTAGATGCATCAACAAAGAGATCTTTAAACTGATAAAAGTTTATCTCATTTTGCTGGTTACAGTTACTTCTCCTTAAAATAGCTTGAACTCTTGCTACTAATTCTTCTTTCGCAAATGGTTTTCTTATATAATCATCAGCTCCTGCTTGTAACCCTGCTACGCAATCCTTGCTAGAAATATTGTTGGTCACAATAATGATGGGTGTCATTTTAACAAGTCGTATTTTCCTGCAAATTTCTGGTCCAGATATGCTTAATGAATCCCAATCTAATATAATAATATCCCAATCTTGTTCATATGCTATATTTAAACCTTCGTTTTCATTGTGAAGTTTTAAAATGAAGTGGCCTTCTTCCGTTAAACCGCTTACGATTTTCTTTGCTAAAGACCGTTCATTTTTAATTACTAACACCTGCCTCACCGATGGTTCACCTCTACTTCAATATAACTTAGTTAGATAAAAAATTATTTACGACTTATAAATATTAAATCCCTAAAAAATCCATTAAAACAGCTTATTAGGAGAACTCTATATAATCTTACAATAGGTATGTATAGAAACACAAAACATATTAAGATTTGAATAAAGTAAATTTTTAATTCCCTCCAATCGGACTTTTACAGGCATCTCGGCGGATAATAGGATAAAAGAAAACATAACAAAAGCACTTATCCATAGAATAAGTGCTTTTGTTATGTTTTCGCGATCTTATGATATTGATTCCCTTTAGGAAAATGTATTGTCACTTTTGTATATTCATTCTCTTTCGATTCAATAGAAATATCATGCCCCAATTTATGAGACAATCGTTTCGCTAAATATAATCCTAATCCAGTTGATTTCGTATGAACTCGTCCATTTGCTCCCGTAAATCCACGTTCAAATACTCGTCCAACGTCTTCAAGCTTAATACCAATGCCGTTATCTTGAATAATGAGACGCTTTTCCGCTTCGTCTTCTTCTCCGATAAACTTAATTTCTCCATGCGAATCCGTATACTTTAATGCATTTGCTACAATCTGATCGACAATAAAAGATAGCCATTTTGTATCACTCTCTACTAGAAGTTGTAAGTTTGTACGTTCAAATTGAATGCGCTTTGAAATAAATGACTTAGCATATTTTTTCATACTAGTACCCGTAATCGCCTCGAGAGAAACTTCTTGAATGAAATAATCTTTTGAAAAGGAATCAAGCCGTGAATAGTATAAAGCTTGTTCAACAAAGTGATCTATTTTTCCTAACTCATCCTCTAATTTATCAATTAAAATATCTGCCGGTTTGCCACTGCGCATTAATAGTTGACTAGCAGCAATCGGTATTTTCACTTCATGAATCCACGACATAATAAAATCATGATACTCTTTCTTTTCCTCATGCAATACATACATTTGCTCTTGTTGCTCTAAGTACAGTTTTTTTAATATATCTGTATATAGTTCCTGTTCATATGTATGTGGATTTGGGATTGCAATAACTGTATCCTGCTCTAAATGAAGAGCAATATGAAGTTCTTTATAAAATCTTTTATGATAAAAATACCCGATTATAAGATAGATAAAAATAAAAATTGCACTTACGACATTGATATATATAAGATTTGCTTTTGTATTACTTAATCCCTCGCTTAAATAAATCATGGTAGAAATAAATGACATAATCAAAAAGTAAAGAAGCATAAAATACCGGCGTTCTTTTACGTAACGAAAAATACTCATGTAATAATGTAACCTTGCCCTTTCTTCGTATGGATAAATTCCTCTTTTCCAAGTTCAGCAAGCTTCTTCCTTACACGAGCGACGTTTACTGTTAATGTATTATCATCAACAAAACTTTCATTTTCCCAGAGTTTACGCATAATATTATCTCGACTTACAATCGATCCTATATTCTGCATTAATATCTGTAAAATTTTAAACTCATTTTTTGTTAATTCCAATATTTGATTATGATATGTTACTTCCCCGCTCTGTAAATTTAATACGACACCTTCATATTCAACAACATTTGTTTCCGTTTGTGTATAAGAATATGTACGTCTCATAAGAGCTTGAATTTTAGCTACTAAAACATCTGTATAAAATGGTTTCTGCATAAAATCATCTCCCCCCATATTCATGGCCATTACCATATCCATAGGATTATCACGAGATGATAAGAAAATAATTGGTACTTTCGATACTTCACGAATTTTTCTACACCAATAAAATCCATCAAAATGAGGAAGGTTAATATCAAGTAAAACAAGTTGCGGAGATTGAGCCAAAAAATCGTTTAAAATATGTTCAAAGTTTGTACTTGCCCATACTTCAAATCCCCATTTTCTTAACTCATCGGCCACTGTTTCACGAATAGTTGGTTCATCTTCAACTAATAAGACTTTCATAAAAAGTTTGCCTCCTAGCACTATTTTAACCTTACAAGTTTGTAAGGTTTGAATTATAATTTGTAAGGTTGTCCTATGGTTTAGGGTATAAAATTACCATACAATAAGCTTATCATACAATAGAGGAGGATCCATATTGAACCCCGTATTACAAGCAAAACACGTAAGAAAGGTCTTTAGTAATAGAGGTAGCATATTTACTGCCCTCCATGATATTGATCTCACAATTTTTGAAGGTGAATTCGTTGGCATAATGGGTCCATCTGGATCTGGAAAATCTACTTTATTAAATATATTATCGACAATTGATATACCAACCACAGGAGAAATTATTGTTGATGGAAGAAATATTATAAAAATGAAAGATGAACAACTTACTGCATTCCGTAGTGACACATTAGGCTTTATTTTTCAGGACTACAATTTACTTGATACGTTAACGATAAAGGATAATATACTTCTACCACTTGCTTTAAGAAATATGAATGCACACGAAATTGATGCACGTGTCGATGAAGTTTCCACACTGTTTGGCATTCAAGAATTGCTAAATAAATATCCGTATCAAATTTCTGGTGGACAACAACAGCGTACTGCAGCAGCGAGGGCTATTATAGGAAAACCGAAATTAATTTTAGCTGATGAACCTACAGGTGCACTGGACTCTAAATCAGCAGCTCATTTACTAAACAGCCTACAAGCATTAAATAAAAAACAAATAGCCACTATTTTGATGGTTACGCATGATCCTTTTGTAGCAAGTTATTGCGAACGCATCCTCTTTATTAAAGATGGAAAATTTTTCACGGAACTTGTAAAGGGTGAGATGCCACAAGAAGATTTTTTCCAAAAACTGTTACGTATCATTTCTGCTCTTGGAGGTAACGGGTATGACTCCATTTAGTATCATCCAAAAAAACTTGCAAAGAAATCTTAAAAATTATGTACTATACTTTGCATCTATGATACTTAGTATTGTCATTTATTTTATTTTTGTATCCTTACAATATAACGAAGATATCGTAGAACAAACGAATACAGCTAAAGGGATTTCAGATGTTTTTACAGCCTCTTCTGTTATTCTAATCATTTTTGTAGCAATATTCATTTCGTATTCAAATTCATTTTTCACAAAGAGAAGAAAAAAAGAAATTGCGTTGTATTCCTTACTAGGTGTTCGAAAACGTCAAATTGGTGCCCTGTTATTTTATGAAAATCTCATCATAGGAATGTTTGCACTCATTATAGGAATGAGCATCGGAGCTTTACTCTCAAAGGTGTTTTCCATGTTACTTTTAAAAGTAATGCAATTATCAACTGCTATTTCGTTTTCTATTTCTCTAGAAGCAATCATGCATACCATACTCATATTTACCGTTATTATTTTAATAACATCTTTTCAAGGTTATAGCATAATTTATAAGTTTAAATTAATTGAATTACTTCGGGCTGAGAGACAAAATGAGCTCATTCCAAAAGGCTCTATATGGACCGCCTTATTAGGAATTATTTTAGTTATTTCTTCTTACTGGTTCGCACTTCAACCTATTTTCTCTTCTATATGGCTAGACCATACGATACGGAATATGTGTATTATTTTAGGTTTTTCTATAGTTGGTACATATTTCATATTTCGTTCTTTTACTGTTTTTTTATTACTTGGCTTACAGAAGAATAAAACACGCTATTACCGTGGGATTAATGTGGTTAGTGTGTCTCAACTATTAGCACGTATTCAATCAAATGCAAAAACACTAACTGCCATTGCGCTATTAAGCACAGTCACACTGTGTGGAATCGGTGCTTCTTATAGTATGTATTATAAAAATAAGGTAATGATTAATAAAACCGAACCGTTTAGCTTTATGTATGTAAAAACCGATTCACATATAGATCAGCAAATTGAAAATACAATAAGAAACTCTAATCATACAATAAAAGAGAAAATTACCATCCCTTTAATAAAAATAAAAGCAGACTTACAGGTGAATGGCATCTTACCAGTCGATTTTGAAAGAAATCCTAAAAAATTAAATTTATTATCAGAGAGTACATTCAATACTCTAGCCGATAAAACGAAGAAGGATATAAAAGTATCCCTTCAAAATAGAGAAATCATTGCCCTTGATGCAAATAGGAGTAATACATTTCAAACTGAATATAAAAATGGCAAAGCAAAACTGCATCTTTCAGGTAATGATTATTCATTGCAATTTGTAGGGAAAATTCAAGATAATATATTAAATGACTCATTACATGAATTCACCATCGTAGTGACCGACAAAGTTTTTTCTGATATTACAAAAAAACAAGAACCCTATATGCTACAAGCATATAAAGTATCCGATGACAAAAATACTAAGGAGTTAACAAAAGCACTGCAAATACTCCTTCCTAAAGACATCCATTTAATATCTAAATACAGCGCTTATACAGGTGTTGTGGAAGCTACAGGATTAGTCATCTTCGCTGGTGTCTTTTTAGGACTTGTCTTTTTAGCTGCAACTGGAAGCATCATTTACTTTAAACAATTAACAGAAGCAACTATAGATCAAGACAAATATATCATTTTACGTAAATTAGGTGTAAGTAAGCAAACCATTTTTAAATCGATTGCAAAACAAATTGCCTTTATATTCATTTTGCCACTTACTGTCGGTAGCTTGCATAGTATTGTCGCTTTAAATGCACTTTCTAATACACTTGGCATAGATATTTTCATTCCAGTTTTAACTACCATAGTTGCCTATACATTGATTTATTTTGCTTACTATATACTGACAGTAAAATCCTACAATAACATTGTGAATAAATAAAAAAAGCATCTCAACAGATGCTTTTTTTATTTATTTGTTCTTTTTAAAAGTTATCACATTATACGTTTTACTCATTTTCTCATAGAATAAACGCTTATCTCGTTTGAAAATATGCAATACAAAATGCAATAAAATTAAACCATTGAAAATAAAGAATAATAAAAGGAAAATTATCTCTAATTGCTCATTCAATATTCTAGAAGCAATTAAAATATAATTGATACCACCAATCCCGTAATATAACAGGCCATAGCGTTTACATAATTCAATGAAAGTAATTCTCTCTCCTTGCCCTTTTACTCTAAAATGAAGAATCCATTTCCCAATTGTTTTCCCATTTGTGAAATAAGGAACAACAATAAAATAAACGAATATCCAAACGAAGCCAAGTAAAAGCTCGTCCAATTTTTCAGCAGGGTTAAATATAAATGCTATGGAAACTTTCACATTGAATATTAAAGAAGTCACAATCCCAATAACAAACCAATCCATCCAAAGAGCAAGGAAACGTCGTGTCATACGAACTGGCTTATTTTCAAAATCAACTTTTTCATCCATCGCATGTACATCTGGTAGGAAATAAGTAAATATTGGTGCAATCATATATCCAGCAAATCCACCAAGCGTATTTAAGAATAAATCATCAACATCAAATAAACGATATGGACAATTATATAATCCATAGAATCCAGATAATTGTGTAACTTCAAAGAATAAAGAAACAAAAAATGTAATAATAACAGTTTGTAACAGATTACGACGGAAATAATATCGTAAATAAACGCCTAATGGTAACAATAAAAGAAAGTTAAATGCCACCTGTAAAAATGCACGCTCTTTCAAAATTCCAATGTATGACATTGGATTCGCAAAATTCACCTTTGTTTCTCTTAAGATGTCCATGATTGAAGTAAAAGGTGTTATTTGATAATGCTGTGTTCCTGGACGTTGCATACTACACGTATCAAACGTTGCCGGAAACGGTAAAATAATTAAATAATAGGCCGCCATTGAAAATAATAATAAAGAGTACAAAACAAACATACGTAAATAATTAATATACCCATGCTTGCGATACTGCCAAATTAAAAAAGGAATTAATAAAATAAAACCAGCGATTGGAAATGTAATGATCGCCGTCTTAATCGGGAATAAATAAGCACCCAAGTTCTTCACCTCCAAAATATACAACATTCGCTATTATAACAAATTTTTCTTTTTATGCCATTTTCAGTTTTATTTGTTTTTTCATTCAATTTATTTGATTTTCAAGTTAACTTATTCCTCATCAAAAAGACTCTAAAGAATTACTACTTACCAGTAATTCCTTAGAGTCTTTTTATGCACATAAAAAATATCTACATGAAGGTTCCTTACAAAAATGTAAGATTCCAGTTAGATACATCGATGTTTGCAACTTTTAATCACTTGTAAACTAACAATAGTTAATCAAGCAATACATGTACTAAAAATCATCATAGAAAGGATGTATGAATTATGAATGCAATAAAACAAAGTTTACCTCAAAAGAATCGAATTGTTGATTTAGATGTCATACGAGGTTTTGCCTTAATTGGCATTTTCTTAGTGAATATATCTATGTTTTTTAACGAAGTTGGTGTATCTAATACTAATTTACCAGATAACAAATGGGTTAACATTTTAGTAACCGGCAAGTTTTATGCCATTTTCTCTCTACTATTTGGTGCTGGATCAGCCCTATTCTTGGCCCGGGTGAAAGCAAAGGGGCAACCATATTTTATTTATATACGTCGTATGATCATACTGGCATTAATCGGTCTATTACACGCTAGCATTTGGGGAGGAGATGTTTTAATCTCTTACGCCATTGTCGGGTTACTATTATTAAGTCTTCATAAAGTTCCTAGCCGGTTATTGTTAGTAATTTCTTTAAGCTTACATGTAATAGGCATAATCGTAAGTATAGTATATTACGATTATATATTTCAGTTAAAGTCGAACATACCGCCATTTCTTGATGCTCTTCAAATATTAACTATGATAACTTCATTTTTAATCTATTTTATAGAAGGGTATTCACTAATGAAGTTGGATGTTCTAACAAAATTGAAGCAACGTCCAAATCTTCATAAATGGCTCATTATTATGTTTAGCGGTGTTTCTATAATTGGAATTACTATACAAATGCTAACACCAAGTGCAAAGCTATCTTTTATACTACTAAACATTTTACAGCCATTTCTCACAATAACTTATATTTTAATCCTTGTAGCTTTGTTGAAAAGTACAGTAGGAAGCACTGTATTAAAACCATTACAAGCTTACGGGAGAATGGGAATGAGTAATTATTTAGGACAGACCTTTATTGGAATGTTCATTTTACCACTAACTCTAAACGTATTTTCACCAGCAATCGCTATGGTAAGTGTTTGTTTCCTAACATGGATTCTACAAATCTGGCTTAGCAACGTTTGGTTAAAATATTTCAATTTTGGACCTGTAGAATGGATTTGGCGCTGCTTAACTTATTGGAACTTAATGCCTATCCGAAAAAAATAATAGCAAGAGATAACATATAGGAGGATATAAAAATGCAAAGACCTGTTGTAGACGTAAAAAATGTTCAGAAAGTATATGGTAAAAAAGGTGAAAATCAGTCATACGCCTTAAAAGGTTTATCCTTTTCAATTCGAGAAGGTGAATTTGTAGGAATTATGGGACCATCTGGTTCAGGAAAAACAACATTATTAAATGTAATTTCTACATTAGATCATGCAACAGACGGCAAAGTTGAAATTGCTGGAACTGATATTACAAAAATGAGGCAAGGTGCACTCTCTGATTTCCGTTCTAAAAAATTAGGATTTATTTTTCAAGACTTTAACCTTTTAGAAAATTTATCAATCTATGAAAATATTGCATTGCCACTTTCCCTGCAGGGTGTTCCTTCTCGAAAAATTGGACCAAAGGTAACGAAAGTAGCAGAGATGTTAGGAATTTCAGCAATTCTAAAAAAGTATCCTTCAGAAGTATCTGGTGGACAAAAACAACGTTCCGCTGCTGCACGCGCACTCGTTCATGAGCCAGCAATTATTTTAGGAGATGAACCAACAGGAGCACTTGATTCTAAAAATGCAACTAGCCTTTTAGATGCAATGAAAAGCCTTAATGAAGAACAAAATGTTTCAATTATGATGGTTACTCATGATCCATTTAGCGCAAGTTACTGCCAGCGCATTTTGTTCATTCAAGATGGTGAGCTATATAGAGAACTACATCGTACAACAAACCGCGAAATGTTCTATAAAGAAATTTTAAATGTACTTGCTGATTTAGGCACACAAAAAGCATAAGAAAGGAATTTACAACATGTTACTCAAACTTTCCATGTCAGGACTAAAAAGTAAAATAAGAGATTACATTGTCTTATTAATTGGACTTGTTATGTCCATTTCTATCTTTTATATGTTCCAAACACTAGCGACGAATGATTCATTTATTAAAGCAAATGCAATGGTGAGCACTATTGGAATCATCTTTCAAATAGGTTCGTTTTTATTAGCGACTATCACCTTCTTCTACATCTTATATGCGAATTCATTTTTACTTTCATTAAGGCAAAAAGAATTCGGTATGTATATGATGTTAGGTGCAAAAAAATATAAAATTACAATGCTCATGTTTATAGAGACTTTAGCTATCGGTATCAGCTCACTTATTATTGGGATTGGAATCGGTATCGGACTTTCTAAAGGAATTGGACAACTCCTTATGAAAGAGTTAGATTTTACTTCCGATGGATACCATGCTCTTTATATTCCATCTATTCGTATAACAGTAATATTTTTCTTCATTCTGTTTCTCATAGCTGCCATTATGAATACAGCAAAACTATCTCGCATTACAATATTACAACTCGTTCATTCTGAGATGAAAACAGACAAACCTTCAGTAAAAGGAATCAAAACTTTCTTTGTATCAGTAATTGGTGCTGGTTCATTAGCAATTGGATATGCAGCATTAATAAACATAGAAACTTTATCATTTGCTGGATTTCCTATCGCTACAGTAGCAACGACATTAGGAACATATCTTATTTTCATCTCTTTATTACCGCTAACTATGAAATTACTGAAAAAAATTAAGCCATTAAATGAAAAAGGATTAAACTCTTTTACTTTTGCTCAATTAACCTTCCGAGTGAATGATTTAACGAAAGTATTAGCAACTGTAGCAATGTTAATTGCCCTTGCAGTTGGAGCAATTGCTGGCGGAATGGCTTTTAAAAATAATATTAGCCTCGCTACCGATATTACTAAACTATATGATGTAGCAGTTCATAACCCAACAGCAGATGAGAAAAAAATATTAAAAAAGATCAAATTCGAAGAACAAGCAGACTATCGCTACAAAGTAGATCAGCAATTTGTTTACTACTTGAAAGAAGACTTAGAAAAGAATCGACCTCTCGTTCAAATTGGATTTGAGAAAAAGAAAATCGGTAAAGTAGAAAAAACTGCAAGTGAACTTCCTGTTGGAGCAATTGTAAAGAAAGGTCAAAACGATACAATTGACGGTCCTACTCTTTCGGAAGAATGGAAGAATGCATTCAAAGAAATACAGCCTGAATACTTATACAAACAACAACATATAAAAATTGTAGACCAAAAGATGTACAATCAAATAAAGACAGTAGAACAATATGTTGTAATCGGAAAAACTAATGATTATGCAGCGTATAAGAAAGAATGGAAAGAACTTGATCAATTACAATTAGCAAAATATAAAGATATAACTACGGATCAGTTGAATAGTAAATATAGCTTTTACGAATTCATGTACAATTTCACAAGTGGTACAGTCTTTATGGGCTTCTTCTTAGGAATTGCTTTCTTAGCTATGATGGCAAGTTGCTTAATGTTTAAAATTCTATCTGGTGCAACGAAAGATACGAAGCGCTATCAAATGTTACGTAAAATAGGAGTACGTCGTGAGCTATTAGCAAGATCAATCTATAAGGAGTTATTGTTAGTATTTTTATTCCCAGCTACTATTGGTATCTCCCATGTAATTGTTGGTATGAATCTGTTCTCCATCATTGTGGTTGATCCATACTTCCGCATTTGGATTCCATTGGCAATTTTCGCAGTGATCTATACAGTTTATTACTTAATTACAGTTCAATTATATAAAGGGATTGTACTTCCGAAAGAAAGATAATAAAAAAAGCTGGTGACGTGCTGTCATCAGCTTTTTTATATCCCATATTAATTCACTTACCTGCTACACTAATATATGTACTTGGTTCTATTTTAAATTTCAACAAATAATACGAATAATCTGAAGGATCTATTTTATTACAGAATGTGAAACAACTACTAAGAAATTCCCTATAATTTTCTTCAATAAACCAATCAGAAAATTTTCTGCCTATAACCCAGGAAAAAAACAAATCATTTTATATTTAGACCATAGATGTTAAACTCAATAAAATCAAGGGCAGGAACATATTTGATATGTTCCTGCCTTTTTATTGTGGGGAACGCTTCAAATTACAAGATCCTTTAACTTACTCAAGAAGTTTTAGCAACATTTTGACTAACCCATACACATAAAAATACTAAATATTTTGTCTGATACTTACTGGTTCGTTACACAAAGCAAATCTTTTTAGCAAGATTCGTAATGTATTTGAAGATAAAAACCTTTGAATCTCTTGAGCGAATAGTTGTAATTCACCTGTTACAGAAATAGACATACAAAAACGCTATCCTTTCCTATGATTTTACAGAAAGAATAGCGTTTTTTCTATATGGGTACAAACTTATCTTATCTAGATATGCACTTCGTGCTACCTCTTAAGAAGTTTATTGAGGTATTTGGAAAGTTTGTTATTACAAAGTAATTTTTCATTTAAAAACCCTACAACTAATAGGCGTATTTGCGGATCAATTATAAGGCCAATAATCCCAAATATTAAGCCAGTAAGTATTAAAGATACTAGCGATGGTAAATTGATTAATACGGTACAATAAATACCGTAACTAATTACAAATGCTAAGACGTTGAATATGATCCCTTTAAACAATAATTGGAAACCCTTATGAACAAATAGAGTAAATCCTAGTAATAAGGTTCCTTCTGTTAATATAGATGCTACCGCGGTACCTATCATTCCAAACTTGCTTCCTAATACTATATAACTAATAATAGCTACAATTAGGCCAATTGCCATTGTTGTTGTTCGTTTCCATTGTTGTCCAATTGTTGTTAAATTATCAGCAAGTGGATAGTTGATGGATTGCAAAATAACCATAAAAGCTAAAATAGCTAAGGCACCACTTGCTGATACATATTTTTCACCTAATATGGCTACAATCCAAAATCCTGGATCAGCAATAAATGGAATAGCAATTCCCATTCCTAAGAAAGACATAAGTTTTAATTCAAAATGTGATAGTTTCCTATGCTCATCAAGCTTTTTTTCATTTCCAAATGCAAATAGCTTTGGATAAAATGCAGCTGCAACAACACCTGGTATTTGATAAAGTACTGACGGTATTCGTGAAGCCACCCCAAAATCTGCAATATCGCTTCTTGAAGCAACCTTTTCCAATATAATTGGTCCTAATTGAGGTAGTAACATAATGATAATACCATTTATTGTGAAAACCAAAAGCTGGTTTAAAATTTTCTTGTCCCAACCTTTATGGATAGTCGTATAACGAATGACCATTATAAATGCTATAAATCCTGTAATAAGACTAGATGCTCCATACATAGCCGCAACTAGCATTATATCCCACTGAAAGATCATTCCTAATAGAAGGGCGGCGGCGGCTGTCAATCCTTGTAGAACAGAAATAACAGCCGTAAATTGCATACGTTCCGTTACTTGGAAATAAGCCATCCCAACTCCTTGTAAAGTTGCACCAAACATTGTCGGCAGTACAACTACATAAACTGTGGAACGTAAATAAGGATCCGTATAGAAAAATTGTGCAAAAATGATGAAGGAAATAGAAATTACAACAGCTAATACCAATCTTACACGTAAATAACTACTTATGAGTGTGCTAATATTAGCTCCTTGTCTTGTCCCTTCACGCATAAAGGTATGTGTTAAACCGGCATCTGTAAAATAACAAACAACTGCTGAAACAGCTAATGCAACGATTAAGGTGCCATAGTCGTCTTTTGAAAAATATTTAGCGAACATAATGGTAGCACCAGCAAGTGCAAAGCGAACGATGATGTTACTTACAAATAAATAAGATGCATTTGTAAGGATTTTATTTGTTTTCATTGAAAATACCTTTCTATTCTGTAAAGTCCATTGTACCTTGAAATAAATATGTCTCAACCATTTGAATAAGTACTTGGATAACTAGTTGTATTAATCCTTAAGGTTTAAGATAAATTGCAACTTGTATTCAATTGCATACTTCTAGTTCTAATGTAGTTGCAAATAATTGGAATTTATTTCTATCAACTACAACTACCTCTTCAACGTTTTTTCATATTCAACTTATCATAATACTAATTACATCGTTTTCTCAAGGGATTTTTTTGCATTACATAATCAAAACGAAAATTAATTTAGACATTCAAAATTAATGGAGATAAGTAGAAGTAGATGAGAGAACTCCATAACAACATCTACTTCAGCTTTGGCTATTCTTTCAATAGAATAGCCTTTTTTCATACTTCTGTAAGATTCCTTACAATACTGTAAGCCAATCGTTAGTTACTTCGATGTTTTCAATCTTACATTTTATATAAACTAAAAGTAGATAATCAATCAACAATAAAAACACTTTTAAAGGAGCGAATTCTCATGAAAGAAAACCGAGACTTATTATTCAACCAAATCGTTACTGTTTCTTGCTTAGGCGGCTTCGTTTTACTATCTGGTGTTGCGGCTATTACTAAAATCGCTCAACAACTTTTCATGTAATATATAAATTCATTGCAATTATAAATTATCAAATCACTTAAAGGAGCGAATTCTCATGAAAGAAAACCAAGACTTATTATTCAACCAAATTGTTACTGTTTCTTGCTTAGGCGGTTTTATTTTACTATCTGGTGTTGCGGCTATTACTAAAATCGCTCAACAACTTTTCATGTAATATATAAATTCATTGCAATCATACATTACTAAATTAATTAAAGGAGCGAATCCTTATGAAAGAAAACCAAAACTTATTATTCAACCAAATTGTTACTGTTTCTTGCTTAGGCGGTTTTATTTTACTATCTGGTGTTGCTACTGTTATTAAAATCGCTCAACAACTTTTCATATAATATATCTTCATTACTACTTTAAATTTAAAATCATTCAAGATGACTAAAAATCACTTTTTATATAGATAGATTTCAAAATAAGGATTCCTTACAAAAATGTAAGTTTCCAGTTAGATACATCGATGTTTGCAAATATTCATCCCTTGTAAACTAATAACTAGTTATAGTCCAATTTAAATACACAAATAACTTATAGAGGAGTTTTCATATGAAAAAATTACTTGCTTCATGCGCTGCTTTCGCCTTATTCGCTAGCTTTACGGTAGGATGTGATATATCTTCCCCAAGTAAAATTGGCACAGAAGAATACTACGTTCAAATTCAAGGTGAAGGTGAGATTAAAGATAATAGACGCGTCTATACTTTACCTACTTATAATGAAGATGGAGACGAAAAGAAAGTTACTTTCACTAGCGAAAAACCAAATAATGAAAAAATGAAAGAAAATGCATTTTTACGCCTTTACATTAAACAAGAGGACGAAAAGAAAACAGATATACCAAACACAGAGGTTAAATCTTATGAAGAAGTACAAAAATCAGATTTACCTGCAAAAACAAAAGAAAAATTAGGTGTAAAATAATTATTAAAACAAATAAAGGGAGTATCTCTTACTTAACAAGAGATACTCCCTTTATTTTTGGAATCATAAATTTGCCGCAAACAAAAAGAACCATAACCTCACCAACCTGGCAAGATTATGGTTCATATCATACAAAATGTCACTTTACCTATAAGTTTGCCGCAATTGGAAGCATAAACTTGCCGGAATTCACTTATTTTAGAAGATATTCAACTGATTATCCAAAGAAAATGGAAGCATAACTTTGCCGTGAGTTAATTATTAACGCATAAGCTTGCCGTTAGCTTATGCGGAATTTTATACATATATAGTATAGGAAATAAAGAAACTGATAGCTTATAGCCACTGATATAACGGGATGAATAAGAAACTGCTTATATAGGTGAAGAGGATGCTTCACAGCATGTTAATAAGCCGTGGATTGTTGGTGAGAAGAACTTCTTATAATAGGACGTTATGTTAACCGAGCGTGAATATGATATACAGTCCACATGTTATGTTTGCGATCTCGACAACATAACGCAAATTTTATACGCTAAGGAATTATTAAGAGGAATAACCTTGATAAACAAACAAAAAGAAAAAGCGTGTTTTGAACAAAGATTGATCAAAACACACCTTTAGCTTAATAAGAAAACTCCCTATTCAAATACAACCATTTCTCCCACATCTATAAATCCAAATCTCTTATAGATATTTTTTCCATCATCTGAAGCTTGTAATACAACTGGTTTTTGTTTATCCGTTGTTTGATTTAGAAGAAATTGAAACATTTCACTGCCAATTCCTTTACCTCTAAATGTTTCTTTTGTCATCACATCATAAATACCATAACTATCTTTGCTTTCTATTAATAAACCCGTAGTTACAGGCATTTCATCTATGCATCCAATAAACATTTGAACTTCTGAACCTAATTTCACTTGAGAAAACTTATTAAAATAACTTTCTAATGCGTCTTTTTCTCGTGTACCCTCAAATAAGCTCATGAATACATCTATATATTTTAAAAGTTCTTCATTATTTTTTACATTAGTAATCATAAGTTGATCGGAAATTCTTTGACCAACATTAAGAGTATTTTCAAGTTTCATCATTACATTACGTTCTGCTTCTTTTAGGTCATATTCTTGCATAAGTTTTGTCCAATCCTCGGTTAAATACTGAGCATCAATCCAAATACTAAAGGGATATTTTTCATGAGAAAAATCATCAATGCCATGTCTAATCTTAGCTGCATTTTTGATACTTGGAGATTTCGGCACTACTACATTGAATGTATCAGTAGGAATTCCTGTATTTGCTATGACGAAATCTTCTTCTGTTATAAGTTCTCCACTAACTGTATGAGTAAATACTTTTAATTTTTCTTCTAAATTATTTATTACTAATTGTTGATTTGTAATCATGTTTTTGCACCTTTCAATTCAATTTAGCGCGCTTTTTTTATTATAAGATCAATTAAACACTAAATATACAGTGTTCACAGTATTTACATCCTCCCATAATATTCAGAAAACTATGAGGGGATTTACATTAAGGATTCTATATATAATATGCCCATCTAATTCTAAAACCTTAAATGAAGAGTAATCCATAGAACTTCCAATAACGATAATTATATAACCTACTAATGATGGCCTATTGAGCTATCTTTTTTTGTTGTGTGCATATTAGAAGTATAAGTTTGCCGCAAATAAAAAGAACCATAAGCTTGCCATTCCGGCAAACTTATGGTTCATATCATACAAAAATAAAAAACCACCAAATATGTATTGGTGGAGACGGTGGGAGTCGAACCCACGTCCAAAAATATCGGCACTTAAGCTTCTACGAGTGTAGTCGATATATTAGCGTTTCGCGAACTCTTCGGCCTATCGACAGGCTTCCAAGTTGCTAGTCTGGTTATTCTCTTCCTTTGTCCTCAGACGGCGAACTCCGGCGTAGTCCACTTAGTTTGAGTCCCTTACCCTACCACATGGACGATGGAGGGAGGAACCTTTAGTGCAATTAAGCAGCTAAAGAAAGATTGTTTTGTTTGCCAATTATAGGCTTTGACGTTTTAACGAGGCCGATCCCCTCGACTCGCAACCTAAGCTCGAACTATCCCTGTCGAATCCGTAACGTCCCCATGATAAAAATGGAGCATACGAAGAAAATTTCGTGATAGCTACTAAGAGCTGTTTTTCAATGTGCAACAACCTTACATAAGTTATTATAACATACGCGCGCCGTTTTACAAATGTAAATATCTGTATTACATCTTTTGGCGATCACGGAACGCGCGTGCAATTTCACGTTTAGCTTCTTTCTCTTTTAAATCGTGACGTTTATCGTATTGTTTCTTACCTTTTGCTAAACCAAGTGCCATTTTCGCAAATCCATTTTTTAAATAGATTCTAACTGGAACTAGTGCATATCCTGTTTCTTTTGAAGCACCAGCTAACTTCTCAATTTCTTTTTTATGCAGAAGTAACTTTCTCGTACGAAGCGGATCGTGGTTGAAACGATTTCCTTGCTCGTACGTACTAATATGCATATTATGAACCCATACTTCACCATTATGTACACGTGCAAACGCATCTTTCAAGTTCACGCGTCCAGCGCGAATCGACTTAATTTCCGTTCCTTGAAGGACAAGCCCTGCTTCGTATGTTTCTTCGATGAAATAATCATGAAAAGCTTTTTTATTTTGTGCAATAACCTTACCTGAACCTTTTGGCATATAACGTCCCTCCTCTATTTTTACTATTGTAACAAATGTTACTAAAAAGCGAAAGTGGCTCGCTTAGAATCTTTGGACATTGGGACTCCCGACAGAGAAGCGCTTTTTGCTTCGTCCGAGGGAGTGAAATGGCCAACAGATTCTAGCCACTGTAGCTGGATTATACAAAAAGCGAAAGTGGCTCGTTCAGAATGTGAGGTGGATGGAGCTTCTGACCTTGAGGCGTTCTTTGCCTCTAGAGAAGAAGCGAAGCCGCCGAACATTCTAGCCACTGTAGCTGGATTATACAAAAAGCGAAAGTGGCTCATTCAGAATGTGAGGTGGATGGAGCTTCTGACCTTGAGGCGCTCTTTGCCTCTCGGGAAGAAGCGAAGCCGCCGAACATTCTAGCCACTGTAGCTGGATTCCATAAAAAGCGGAAGTGGCTCGTTCTCCAGCCACTAAGAAAAAAGAAAAAGCCCCGCTTTTTATCAAAGCGAAGCCATCCTTTTCTTACTTACGCTTTTTCTTTTTCTTCTTAAATCCTGGTACGTTTTCGAAGAATGCTTTTTTCTTCTTGCCGTTACCATCTTTTTTCCCTGGTTGGCTAGCGGACGCGGATGCAGATCCTCTTCCTTTACCTTTGCCACCACGATCAAATTTTCTTCCTGTGCCACGTTCTCCGCCGCGCTCATTACTGCGTTCGCTACGTCCGCCGCGTTTCTTTCTGCCTGTTCTTGGCTGTTCGATCACGACTGGGCGGTCTTTGAACTTACGACGAGGCGTACCTTTCATACCAACGATTTCAAAGTCAATTGCACGCTCGTCTTTGTTTACGTTAATAACGCGAATTGTAATTTCGTCACCAATGCGGAATACGTTACCTGTACGTTCGCCGATCATTGCGAAGTGCTGCTCATCATAACGATAGTAATCATCCGTTAAGTAACTAACGTGTACAAGACCTTCAATTGTATTTGGAAGCTCTACGAATAAACCGAAGTTTGTTACAGAGCTAATCATACCATCATACTCTTCACCAATCTTATCGACCATATACTCTGCTTTTTTCATTTCGTCTGTTTCACGTTCTGCTTCAACAGCACGGCGTTCCATATTAGAAGAATGATCTGCAATCTCAGGTAATTTTTCACGCCATTTTGCTTGCGTTTCATTATCGACTTTACCGTTAATGATGTATTCACGAATTAATCGATGAACAATCGTATCTGGGTAACGACGAATTGGTGATGTGAAATGTGTGTAGAACTCAGTTGATAAACCAAAGTGACCTAAACTTTCTGCATCGTAACGTGCTTGCTTCATAGAACGAAGCATTACTGTCGAAATGACTACTTCTTCTGGCTGCCCTTGAACCATTTCAAGAATTTGTTGCAGCGCACGAGGATGTACTTCATTTGCACGTCCTTTTACCGCATATCCAAAGTTCGTTACAAACTCAAAGAAACGCTCTAGCTTATCTTCTTTCGGATCTTCATGGACACGGTACATGAATGGTACGTTCATCCAGTGGAAGTGCTCTGCTACTGTTTCGTTCGCGACAAGCATAAATTCTTCAATTAACTTCTCTGATACAGAACGATCACGCATAACAACGTCTGTCGGTTTTCCTTCTTCATCTACTAATACTTTCGCTTCTTTAAAGTCAAAGTCGATTGCCCCGCGGCGCATACGTTTTTCACGTAAAATTTGTGCCAATTGGCCCATCTCTTTAAACATCGGTACGAGCGGCTCATAGCGTTTAATTAATTCTTCGTCCTCATCTTCTAAAATGCTTCTTACGTCAGCATACGTCATACGCTCTGTCGTTTTAATTACACTTTGGAAAATCTCGTGCTTTACAACGTCACCTAAATTGTTGATTTCCATTTCACAAGATAACGTCAGACGGTCTACTTTCGGATTTAATGAACAAATACCGTTAGATAGACGATGCGGAATCATCGGGATTACACGGTCAACAAGATACACACTCGTCGCTCTTTCTGCTGCTTCTACATCAATTGGAGAACCTTCTTGAACGTAATGGCTTACATCCGCAATGTGAACGCCAAGCTTATAGTTACCGTTCTCAAGCTTCGTTACTGTAACAGCGTCATCTAAATCTTTCGCGTCTGCACCGTCAATCGTTACGATCATTTGGTCACGTAGGTCACGGCGATCTTTTAAATCTTCCTCTGAAATCGTTTCTGGTACACTGTTTGCGTGTTCCATCACTTCCTCTGGGAATGCTAAAGGTAAATGATGTTTATGAATAACAGATAAAATATCTACTCCTGGGTCATTTTTATGACCTAGAATTTGAATAACTTCACCTTCTGCACTTAAACGATTCTCTGGATAGCTCGTAATTTTCACAACTACTTTATGACCTTCTACAGCGCCCATTGATGCGCTTTTCAATACGAAAATGTCACTCGTCCAGCGCTTATTATCAGGTATAACAAATCCAAAGTTTTTCGATTCTGTATATGTACCAACTAGTTCTTTCGTTCCGCGTTCTAAAATGCGTACAATGGAACCTTCTTGACGCGAACCACTCGATTGAGAACTAAGGCGTGCTAATACTGTATCACCATGAAGCGCACCGTTTAATTCTGTAGGCGGAATGAAAAGATCGTCGTCTCCTGTTTTCTTCTCGTCTGGTACAACAAACGCAAAGCCACGTGCATGTCCAATTAACTTACCACGTATTAAATTCATCTTTTCAGGAAGACCGTAACGGTTGCTACGAGTACGAATAACAAGTCCCTTTTCTTCCATCGTTACAAGTGCCTTTACGAAATCTTTAAAGCCCTCAGAACCTTCAATCCCAAATGCCTCTTCTAACTCTTGTATCGTTAGCGGTTTATACGCTTCTTCTCTCATAAATAATAACAACTTATCAATATGTTCTTGTATGATTTCTTCCAAGCAAAAATACCTCCTTTAAAACCTTATATTATTTAGTGTATCCGAAAGATAGGGGATGTATAAAGCGAAACTTCAATACTCCCCTTATGATTTTTACAGTTTTCACAAAAAATTCCTTATGAAAAAAAGAGGCAACTAGATCTTACCAATCTAGTTGCTCCAAGAAGTTATATACATCCTCATGTAGCTCGTCACGCTGCTTATCAAGTGTAATGACATGCGTAGAGTCTTCATACCATTTAATGTCTTTTAACGTTGATTCTACACCGTTATAAATAATGTTCGCACTATCTGTATTAATCATTTCATCATGACGCGCTTGTACAACAAATGTTGGTGCATAAATCATGTCCACATTGTTACGTACGTCAGCAATTAATTGTTGTAATGCTTTTAATGTATTCATCGGTGTCTTTTGGAATTCCAACATTTCTTGTTCGATTTGCTCTGGTGATTTTTGCTCACGCTTTTTATATTCGCGGGCATATGCCAATATACCTTGGTACATCGTTTCTTCACTCTTAATATACATCGGTGCACACATTGGCACTACACCTAAAACCGGTACTGTATAACCTAATTTTAGAGAAAATACGCCGCCAAGTGACAATCCAACGACAGCAATTTTCTCAAACCCTTTATCTTTTAAAAGCTGATATGCTTCCGTTACATCTTGCCACCAATCTTCAGGACCTGTATGAACAAGTTCTTCTGGTGGTACACCGTGCCCTTTATAAATTGGCGCATGACAAGTGTAGCCTTTCTTTTCTAAGAAACGCCCTAACATGCGTACATCAGCTGAGTTTCCTGTGAATCCATGTAGTAATAAAACAGCGCGGTCTCCACCCTCAAATGTAAATGGTTTCGGAGATGCTAATTTCATCATGTACTTCTCCTCTTTCTCTTCTGTAATCTAGTCGTATTCTTTCTATATCTAGTGTACCATATTTATATTTCTATAATCTAATTAGAAACATCTTTCAAATGGCAAAACAAAAAAAGAAGAACCATTAGTACATCTTACTAACGCTTCTTCTTTCCATTCTATAAGTTTAAGTACGTAACACCAATTGTTAATGCGAAGAACAATACAGCTAAAACAATTGTAATACGGTTTAATACCGCTTCAATTCCACGTGCTTTTTGCTTACCAAATAATTGCTCTGCACCGCCTGAAATTGCACCTGAAAGGCCTGAGCTATTACTAGACTGCATAAGTACCATAACAATCATTAAAATCGATACAATAATAAGTAAAACGGATAATAACGTATGCACTTGGCGTACCTCCTACAAAAATTCAGTTATTGTAACTGTAGCATAAATTCTATAGAAAAGCGAGAGCTATAAGGTTGCTCTCGCTTTTCTTCTACTACATGAACATCATTGCAAATAACGGCCCGAGCAAACATGTCAAAATCGCTGTTAATGTCATTGTTACCGATCCAATAACACCTTCATGTTCATTATTTTTCATCGCTCTCATCACACCCATAATATGAGAAGCACATCCAAATCCGATCCCTTTACCAACTGAGTTTGTAACGCGGCTCCATTTCAATAAAAGCGGGCCGGTAATCGTTCCAGTAATACCTGCAATAACAACGAAAGCTGCTGTTAATGACGGTACACCACCAACTTGCTCTGAAACACTCATCGCAACTGGCATTGTCACTGATTTTGGTAAAGAAGATAAAATTAAGCTTTTATCTGTTCCCATAAGTGACGCAATAGCAAAGTCACTTGCAATGGCAACTGTTGTACCTACTAGTACCCCGCCGGCAATCGGTACAACATATTTTTGAAGAACGTGGCGTTGTTTATAAAGAGGAATTGCAAATGCTACAACACCGGGTCCAAGTAGCTTTGCAATCCAGCCACCACCACTTTCCATATAATGTTGATACGGTATATCAAGCACGATAAATAGGAAAGCCATTAATCCTGTTGCTACAAGCATTGGAATGGTGAATGGTGTTGGAAATAATTTATAGATTTTTTTAGATAATTGATATAATAGCACCGTAAAAAGAACCCAACCGATCCCGATTAATATTTGACTCATCGCGACTCTCTTTCCTTTCTATTCGCAAGATATTGTCCTGTATGTCCTGCGACAATAATGATTAAAAATGTACTCGCTACAACTGTAATGAAAAGAGAAATTCCTTTACTCATAAAAAAAGCACCGTAATTCATTAGGCCAAGCGTTGGCGGAATTAATAAAAACGGCATAATAGCAACGAGTGTTTCTGCTCCTAAATCGAACCATTTCACTGGAAGAACTTTTAGGCTAAGTAAAACAAGTAAGAGGAACATTCCAATCAAACTTCCTGGGATCGGAATATTTAACATTTCTTGTACCCAAGTTCCAACCATATAAAAAACGTAAAGAGCAGCAATTTGGACAAGAATCTTTGTAAATTTCATGTTCATCATCCCTCTTGTTTATACGATCTTCTGTTAATATCTTTATCATAGTATAAATTGTAAAAAGCTGCAATTTATCAACTTGACATCAAAAAACACCTATGTTATACGCTTACAACCTTGATATGACTACATTTCCAAGAGAAAATTAAGTCAAAAACCTTGACCTAATATAAGAAGTTTTTATTTTCTGAATTTTAAAGGTTGTTATTTCAATAAAATAATCTTTTTACCTTTAAGCTTACATATATATAAACAAGATAGGTGGTGAACATATGCCCAAAAAAATTCTTATTTTTTGTGATCCTGGCATTGATGATACGATGGCTCTCCTCTTAGCATTCTTTATCGATGAAATAGAAATCATCGGTATTGTTGCTGATTACGGTAATGTTCCAAAAGAGATGGCCGTACAAAATGCTCATTTTCTTAAGAATGAAACAAGGAATAGAAATATTAAGATATTCGGTGGTTCAGAACGCCCTCTTACTGGTGCCCCGCCTGCTTTTTTTACAGAAGTACACGGGAAACAAGGGCTTGGGCCAATTATTCCAAATGGGAATGTGACTAACGGAGAGATGGAGAATTTCTTTGAAGTGATTCCTCTTATTGAACAGTATAAAGATGAATTAATCATTGTAAGTTTAGGAAGACTTACCTCTCTAGCAATTTTATTTATCATGTGCAAACAGTTAATGAAACAAATTAAATCTTACTACGTAATGGGCGGTGCCTTTTTACATCCTGGTAATGTTACCCCTATTTCTGAAGCAAACTTTTATGGCGATCCTGCTGCCGCTAATATAGTCCTTCAATCCTCACCTAACATGTACATCTATCCATTAAACGTCACCCAATATTCCATCATTACACCAGAAATGGCTGAATATATTGAAGCAAAAGGAAAAGCCCCACTCGTCAAACCGTTATTCGATCATTATTACTACGGCTATTATAAAAATGCTCTACCACATTTAAAGGGTAGCCCCTTCCATGACACAATGCCAATACTCGCTTTACTTGATAACTCTATGTTTACGTATCACAAATCACCTATCGTTGTCATGACCGAATCTTATGCACAAGGAGCAAGCATAGGGGAATTTCGTTCTTTAGGAAATTCTAAACCATTTATGGATTGGCCAAGTCATCAAATCGCAATTGATTTTAATTATAATCGTTTCTTTAAACATTTCATGTCACTTATGACGGGTGAGCAATTTTAGCATAAAAAAACAGACCGTGATTTCTCACGGTCTGTCGTTATTTTCTACAATTATCGTTTGATGTTGTAGAAAGATTTGATACCATCGTAAACAGCGATTTCGCCTAGTTCGTCTTCGATGCGTAATAATTGGTTGTACTTAGCAATACGGTCAGTACGGCTCATAGAACCAGTTTTGATTTGGCCAGCGTTAGTTGCAACTGCGATGTCAGCGATTGTAGCATCTTCAGTTTCACCAGAACGGTGAGATACAACTGCTGTGTAACCAGCACGTTTAGCCATTTCGATAGCTTCGAAAGTCTCAGTTAAAGTACCGATTTGGTTAACTTTAATTAAGATTGAGTTAGAGATACCTTTTTCGATACCTTCAGCAAGTTTTTGAGTGTTAGTTACGAATAAGTCGTCACCAACTAATTGTACTTTGCTTCCAAGACGCTCAGTTAATAATTTGTGACCATCCCAGTCGTTTTCGTCTAAACCATCTTCGATAGAGATGATTGGGAAGTCTTTGCAAAGCTCTTCGTAGAAATCAACCATTTCTGCAGAAGTTAAGCCAGTACGGCCTTCGCCTGCAAGGTCATATTTACCAGTTTCTTTGTTGTAGAACTCAGAAGAAGCAACGTCCATTCCTAAGAATACGTTCTCGCCAGCTTTGTAACCAGCTTTTTCGATAGCTTCGATGATTACTTCTAATGCTTCACGGTTAGAACCAAGGTTTGGAGCGAATCCACCTTCGTCACCTACTGCAGTGTTAAGACCTTTGTCATGTAATACAGCTTTAAGTGCATGGAATACTTCAGCACCCATACGGATTGATTCTTTGAATGTTGGAGCACCAACTGGTAAGATCATGAACTCTTGGAAGTCTACGTTGTTATCAGCGTGAGAACCACCGTTGATGATGTTCATCATTGGAGTTGGTAATTGTTTTGCATTGAATCCACCAAGGTAACGGTATAATGGAAGACCTACGAAATCAGCTGCTGCGTGAGCTACTGCCATAGATACACCAAGGATAGCGTTAGCGCCTAGTTTACCTTTGTTTGGAGTGCCATCTAATTCGATCATAGCACGGTCGATACCAGCTTGGTCAGTTACGTCGAAACCAACGATTTCTGGAGCGATAATTTCGTTAACGTTGTTTACTGCGTTAACAACACCTTTACCAAGGTAACGAGATTTGTCACCGTCACGTAATTCTACTGCTTCGTGCTCACCAGTAGATGCACCACTTGGTACGATAGCGCGTCCGAAAGCGCCGCTTTCTGTGTAAACTTCTACTTCTACAGTTGGGTTACCACGAGAGTCAAGGACTTCGCGAGCATAAACATCAATAATTGTTGACATAATAAATTCTCTCCTTTTTATATAAGCAAATTATTTAATAATTGTTTTACCTGTCATTTCTTTCGGTTGCTCAACACCAAGAAGTGTAAGCATAGTTGGAGCGATATCACCTAAGATACCACCTTCACGTAATTCTACGTCGTTCTTAGTAACGATGAAAGGAACCGGGTTAGTTGTATGAGCTGTCATTGGCTCTCCGTCAGAAGTTAATTCTTCGTCAGCATTACCATGGTCAGCAGTAATAAGTGCTACACCATCTTTAGCAAGAATCGCTTCTACAACTTTTCCTAAACATTCGTCAGTTGCTTCTACTGCTTTAATTGTTGGTTCCATCATCCCAGAATGGCCAACCATATCACAGTTCGCAAAGTTAAGAATGATAACATCATGTTTATCATTTTCGATTTCATTTACTAAAGCGTCCGTTACTTCGTAAATGCTCATTTCAGGTTTCAAGTCATACGTTGCAACCTTCGGTGAGTTAATTAAGATACGCTCTTCTCCTGGGAATTCAGCCTCACGACCACCGCTAAAGAAGAATGTAACGTGCGGATACTTTTCAGTTTCCGCAATGCGAAGTTGCTTTAATCCCGCTTGCGCAACAACTTCACCTAAAGTGTTATCAAGGTTCATTGGCTTGAATGCCACGTAACCATCTACTGTTTCACTAAAGTGTGTCATACATACGAATTCTGGAATGTGAGGTACTTTTTCACCACGATCGAACTCACGGAAGTCTTCGTTTGTAAATACACGAGCAATTTGAATTGCACGGTCTGGACGGAAGTTATAGAAGATAACTGCATCATCATCATTGATTGTTGCAACTGGCGTGTTATCTTCGTTAACAATTACAGACGGCAATACGAATTCATCATAGATACCATTTGCATAAGAGTCTTCTACACACTCTTCCGCTGATTTATAAGTAGGTCCTTCACCATTCACCATAGCACGGTAACATTTTTCTACGCGATCCCAACGCTTGTCACGGTCCATGGAGTAATAACGACCAGAGATAGTCGCGAATTGTCCTACTCCTGTTTCTTTAATTACTTCATTTGTTGCATCAATATAGCTTTGTGCTGTTTTTGGTCCAACATCGCGGCCATCTAAGAATGCATGAATGTATACTTTCTCAACGCCTTCTTTAGCTGCTAAGCGAAGAAGAGCAAACATGTGGTTCATGTGACTGTGCACACCACCGTCAGAAAGTAAACCGAATAAATGAAGTGCAGTACCTTTTTCTTTTACGCTTTTAATTGCACTTTGGAACGTTTCGTTCTTATCGAACTCACCTTCACGAATTGCAACGTTTACGCGTGTTAAGCTTTGATATACAATGCGGCCAGCACCGATATTTAAGTGACCAACCTCAGAGTTACCCATTTGACCTTCTGGAAGACCTACTGCCTCGCCACAAGCTGTAAGCGTTGTGTGAGGGAATTTGTTCCAGTAACCATCAAAATTAGGTTTCTTAGCTTGTGCTACAGCATTCCCGTAAGTTTCTTCACGAAGTCCGAAACCGTCAAGAATGATTAAAGCTGTTGGCTTTCTCATTTTACCGCCCCCAGAAGACCTAAGAACGAAGCAGGCTCTAAGCTAGCACCGCCAACTAAAGCGCCGTCGATGTCAGATTGTGCCATGTACTCTTTAATGTTTTCTGGTTTTACGCTACCGCCGTATTGAATACGAACAGCTTCTGCAGCAGCTGGAGAAACAGCTTCTGCAACAACTTTACGGATGTGCGCACATACTTCGTTTGCATCTGCAGAAGAAGAAGATTTACCTGTACCGATAGCCCAGATTGGCTCATAAGCGATAACAGTTGCTTTAACTTGCTCTTCTGTTAAACCTGCAAGTGCTTTTGTCACTTGACCTGCTACTAGATCAAATGTTTTTCCGCTTTCGCGCTCTTCTAAAGTCTCACCACAACATACGATTGGTGTTAAACCATGTTCAAATGCTGCGATAGTCTTTTTGTTTACTGACTCATCTGTTTCAGCAAACATTTCACGACGCTCAGAGTGGCCAAGTACTACGTAGCCTACTTTTAAGTCGCTAAGTGCTACTGGGCTAATTTCGCCAGTGAATGCACCATTTTTTTCGAAGTGCATGTTTTGTGCACCTACTTGTAAATCAGTTCCTTCAGTCGCTGCTACAAGGCGCTCTAAGAATAGAGCTGGAGAGCAAACTACTGCATCAACAGCTGAAGCTGCTGGGATTTGACCTTTAACTTCCTCTACGAAGCTAACTGCTTCAGATAGAGTTTTATTCATTTTCCAGTTACCTGCGATAATTGGTTTACGCATGCTTTGCACCGTCCTTTTTCTTTGGCTGCTACTTATTTGTCGTTAAGACAAACTACACCTGGAAGCTCTTTACCTTCCATAAATTCTAATGACGCACCGCCGCCAGTAGAAATGTGGCTCATTTTATCAGCCATACCGAATTTTTCAACAGCTGCTGCAGAGTCACCACCGCCGATAACAGAGTATGTACCTTCTGCATCTGCTAATGCTTGTCCTACTGCTTTTGTACCTTGTGAGAATGGAGTCATTTCGAATACACCCATTGGTCCATTCCATACAACAAGCTTAGAGTTTTTAATTACATCTGCATAAATTTCACGTGTTTTAGGACCGATGTCCACGCCTTCCCAGTTAGAAGGGATAGAGTCGATACCAACGATTTTAGTTGTTGCAGTTTCAGAGAATTCCTCAGTGATTACAACATCAACTGGCATGTAGAAGTTTACGCCTTTTTCTTTTGCAAGTTGCATAAATTCTTTAGCTAGTTCAATCTTGTCGTCTTCACATAGAGATAGACCAATTTCATGACCTAAAGCTTTAACGAATGTGTAAGCAAGTCCGCCACCGATGATTAAGTTATCTACTTTGTCTAATAGATGACGAATTACACCGATTTTATCTTTTACTTTCGCACCACCGATGATAGCTGTGAATGGACGTTCTGGGTTAGAAAGTGCTTTACCTAATACTTCTAACTCTTTTTCCATTAATAGACCAGATACTGCTGGTAGGTAGTCTGCGATTCCTGCTGTAGAAGCATGAGCACGGTGAGCTGCACCGAATGCATCGTTTACGAAGATGTCAGCAAGAGCTGCAAATTCTTTCGCAAGTTCTGCATCGTTCTTTTCTTCGCCCGCATAGAAACGTACGTTTTCAAGAACTAATACGTCGCCTTCGTTCATTGCTGCAACCATTTCTTGTACAGCTGGTCCGAATGCTTCGTCTGCTTTTTTAACGTCTTTACCAAGAAGCTCGCCTAAACGTGCTGCTACTGGAGTTAAACGCATTTCTTCTACTACTTGACCTTTTGGACGGCCTAAGTGGCTTGCTAAAATAACTTTCGCACCTTGCTCTACTAAATATTGAATTGTAGGAAGAGCTGCACGGATACGAGTTTCATCTGTAATTTTGCCTTCTTTCATAGGTACGTTGAAGTCAACGCGGCAAAATACACGCTTACCTTTTAAATCTACGTCACGAATTGATTTTTTGTTCATTGGATTTCCCTCCGACTACTAGTTAGGATTGACAAAACCCACTCAAAAGCTTAACACATTTGCTTTTAAAACGAAAGAAGAGAGAGAGGGAACAAACCCTCTCCCTCGTTTTGTCATTGATAACTTATATAATTAAGAATTAAAGACCTTTAGAAGTCATGTAAGCTGCTAGGTCTACTACGCGGTTAGAGTAACCAGTTTCGTTATCGTACCAAGAAAGTACTTTAACCATGTTACCTTCCATTACCATTGTAGATAATGCATCGATTGTAGAAGAAGCTGTACATCCGTTATAGTCGATAGATACTAATGGCTCTTCGCTGTATCCAAGGATACCTTTTAATTCGCCTTCAGCTGCTGCTTTGAATGCTGCATTTACTTCTTCAACTGTTACTTCTTTGTCAAGTTCAACAACTAGGTCAACTAGAGAAACGTTAGCAGTTGGAACACGTACAGCGCCACCGTTTAATTTACCTTTAAGTTCTGGTAATACTAATGCTACAGCTTTAGCTGCACCAGTAGATGTTGGGATCATGTTTTCAGCTGCTGCACGAGCACGACGTAAATCTTTGTGTGGTAAGTCTAAGATTTGTTGGTCGTTAGTGTAAGAGTGAATTGTTGTCATCATTCCGCGTTTTACGCCGAATTTTTCGTTTAATACTTTAGCGAATGGAGCTAAACAGTTTGTAGTACAAGAAGCGTTAGATACTACGTTGTGGTTAGCTGCATCGTATTGTTCGTGGTTAACACCCATAACTACAGTGATATCTTCGTCAGAAGCTGGAGCTGAGATGATAACTTTCTTAACTGATCCACCTAAGTGTTTTTCAGCGTCTGATTTTTTAGTGAAACGGCCAGTAGATTCTACTACTACTTCTACTCCGTAGTCGCTCCATGGTAATTGAGCTGGGTCACGCTCAGCGATAACTTTAATTTCTTTACCGTTAACAACGATGCTGTTTTCGTTAGCAGATACTTCTGCATTTAAAGTTCCGTGAACTGTGTCATATTTTAAAAGGTGAGCTAATGTTTTAGCATCTGTTAAGTCGTTGATTGCTACTACTTCTACCTCAGAGTTGTTAAGAGCTGCGCGGAATACGTTACGTCCGATACGTCCAAATCCATTAATACCAATTTTAGTCATTTGAATTTCCTCCTTGGGGGATTATATTAAAGGGTAATACCCTTTGTTAACTGTTTTGCTGCACCTTCATCTGTAATTAGAATTGAAGTGTGCCCTTGTTTAATTACAGCCTGTATTGCCTTTGCCTTTGAAGAACCTCCAGCGACTGCAACAACGTGAGATACATTTTGTAAATCCTCAAGTTGCATACCAACTGTTCTTACTTTATGAACAACATTTCCTTGTTCATTAAAGTAGTAACCGAAAGCTTCGCCAACTGCTTCGCTTGCCTGAATCTTTAACCAATCTGCTTCTGAAGTATTTCTGCGACGTGCCATTGTTAACGCATCACCTATTCCATGAATGACGATATTGGAAGATCGAATCAACTCAAGAACTTCTTTCACGGAAGGCTCTGTCACAATAGACGCATATGCTTCGCTGCTAACATGGTCTGGAACATACAATAAGCGATAATTACTCATCGTATTTTGCGCCATCTTGGCACAAATAGTATTGGCTTCTAACTCGACGCCTTCTCCAATTCCACCACGTGCTGGGACAAATAGCATATGTAAATCTTTGCAATCAAGCTGCATCATGTCCGCAACAGCAGCTAGCGTAGTTCCTCCAGCCACAGCAACGATATTATTCGCTGTCAGACGGTCTTTTATACAAGTCACACAAGCACGGCCCATCTCCAGTTTGACCCAAGGCGATTCATCACTATCACCAGGGACAACGAAAACTTCATCCAAGTCTAATGTTTCCTTAAGTTGCTTTTCTAAAACCTTTAACCCGGAAATTTCTTTCATAAAGTCTTCCAAAGCAAGAACTAAAGCTGTTCCTTCTTCTGTCAATGTCATTCCAGAAGAAGCGACGTGAACTAAGTTTTGTTCTTTCAAAACTTGAACTTCACTTCGCAATACTCGTTCTGTCATACCGAGACTTGCTGATAAGTTTCTTCTTCCAATCGGCTGCATGAGCCTAATGTATTGAAGAATTTGCATTCTCGTTTGCATAACAGGTAGCAGATCAGGTAATAATTTTTTTGTGTTCTGAATCCATGAGCGCATATCTTTTCTCCTCACTACATCGGTTCATTTTTCCTCCATGGTCACTTTACGTCCCGTAGTGACATTTTGTGTCCCACATAGGTTAAAAAAATAATCCCTGCTACGTGTATTATTGTAACAGGAGATAGAAACTTATTCAACTCTTAACTGCATTCTTTATATAGTTTATTATGACACCTTTGTGAATGTTACCATATTCTACTTGTTTTCCGTCTATTTCTACAACCGGAATCATTAGATGATATTTTTCTAAAAGGTCATTATCTTCATATATATCTATTTCCTCGATTTGAAAAGAATATTCACATTGTACTTCCTGTAAAACTTGTTTCGCCTTCACGCAAAGGCCGCAATCATTTTTTGTATACAGTACAACTTTCATCTTCTTCACCTATCCGATTGTTTTTCGTAATGACGACGCTGGAATGTGCATTTGCTCTCTATACTTCGCCACTGTTCTTCGAGAAATAACGATTTCATGCTCTTCTTCTAATAATTTTGAAATCTTTTGATCTGAAAGTGGCTTTTTCTTATTCTCTGCCTCAACAAGCGTTTGAATAAATTGTTTTACACGCTTTGTAGAAACTGCTTCATCTTCAGTAGTCGAAACGGCATTACTAAAGAACGATTTCATCTCAAATAAACCGTGTGGTGTTTGCACATATTTATTTCGCGTTGCCCGACTAATTGTCGATTCATGGACGCTTAACTCTTCTGCTACTTCTTTTAAAGCAAGTGGCTTTAAATACTCCGGACCTTTCCAGAAGAAATCACGTTGTTTTTCCATAATAATGGTCATTACTTGCAAAAGCGTTTGTTTTCTCTGTTTCAAACTACGCATAATCCACTGCACATGCTGATACTTTTCTGAAACGTAAGATGCTACTTCACTTTCACTATTATTAAGAAGCGCACTATATTCAGAATGAATTTCAATTCTCGGCATATTTCTCTCATTCATTTGTAAAACGAGACGATCGCCATCTTTTTTCACTGCCATATCAGGCACAATATAAAGTGGTTTATCAGAAGAAAACGCAAGACCTGGTTTCGGCTGTAATGACGTAATACAGTTCACCGCCGATTGCAATTCCTCATTACTACACTTCAACACTTGAACGAGCTTTCGCCAATCTTTCTTCACGAAATAAGCGAAATGGTCTTCTACAACCTCTTCTGCTAATCCATTCCGTCTTTGTAAGCGCTTCAATTGCAAAGTTAGACATTCCTGAATATTACGCGCTCCTACCCCTGCTGGCTCCAGTGATTGGACAAGCTCTACAGAGCGGTCAACTACATGAAGTGGTACGGAAAGAAGATTTGCTAACTCTTCATTCGTTTCTTGTAAATACCCATTTCCATCCATGTTCATAATAATGAAAGAAGCTACTTTTCGCTCTTCTTCCTCTATTTTATAATACTGTATTTGATTTAATAAATGTTGCTGAATCGTTGTAGAATCCACACTGTAGATTTCCATCTGATTCTCGACTTGTTTGCTGGTACTTTTACTGTTGTTAGAGCTCTTTTTCTTCTCCCTCTCAAAACCACCTAACTCAATAAGGGGATTCTCTAACGATTGCTCATACAAAAACTCCGATAATTCTTGTACATTATACTGGAGCATTGTAATCGCTTGCCTTAACTCTTGTGTCATTGCCAAACGTAAGCTTTGTTCTTGTAAAAGACTTGCCTTCAAACTAATCTCCCCCTTGTTTCTATTGTACAATAAGTTTGGTAAAAGGAGAATGCTATCACAGACACCCATTCCAAAATATTATTAATTTATATGTATTAATGAGATTTACAACTTACAACCGAAATTTGAATAATATTGAAAGAAAATATTAAACTCATTTTTTATTACCACGTACTAATAGTAACTTTTAATTTTATATATAACAACATTAAATTTATCTCTTTTCAATCCCAAAATAAAAAGAGCAGTTTAGGTATAGTGACTCTTCACTATGCCTAACTACTCTTTTATGATTACTATTAAGGAAGAAACCTCTTATTTAAAGCTAAGGAACTTTGATTCCTAATTACATAGGAATCATAGAGATAATCGTTCGATTCACTAGACGCTCCTTGAATTCCTCTCATCTCTTCCACAGATAACTCAACTATTTTTTTCGCACTTCTCTCGCCACTACTATCCATCATTTTTTGTTTTCTTTTCGAAAAAAATCTCATTATTTATT
Organism: Bacillus cereus group sp. BfR-BA-01350; assembly: GCF_022663775.1. Classification (NCBI taxonomy): domain Bacteria; kingdom Bacillati; phylum Bacillota; class Bacilli; order Caryophanales; family Bacillaceae; genus Bacillus; species Bacillus cereus group sp. BfR-BA-01350. The sequence goes on from NZ_JAKUGD010000012.1 coordinate 91,675, forward strand.
CCCCCCTACAATTAATTATTTTTTAACAATTGACTAAATTTAAGGCTCTTACCACTTCTTAATACACCTTTTGGATAGACCTTCGCTGCAAACATAGCAATTAAACTGATGCTAGCCAATAATACAACCATAGATGTAATAATTTCTAAATTCCCAACCGATCCATTAATAATCCTAACTACCATACTAATCGGAGCTGTAAACGGTACATATGATGTTACCCTTGATACTAGCCCTTCAGGGTTATCAAGTACTACTAATAACTCCACCACTAAGCTTCCCATCAATATAAGAGTGATTGGCATCGTTGTTCCGGATAATTCTTCTGGCCTGCTTACCATCGAACCAAACACTGCGAAAAGTGCCGCATAAACGAAGTAACCGAGAACAAAATATAACAAGAAATATGCAGCATGCTCACCTGTAATCAAATTCACATCAATATTCACTCCAAAAAACGAATCCGACACCTTAAAAATTCCAGATTTAATATATAGCGCCATACTAAGGAAGAAAATAAATAACTGTGTCAAGCTAGCAAGACCGACTCCTAAAATTTTCCCGAAAACCATATGGACAGGAGATACTTTTGTGACCATCACTTCCATAACACGTGAGGCCTTCTCTGACGCAACTGCTGTCGCGATAGCATTTCCATATGAAGTGATCGCTAAGTACATAATCGCTACTAATAAATATACTAGTAAGAACGAACTTGTTTCTTCGTTATTTAAGTTTTGTTTTTTCGCTTGCACGTTCATCGTCAGTGATTTCACAGCCTCTTCTGATAACTGTTGTTTAACTACCGCACTTTGAAAATACTGATTTTGTACAAATACCTGTGCACTTTGAATCAACTTAGGATTATCCAGCTTCATAAAGTAATCTAATACTGGTTCAGCACCCACGCCCTCTTTTAATATAAAGAGCGCTTCGATTTTCTTATCTAACAATTCTTGCTTATATTGATTTAATTTTGTTTTATCTCCTAAAGACCAATCCCATTCCGGAAGAGCTTTACTAAGATTAGATTGATCCACCGTAACATTAGGTGCTTCAGAAATAAATACAACCTTTGCTTTTTCTTTCTCTCCAGAAAACTTTTGTACTAAAGTTGGAAAAGAGAATAAGAATATCCCTCCTCCTATTAATAACAATGTCATCCCAATAAATATTTTCGTCCTCACACGATCCCAGTACGTTTGCCCTAAAACAATCCAGAAATTCCTCATTACTTATGCACCCGCCTTTTCAACAAAGATTTGATGTAAAGAAGGTTCTTTAATAGAAACGTCTCGGATATATTGTTTAGTTTTAATATCTTCAAGCAGCGAAAATGCATCCTCTCCATCATTAACTTTAATCATGAACGTACGATTAACTTTTTCAAAATTGAAATTTTTCTTCTTAAGAATCGGTTCAATATCCCCTTCCGTTTGCAACGTCATATATTTGTATTGATAACTTTTCTTAATATCTGACAAGGCACCCGATAATACAATTTGACCGTTTTTCATAATACAAATTTCCTCACAGAACGTTTCTACACTGTCCATTTGATGACTACAAAAGATAATCGTTTTTCTTTGCGCGATCAACTCAAGTACAACATTTTTTAACATCTCTGCATTTACAGGATCCAATCCACTAAATGGCTCATCTAGTATTATGAATTCCGGATTATGCAATATCGCTGAAATCAATTGGATTTTTTGTTGATTTCCCTTTGACAATTCCTCTGTTTTCTTCTTTAAATGTGGTGTCATTTCTAATTTTTCTAGCCACTGTAACGCATGCCTTTTTGCAAGATTTGCTGGCATTCCTTCTAACTTGCCGAAATACACTAATTGCTCCACTACATTCATTTTCGGGTATAATCCACGCTCTTCTGGTAAATAGCCGATAGACAAGTCTTTCTTTGAAAAAGGGCGATTATTCCATAGAATTTGGCCGCTATCCGGTTTGATTAAATCTAAGATCATACGAATTGTTGTCGTCTTACCAGCACCATTCCGGCCCAGCATCCCTAAAATTCCACCTTCTTCTACACGTATATTTAAATCATCAACAGCTTTATATTCACCAAATGTTTTATTTAAACCTTGAATTTCAAATGCCATATATAACATCCCCTTTTACTGTTTAATAAAGTAAATAACTGCCATTCCTAAAGCAATTCCGCCAATCATAAGTAAAAACTTTTTAAAATTCATCCCTATCTCTCCCATTTTTTAAAATTTGTATTTCGAAAATCAAGTGCACCCTTCGCATTTACAATGCCTTTTCCAAAGTATTTTTTCCCGTCACCCAATGCCGGTTTAGCCCCCTGATATAACCTCGTTTTAACAAATCCATTACTAGGCTTCAGCCTAAACTTTTCTTTATATTCCGCAATTACAAGTGCAGCTGTAGCAGATACTTTAGGAACTGCTAGACTCGTTCCAATCATCAGCTCATATCCTCTATCAAATCCTAACCATTCACTTAGTTGAGATTGCGGAAGATTTGTAGGATATGTGGTTAATACCATAGCTGTTTCATCTCCCACTTTTTCACTTTCCCACAAAGATCCATAATCTCCTGATGGAGCAGCAATATCAACATTTGTTCCATAATTAGAGTAATAAGATAATCGATCCTCTTTATTTGTTCCCGCAACAGTGACTACCCCCGGTAACCCCCCAGGCATATGAAGTTGCAAGTCGTTTTCATATCCTCTTTGCTTAGCTAATTGAAAAGGATTTGAAATATCGAATCCTTCTGTTCCAGAGGAAGCCACTAGCAAACTCCCTTTACTATTCGCATATTCTATTGCTCTTTTGTAAGCTAAATACACAGCTCCTTCTTCTGGGTCTTTAATGGACTTGTATGTTCCTAAACTTAAATTGATAACATCCATACCATCATTTGCAGCCTCTACAATAGCTTTAATAATCCAACTTGAATCTGCAGAACTACCTTGAAATACTTTATATGGTACAATCCCAATTTTGGGCGCTACCCCCTTTATTTTCCCATCAGCAGCTATTAACCCCGCAATCATTGTTCCATGACCAATATTATCTTCAATTGATTCTACATTCGGAACTAAAATTTTCCCCTGACTAACTATATTTCCCTTTAACGCAGGATGATTTACATCAATCCCACTATCAATAACACCAATCTTTACACTATGATTTCCTTGTTCAATTTTATAGCTCTCCCCATTTTCTGTTACCTTATCGACATCCCATTTCCATTTGCTATAATCGGCCTCTTCTTGTTCTAATTGTGAAGGTGCGTATTTTATTTTATTTGAAGGATTCTTTACTATAGTGGGCGGCTTTAATTCCACTACATCCTCTCTACCTGCTTTTTCAATTATCCCTTTATAATTTTTTAATAAATGCTGCTTCGCTTCTTGTACTCTTTCTAAATTATCACCTTCAATATTCAGCATCTTAATTTCTTTTATTACTTCTAGCTTTAAATCGGGATATTTATCTCTAATTTCCTTTATCATCTCATCCGTATTTTCACCTTGCCTCAATGTAAACACATACGAATTTTCTTTAATTTGATTATGTTTCATTTCTTCAGCGCTTATCGTACTAACTCCAACTATAGGAAGGTTTAATAATAATCCCACAGTAATTCCAGCACCTATTTTCGCTATTGTGTTTCGATATTTAAGCCAATCTTTCACTTTTAATCCCTCCTTTTACTTCCTGAGCTTTTGACAATTGATAATAATATCCTTGCTTCTCAAGTAGCTCTGTATGTGATCCTATCTCTACAATTGCTCCCTTATCCATAACAATAATCTTATCTGCATTCTTAACCGTGCTTAATCTATGTGCAATGACAATCCTTGTACATAACATATCAGTTAAATTCTCATCAATAACTCTTTCAGACAATGTATCGAGTGCACTTGTCGCTTCATCCAATATTAAAATAGATGGGTTTGTTACCAATGCTCTAGCTAATATTAACCTTTGCCTTTGCCCACCAGAGAAGTTAACTCCAAATTCAGATACCATCGTTTGAAAATTTAATGGTAGCATCATAATATCTTCTAATATATTCGCTTGCTTTGATGCCTCAATTACTCCATTTGGAGGTACACCTTTCCTTTGTGCAATAATATTTTCTCCTACCGTTTTGTTAAACAATCTCGCTTCTTGGAAAACAACACCTATTGATTTCCTTAAAAATTTCAAATTTAACTTTTCACTTTCAATCCCATCAAATCGGATTTTCCCCTTCGTTGGTGTATATAGTCCGAGAAGCATTTTTACAATTGTACTTTTTCCAGAACCGGACGCCCCAACAATTGCGACCTTCTCACCAGCTTTGATTTTAAATGAAACATTCTGAATTGCATCTTCACTGAAATAATTGTGACGATAAGAAACGTTGTCAAACTCAATATCACCATTCAGTTTCTTAATTCCTGAAAATTGATTTACCTCTCTCTCCGATCTCGCATGCATTACATCGTAAATCCGCTGAATATAAGAGCTAATATAAATCAATTCACCATAGCCACTCCCAATGGAAATAATCGGTGTTATAAACGAAATCGCTAACGCGTTAAAGCCGAGTACACTTCCTAATGTCATATTTCCAGCTAGCACCTGTTGTCCACTGAACCAAAGTAGAAACAACGGTAAGATAAATTGAATAGAACCTGCTAATGTATTCATCAATGCCGTCCATATAGATCTCTTCTCTGCATGAATAAGTTGAGAACCAAAGCGTTCTTTCCATTCTTTATACACTTGCTTTTCCAATCCCATAACCTTCACATCACTAATCCCATTAATACTCTCAGACAAAATCCTTTGAACTTGAGCTTGAGCCGAAACCTCTTTATCAGCTAACTTCTTAGAAACAGTCGTGCTCATGACAAGTAAGGCGAATATAACAATCCCAACCGCTAACACAACGAGTCCTAATAAAGTCGAATAACGAAACATGAAGAATAAGTAAGTGAAAAGCAGAATTCCATCTATAAGAAAGGAAATTACCTTAGTAGATAATATTTGTCTAATATATACATTGGAATTTGCTCTAAATAACAGTTCTCCCATGGATCGATTCTCAAAAAAGTTATAAGAAAGACTTAGTAGTTTTTCTATAAAACTTTGCATTAAAGACATATCAATTGCCGTTTGCAATTTCGCTATTAGAAAGCCTCTTAACGAAGCAAATACTTGATAACTTATTAGCAATACTAAAATGCTGTAACCTATCATATTCATATAACTCGGATCTCTCGGAACAATTACGTGGTCAGTCATCCAACTTGTTACAAATGGAATCACCAGCGCAAAAGCCTGAATTATCAAAGAAGCTAATACAATTAAAGCTATTAATTTCTTTTTCCCTAACACAAACGATAAAAAGAATTGCAAATGAGAGACACCTTTTTGTTTTTGAAATGACTCATCTGGTTCTAGTGTTAATACAAATCCAGAATACTTTTCCTCCATTTCTTTTTTAGAGACTTTATTTCTTCCGTAAGCAGGGTCTATAACTATAGCCCCCTTTTTTGTCACTTTCTCTAGGACTACATAATGTTTATGTTCCCAATGGATAACTGCTGGTAATTTAACTTCGCTTAAAGCTTCATATTCAGCTTTATATCCTTTTACTTGAAAACCATTTTTCCTAGCAATATGCATAAGCTGGTATAAAGATGTACCACCTTTTGGAACACCAAACTCTTCTCTTAATTCAGCTAACGAAACATGCTTTTCATAAAAACTAAAGACCATCGCCAATGAGGCTAATCCACATTCGCTATGTTCCATCTGTTCTATAAAGGGCACCTTTGCCATTTTATTCCCCCCTATCTCTTTAACTATTAATCATAGCAACACCCTCATGGTTACCATGATTAAAATTAAATTCAAATGTAATTAATCCTAAAAAATATGCAGCTATTCCAATTTGGACCCTTGAATGTATTTCTAACTTTCTTTTAATTGAGGCTACTAATTCCCCCACTCTCCTTCTACTAATAAATAACTCCCTTGCTATTTCAACATCCTTCAAACCTCGTGCAATCAACACAGCTACTTCTTTTTCTCGATCACTTAAAACTTTCTTCATCATTCTCCTCCTTTATTCTCAATCCATATTAGATTATTTTTTTCTCGTTTATTAAACTGTGTTGTCTTAATCTGTACTCCTATCATATCCTTCTTTTAAACGTTATTGTCCGCAATGCACGTTGTAGTTACCGCAAACAAATTAGCGGGATTTTCCGCAACATCTTCATAAAAAAAACATATCGCATTTGCGATATGCTTAATTGTGAAGATCTCCCTCTTATGTTACAATTGGAATATTCCGAATTTTTACAAAAGGGGAGCTGCGAGTGATTTATTCATTACAAAATGAATTAATTTTGCGTGCAAAAAAACTGGTTTATGGACATTTTTTCGAATCTACATTACGTCAATGTTCTTCAGAATATATTGAATACAAATTCAATGATTCTACTCGTTTTGCCAACATCACTCTCGTACATTATGAAATATTTCAAGATAACCAAAATGAAGAAGAAAAACAATTACTGCTAACAATTATAGAATTACTTATGCTCTCTCTAGATATTATGGATGATATTCAAGATGAAGATTTCTTAGAAGGACCTTGGACAAAACATCCAATTGCCACAAATCTCAATATAATTATGGGATTCTTACTTATTTGTTTGCAAGAAGTTGACAAATCTTCCCTTTCAATTCAAATGAAAAACTGGCTCAAAAACGAAATACACTCTTGTATTTTAAACTCTATTAATGGACAACAGCTAGATCTTAAAAATGAAATCCATTCTGAGAAAGACTATATTGATATGGTAACTCACAAATCTGGATATCTAATTAAACTTGCATGCTTATTAGGAACAGGGAATATTAACCCTATCCAGCGTTCTTTAATTGAAAACTACGCAATATGTATAGGCGTTATTAATCAAATAAAAAACGATATGCGTGATATTATGCAATGGGATAAGAAAAATGATTTTCTTAATTTAAAGAAAACTTTACCAATACTATATTATTTAAATAGTAAAAATGATAACTTTATACTTATAAAAAAATTCTTTAATCAAGAGATACAATATAACGAATTAAATAATCAAACATTAGAAACTTTAAAACACATATTACTATACGGTGGATCGATGGAGTATTGCTCTGTTATGCAAAACCTATATGTATACAAATGTCAAAGATACATCGAACAACTTTCAATCAGTCAAGCAAATAAGGATAGGTTAATTGATACTCTAATTTAGTTTACTTCCATGTCTCAGCAGCTTTACTAAGTAAAGTCGATTTATCTAAAGTACCTAATATAATTTCTAATTCTTGTTTTGATATACCATCAATGGCTATGGTTCCTTGACTACACACATTTTTAAATTGAATATCTTCTAATATACGTTCAACTAATTCCCTAATCATATATCGTTCACCCCACCAATTTTTATAGTTTTATATTATTACATATTCTTTTGCTATTATCCGCAATCCTATTGCGGGATTCCGAAATTATATATGATAGTGAGGTATTTCTAGCAATGATTAAACAACGTCCAATTTATTTCGTAATTTCATTAATAATTTTTTACTTAATCATACAAAGTTACATCCTCTACAAATTTTATCAGCCTTACAGTGGCATTATCGCTTCTAAAGAAAACGATAAGACATATACAATCAGTCAAATTGATACGTCGGGTTGGGCTGCAAAAACAGCATTACAAGTAGGCGATGAAATCTACAAAGTAGATGGGGAGAATCCTTATTTAGGGGTTTTCAATCGGTACCAAAATCAATTTTTAAATGCAACCGAAATTCAAACTATAAAGAATGATAAGATTTCTACTTATAGTACAGCAGCTACTTCAGACAACGAAGAGCTACTTATTACATTATATCTACCAATGATTTTTTCTCTAACCATTCTAAGCTTATGTTTTATTCTCTATAGAAATAAAGCTATAAGGCGAGAAGAGCGTTATTTTATGCTTTTTTTATTAGCAACCTCTATTAGCCTTTCCGCCTCTTCTATATCTAGTAAATCTGATTTTGGCGGACTCTTGATTATAAGTATCTCTTTTCAAAGTGTATCTTTATTTCTTACTTTATTTTTATATCAGCTGTTTAAGCGGAAGGAAATTATTATTATACATAAAAATGTGGTTAGATTTCACATTTGTCTATACATGACCGTTGTTACTACTGGCTTATTATCCGTTACCTTTTTTCCAAATTTGCAACAAGTCTCTGCTTACACAGATTTAGCTTATTTATGCTTTAGTATTCTTTTAAGTTTATATTTTCTTTTAAAAGGATACATAAAATATAGAAATACTTTACACAGACCTTTTTTTAAATTTATGTTAGTTATCCAATGTATTTCTTTCGGGCCATTTATCATGCTATATGCGCTTCCAAGGATATTATTAAATGCAGCCATGATTAGAGCTGATATTGCAGCCTTATTCCTATTTTGCATTCCAATTGGCTACTTTTATTTAATATTAACAAAGCAAATCTTTGATATTGATTTTATGTTTGATCGTGTTCGGTACTACTCTATGCTTTCATTAATTCCAACTATCATTATTACATTAATTATAAGCTGGGGTATTAATCCTGACGAACGTTTCTTAATTAGACTCATGCAAAATTTTATTATCATTTTCCCTTTAAACATACTGTTTCTTGTAATAAAGGAACGATTAGATTTCACATTTCGCAATCAATTATTCAGAAGCAAAACCAATCTACATGTAAGTATTGATCAGTTCGCACAACAACTTTCTTCCATTATGAAAGTAAAAGATTTAGAGAAGAAATTTATGAATGAAATTATCTCCCTACTAAAACCGTGTTTTATACAATTTATTGAATTTGATATAAAACAAAATACATATAATTGTTATAAGAGTTACGGGGAAACAGAAAAATTTAATCTTTCGAAAAAGAAACAATGGGGAATGGAATCGGGATATATAAATGATTTATTAGAAGATGACGGATGTATCGGTATTTATTTATATTCTACTCAAAATACAAAGCATTACATTTGGGTTGGAAATAAAACCAACAATATTAAATTTAATATCAATGAAAAGACTTGGTTTATCGCTATCGTCAAATATGTACGTCTCGTTTATGAAAACCTAAATTCAGTTAACCAAATCATTCAATCTTTAGAAAAAGAAAGCCTAGCAAATAAAACACACTCAGCAACTCTTTCACGTCTACTATTTCAAATCTCAGAGACTGAAAGGCGTCGACTCGCTGCAGATCTTCATGACGCTGCCTTGCAAGACCAAATTGTCTGGTATCGTAAACTAGAAACCGTATTAAAAGAGCATACTGTACCAGGTGAATTGCAGGGACAATTAGAAAAAATAAAATTCGGTATGTTAGATGTTATTCAACAAATTCGTGACACTTGTAATGAATTAAAACCTGCTCTTCTATCTGAAATTGGTCTTATAGGTGCGCTTAAAGAGCTATTAGCACAAATGCAACTACGTACTAATTTCCGAATTCAATTTGAATACGACTCAATACAGGAGAATCATTACGAATTTGATAAAATTCTATCTATTTATCGTATTATCCAAGAATTATTAAACAATGCTGATAAGCACTCTAATGCAACTTTAATTAATATATTCTTATGGGAGGAGAATAATTGTATTTATCTAGATTATCGTGATAACGGCATCGGCTTTAATACTCAAGTCCCTTATTCCTCAAATAAACATATGGGTTTATCTGGGATTAAAGGGCGTGTTCAAGGAATAGGAGGCGAAATTCAACTTATTTCAGAAATTGGAAATGGACTACAAGTAAATATTACTATACCGAGGTGAATAAAATGATACACGTTTTGATTGTAGACGATCACCAAATAGTTGGTGAAGGCACAAAAAATATGATTGAATTAGAAGCAGATATTCAGGCAACATACATTTTAAACGAACAGGAAGCAATTTCTCAAAGTTCAAAAACACCTTTTGACATATATCTTTTAGACATGAACATGCCTAATTATAGTGGACTTGATGTGGCTCAAAAACTTTTACACATACAACCAGATGCAAAAATCATTCTCTACACAGGCTTCGAATATTTATCTCAATTTAATTTATTAATAGATTCTGGTATTAGCGGTATTGTTAGCAAATCAGCATCACAACAAGAGTTATTAATGGCTATTCGTGCTGTCTTAAATGGGTATACTTTAATCCCGATTTCTCTATTGCGACAACTTCGAGTTGAAGATATGACTGTTGATAACTTAGATACGAAAAGAGCATCAAGCCATGTTACAATTACACAAAAAGAATTAGAAATTCTTGAATCCATCGCGAAAGGAAAAAGTAATAAACAAATTGCAGATGAATTATATATGAGTTCTAGGGCTGTTGAATATAATTTAACGAAACTATTTAAAAAGTTCAAGGTGAGTTCTCGTTCTGAAGCGCTAGCTGAAGCTGTTCGAAAAGGTATAATAAATGTAAATGTATAATAAAGACATTCTACCAAAAGGTAGAATGTCTTTTCATTTATCCTTTTACATTTTCTAATGTCATAACAGATGGAATTTCATTCGGTTGTAATAGTCTTAATAACTGCATACCAACTCCTGCTATTCCTACAAACATGCCGAATGATTGAATATCATCTGGTGCATCACATTGATAACTACCCGTTTCTCTATAATTATTAATAACTTGTATGCCAATTTGTATCGCCTGTTCATACAATTCTTTATTACCATATAACTGTGAAACAGCCAATAGTAATTCCGTGTCCCCCATATTCCCATGGCATAATGTATCATTATTTTTAAATCCATACTTTCGTACATTATCTACAGCTACTCGAATTTCTTCGTCCATTTCTACATCTTCTTCATAGCTTCTTACTAAAACCCTACTCAATCCTATTCCGGTGGAACCGTGGCACCATTGATGTAAGCACTTCTTCTCACTCTCTCTCGTGTCTTTCCACGCACTTTCTTCTTTGTCAAACAATGATCGATCATAAGCAAGCGCTTTTTTAGCTAAATCAATATATTCTTGATTCCTATTCATAATCCCCGAACGCCATAAGCTCCAAGCGATACCACTCGTTCCATGAGAAAAACCACCTAAATAACTGTTAGTATGTTTATTCTTCCACGCTACTCCATTTTCTAATATTGATACATTTTCCGCCAAATGCTTACTGTACATATCAGCAAGATCTAAATAATCTTGATCCTTTGTCATTTCAAATACATTAAGGGCCACTTGAATAACTCCCGCTGAGCCACTTAACAAATCAAACTCTTCTTCTTCTTTGAGCCTTTCTTTTAATTCTACTTTTATTTCTTCTAAAAAATCCTGATATTCTTTTCTAGGACTTATAGATTGAAAATGTGCTAATGGATATAACAATGAATATTTACCCAAGAAGGTCGATAGAAGCCCCTTCGCTTTCGATAAAGGGTTCATCGCTGATTTCAACGCCTTATGAGCAACCTCTAAATATTTTTCGTTTCCTGTAACTTTATTTAGATACAATAAGAATAGTGCTACGCCACCTAAACCGTCATATAAATTTTGCTTCATAGGGGCAACATACCACTTGTCGTGAATAACATTTGCTTGTAACCATGAAGCTGTTGTTTTATCATCAGATAATACTACATTCTCTACTAAAGACTCTCCGATATTTATTGCTTCCTGCAAGATTGTCTCCTGATGATTTTCTAATAATTCACTTCTGTAACTCTCTTTTCTTCTCACTTTAATATCAATTTCTCTATTTCCCTGTATTGCCAACTTCAGCCATCCTCGTTGCTTTTCCAATTCCTTATCATCAAAATGATAAATTCTATTATATACTTGCTCATAACCGCTCTCCTTAAAAAAGTCTTCCATCTTTTCACCTGTACTACTATATAGATCTCGTGAATCTGTAAAAGTCGTAAATATAGGAACATCCGCACGTAATAAGTCTTGAATCTCATGAATGACTAGTTCCTTATTTTCATATGGGTAATACCATACTCTTTCAAATAATTGTTCCAATAAAATTGAATCTCTCATATAGTCTGGATGTGTAGACTCTTGTAGGAAATTACAATATTGTTGAGTAGCCCTAGCAACAATGCGAATTTTATTTTCTTTAAATGTAATTAAAGGTCCTCTTTCTGATAAAATCTCATCCTTATACTCAATAAAAAATTTACACATTTCCTGAAAACCATCAATAATAAAGTTCAAATAATCCTCTACATAAATCTCTTCTACTCCAAGTTTCGGTAGATTTTTAGCACTTTGACTTTTAGCTTCTTTCATAGTAAATTCCATTTCATCTTTACTATTTTGATTTAAAGCCAACACCTTAAACGGCAAATCTTGCTCTTTTCCATTTAAAGCACTTAAATCGATACCTTTTCCATCGATATTTTGAAACATAGCTTGCGGCAGCAATCCAGATCCTATCACTGAGTCGCTTTGTTCATATTTCAATTTTACTTCCGCACTATCTGGAAAATTCAGTTTTGGATATTGATGAAAAATCGTCTCCGAATCAATAATGTATGGATACTCTCCATGAGCAATTATATTTTCAAAATGCAAATCCGCACCCTTTAACATATGCATTAAACCAATCAACTTACCAAAACGTGAATAGTAACGCTCTACCTCTTCTTTAGAAGAACACGGTTTATACAATATTTTCTCTTCCCATCCATATTCACCACAGTCTAAAACTTTATATGATGGAAGTTGTATACTTCCACTTACCTCATTCATCCATTCTAAAAACGCATGGTACGATTTCGTAATTTCCATAGACTTTGGCTTATATAAAATTTCTTTACCTGAAGAGAACACAAGCTGAACAACCGTTTTTCCTTCTTGATGTGTATCTCCTAATCCAACCTTAATTTCGCTTAATGATGCATCCTGCAATTGAAATTCTTTTTGTAATTGTAGCCAATTTTCATTCAAACGAAATAGTAACATTTGAACATTTTGTATAAAATACTCTGTTCTCAAAATTAACCTTCGCGTTAATGTTGCGTATTCCTCATAGAACGCAATTAAATTCTCCTTATTTCTAGCTTTCTCTCTGACAAAGGAAAGAAATCGCTCTTCTGGAGTCTCCCCTACCAGTTCCTCCCTTAGTTTTGCAATATTAAATTCTAAGACTAGTGAGCGCACCGCATTATTTAATAACTCTTCTACTAAAGATCGTACTAGCATTTCTTTAATTTCTTCATGCTCATAACGTATCTTATTTAATCTATATTTCAACGAACTATCTATCATTTCGGCTGCATAAAGTGCAAACGGCCTAACAAATTCTATAAACCCTAAATCTTCCTCTGCACTTAATGGCTTACTTTTACACAACTCTATTCCCATTTCTAACACGCGCAAATTCACATGTTCATTTAATTCATCTATATATAAATGCTCTTTGGATTCAGGAATTTTCTCAATTAAACTCGCAAAATCTTCTTTTGTCATTTCATTCATCTTTAATTTAAAATCAAAATCAGCTTTATTACTTTTAAACATTTTATCTATCCATTTATTTAATTGGGCTAAATTTAAATCCTCCGATAATAATAAATCTCTTCTACTTTTTAGCGTTTTATAACGCTCTTTCAAATTAAGACTCTTTGCAAATGCCTTTTCATTTATATATGAGTGAATTAACATAATAATTTAATCCCCTTCCTTATTTTAAAATCCATATTCCAATAAATTGGTCCCCTTCAGGGGAAACAGATTCCAACATTCGATTTTTCGCATTCGAATATTGGAATCTGTTTCATTCAAAAGGAGATGAATACCCCTTTTGAATGAAACCTATCTACTTACAAATTTTAATTGATGCCGTTATTCCTATAATGACTCCCACACAAAGCGGTGTTGTTTCTGGTTGTACATCTGATGCCCCTTGAATTTCCGCTAACTCTTCCTCACTTAATTCATTTAACGCTTTTCCCGATGGGTGTTTCGGTAAGTCTTTTAACTTCTCTCTTACTTGTGGATCTTTCCACGCCTCTACTAACTCTTCTTTTGTGAACTTGTATCCTTTTGACATTTCATTCATCCTC
>NZ_JAKUGD010000013.1:0-102432 GCF_022663775.1 Bacillus cereus group sp. BfR-BA-01350
GTATTAGGCACGCCGCCAGCGTTCATCCTGAGCCAGGATCAAACTCTCCAATAAAGTTAGTTTGTCTAGCATCTAAAATAAAAATTGACGTTTCACGTTGTTTGTTTCGTTCAGTTTTCAAAGAACTACTTGGTCGCTCATTTGCGACTCCCTTATGTTAACATCTTCGTTTTTCGATGTCAACTAAGTTTTTCAATTTCTTTTTTGTCGTTTTCTGCGTTTCCGCATCAGCGACGGTTATTAATATATCATGCAGAAAAATGAAATGCAACACCTTTTATAAACTTTTTTTAAATTAACTACATTTCTTTTTTAATATCATATACTTAAACGAAATATCTCTTTCATTTCTAAGAAATTGCTACATATATTCTATATAAAGTCACTCTATCCAAAAACGTTTCTTTCTATAATAAACGTTTTATTTATATACGATACCATACCATACAAGGAGGAATATATATGGACTATACCGATTTATTAATCAAACTAGGTCTCTCGGCTATTTTAGGGTTCGCCATCGGTTTAGAGCGCGAATTAAAACGTAAACCACTTGGTTTAAAAACGTGCTTAGTTATTTCTATCATTAGTTGCCTCCTGACGATTGTTTCTATTAAAGCAGCTTACAATTTACCACATACTGATCATATGAATATGGACCCACTTCGACTTGCCGCTCAAATTGTATCAGGGATTGGTTTTTTAGGTGCCGGTGTTATTTTACGTAGAGGAAACGATAGTATTGCCGGATTAACAACTGCTGCTATGATTTGGGGCGCATCTGGTATTGGTATTGCTGTTGGAGCTGGGTTCTATATCGAAGCGATTTTTGGAATGTGTTTCCTTATGATTAGCGTTGAACTTATACCATTAACAATGAAATTTGTAGGACCTAGATCATTTCGTCAACGTGATATCGCAGTAAAACTTGTTGTGCGAAATATGGACAATATCCCGGTTGTAATTGAAGAAATAAAAGAAATGGATATAAAAGTAAAGAATATGAAGCTTAAAACATTGGAGAATGGCTCGCACTATTTGCATCTTAAATTATGTATCGATCAAAAAAGACATACTGCTGATGTTTACTATGCTCTCCAGCATCTCGAAAGTGTTCAACAAACTGAAGTGGAAAGTATGTAACGTAAAACAAACTCTCTTTTAAATTAGAGAGTTTTTCTTTTTTCTATAATGGCAACAATGAATGTAGTCCTGCAAAGTAAGGAGGAATAGGCAATTGAAATCCCGTCCGAATTTAGTAGATACATTTCGTGATTCCATTATTTTTCGTTTAATTTGCTTTATTGTTATACTTACTGCTTTTTCTGGCTTTCTTATACATAGATTAGAACCATCACACTTTACCACATGGTTTGATGGAATTTGGTGGTCAATCGTTACAATTTTCACTGTTGGCTATGGTGACTTTGCCCCTCATACACTAATCGGGAAACTTATCGGTATGAGTATTATTTTATTAGGAACTGGATTTTGTTCTTATTATATGGTGCTGTTTGCTACTGAAATGATTAATAAACAATATATGAAAATTAAAGGAGAAGAAGCTGCGACTTCTAACGGTCATATGATTATTGTCGGCTGGAATGAACGAGCAAAACATGTTGTAAAACAAATGCACGTATTACAACCAAACCTTGATATCGTTTTAATTGATGAAACACTTTCTTTACTGCCAAAACCATTTCATCATTTAGAATTTATAAAGGGGTGTCCCCATCACGACCAAACGTTATTAAAAGCTAATATTACAACGGCACACACCATATTAATAACAGCCGATAAAGAAAAAAATGAAAGCTTAGCGGATACACAGTCCATTTTAAATATTTTAACTGCAAAAGGGCTCAACCCAAACATTCACTGCATCGCTGAACTCCTTACTTCTGAACAAATACAAAATGCAACGAGAGCTGGCGTGTCAGAAATTATAGAAGGAAATAAATTAACGAGCTATGTATTTACCGCTTCTCTTTTATTCCCTTCCATTTCAGGTGTACTATTTTCACTTTACGACGAAATCTCTGATAATAAATTACAACTGATGGAGCTTCCCATGTCCTGCACCGGACAAACTTTTGCCAATTGTAGCTATACTCTTTTAAAACAAAATATTCTCTTACTAGGTATAAAGCGCGACGAACAATATATGATTAATCCAGTTCATTCCTTTGTTCTCATTGAAAGCGACATACTCATTGTTATTCACCATTAGTAAAATGACGCTCTAATTCTTGCATGAGCACTTTCCCAATATTGATATATTTTCTTTTTACATCTCCATCTGGATCTTTCGGCTCAGCAAATTGATCCAATCCACTCGTGCCGGCTGTTAACGTATTTACATGATCATCTAGTTCGTCTTGATATACGTGCGAAAGAATATACGGCGTTTCAAGACGAACTATTACACCTGGCACATCTAATTCACCATTCACCGCTGTAAATGGCACTCGCAGAAATTGATAGCCATCTTCTTCATCAATTTTATAATCAAAGCATCCTTTATCATAATCCCAATTGCCACCAATGCTATATCCGAGTGGCTTCATTATTTCTTCTAACTTATATAACGCATATGTACATCCTTCTAAATTTGAATGAATCGGAATCAAGTCCATCCCTCCTAGACTTTTTCTTTAGCATACCCACTCTAGTTTGAATATACTGATGGACTTTTCGATGAAATAATAAAAAGCGGCCGGATCCGGCCGCTTTTTATTATTTTAAACGCTCTTCTAATTCTGCTTTTAATTCTTCAAATCCTGGTTTACCAAGTAAAGCAAACATGTTTTTCTTGTATGCTTCTACTCCTGGTTGGTCAAATGGATTTACGCCTAATAAGTAGCCGCTCATCGCACATGCTTTTTCGAAGAAGTATACAAGGTAACCGAATGTGTACTCATTTAATTCAGGAATATTTACGATTAAGTTTGGTACTCCGCCATCGCTATGTGCAAGTAATGTACCTTCGTATGCTTTCGTGTTTACGAAGTCTACAGTTTCACCAGCAAGGTAATTTAATCCATCTAAATCGTTTTCTTCTGATTCGATTGTTAGTTCATGTGTAGGTTTACCTACTTTTAGAACTGTTTCAAATAAGTCACGACGACCTTCTTGAACGTATTGACCTAATGAATGTAAGTCAGTTGAGAAGTTTGCTGAAGATGGGAAAATACCTTTTTGATCTTTTCCTTCACTTTCACCAAATAACTGTTTCCACCACTCAGCGAAGTATTGAAGTGCTGGCTCATAGTTAACAAGCATTTCAATTGTTTTTCCTTTATTGTATAGAGCGTTACGAACTACTGCGTATTGGTAAGCTGGGTTTTCTTCTAGTTCTGATGTACCGAAGTCCTCACGACCAGCAGCTGCACCTTTCATCATCTCTTCAATATTTAAGCCACTCACTGCGATTGGCAATAAACCAACTGGCGTTAATACAGAGAAACGTCCTCCAACATCATCTGGAATAACGAATGTTTCGTAACCTTCATTATCAGCTAATGTTTTTAATGCACCACGCGCTTTATCTGTAGTTGCATAAATACGTTTGCGAGCTTCTTCTTTTCCATACTTTTCTTCTAATAACTTACGGAAAATACGGAATGCTAGTGCTGGCTCTGTTGTTGTACCTGATTTGGAAATAACGTTAATAGAGAAGTCTTTACCTTCTAGTACATCCATTAAATCTTTCATGTAAGTGGAGCTAATGTTTTGTCCAACAAATAGCACTTGTGGAGTTTTACGTTGTTCTTTAGAAAGTGTGTTGTAGAAAGAATGGTTTAACATTTCAATTGCTGCACGTGCTCCTAGGTAAGAACCACCGATACCTACAACAAGTAAAATGTCAGAGTCATTTTTAATTTTTTCTGCGCATTTTTGAATGCGAGCAAATTCTTCTTTGTCATATTGAAGCGGAAGGTCTACCCACCCAAGGAAATCGTTCCCAGCTCCAGTTTTTTCGTGGATTGCGTGATGTGTTACTTTCACTGCATCACGTAAATAAGTGATTTCATGTTCACCGATGAAGGATAACGCTTTAGAATAGTCGAACGTTACATGTGTACTCATCTTTTTCCCTCCAATTATGGATATGTATTTCTGTATTCACTTTAGCGAAACTGAAGTTGTAAATCAAGCGATTCACCCCTTGTAAACGTAACCAATATATATTTTTTAAAAAAAGTTCATTTTTTGCATAAAAATTCGCATTTTTCGGTATAGATGTATATACATCCTGTTTCGAACATTTTTTATGTATAAAAACAACATAACTACCCCATTCTATAAAAGAGTTAATTAACTCATCACTTGCTCATGCTTCACAATTAAGGGGGGCTTTTTCATGAGTACTTTGCAACGTATCGCATTAGTCTTTACTGTAATTGGCGCTGTAAACTGGGGATTAATTGGGTTCTTCCAGTTTGACTTAGTGGCAGCCATTTTCGGTGGACAAAACTCAGCTCTTGCACGTATTATTTACGGCATCGTCGGTATTTCTGGGCTTATCAATCTTGGTTTACTCTTTAAACCATCAGAAAATCTTGGTACTCACCCAGAAACGAACGAAATTCGCTAGTCAGTATGTCTTTACTTCACCTTCGACATACGAATATGATTGCATGCAATCATATTTGCAAATATATATCATAAGAAAAAGTAAAAGAGGAACGCTCATATGCGCTCCTCTTTTACTTTGTTAACTCAGACTCTTCAATCCATTCTGTTAGCTTTTCTCGCAGCGTATTAAATCCGTCCTTAGATGGATTCGGTATAAGAATCCGTCCTTGTTTTCTTTTCGCCGCTTTTAACGATAAACTCATTTTTCTGTGTTCTTCATCAATTGAAAGTACTTTTACTTCTACTGTATCGCCGACTTTTAAAAAGTCATGAATATCCTTTACATATCCATTTGTAATTTCAGATATATGCACAAGTCCTTGTGTTTCTGCATCTAACGCTACAAATGCACCGTAATCTTGAATCCCAGTCACTTTCCCTGTTACAACCACTCCTGTTGTATATTGTTCTGACATATGAAACACTCCCATACGTTTACCATTTTCTCTACAATTGTAGATAGCAAAGCAGATGATTTATTGTTAAATATCCGATTAGTTAATACGTACCGTAAGTAAAGCAACTCAGGATACGCATACCTTATATTAGTAAATTATACCACTATGACAGAGCTCATTCAAAATTCATGAAAAAATTTCCTTAAGTAAGTATAATTCTCCAATATTAGGATAGAATACTAACACATGGCTTTCTAGTATTCCCCCCCTTTTATGGACAAAACGTATTGTGTTTTGTCCTTTTTTTATTCTCTATAAACCGTTCCATTCTCTTCATTGCTTCCATAAGCTGTTCAAGCGATGTTGCATACGAACAACGAATAAACCCTTCGCCACTTTCGCCAAATACACTTCCAGGTACAACAGCCACTTTTTCTTCTAATAATAACTGTTCTGCAAATTCCGCTGAAGATAGTCCAGTTGAAGAGATTGAAGGAAAGACATAAAATGCTCCGCCCGGCACGTGACACGTTAATCCCATTTCATTGAAAGATGTCGTCATAAAATTACGGCGTTTCTTATAACTATCTCTCATCCGAATTACTTCATCATTCCCCGCACGTAACGCTTCAAGTGCTGCGAACTGAGACATCGTTGGGGCACACATCATAGAATATTGGTGAATTTTGAGCATTAATTCTGAAAAATGAACAGGAGCTGCAATCATACCAAGACGCCATCCTGTCATTGCAAATCCTTTTGAAAATCCCGAAATTAAAATCGTATGCTCGCGCATATTTTTAATACTCGCGAAACTTGTATATGCTTCGTCGTATACAAGTTCTGCATAAATTTCATCAGATAATACGATTAAATTGTACTTCTCAACAATCACTGCTATTTCTTCAAGCTCGGACTTGTTTAACATTGCACCTGTTGGGTTATTTGGTGAACAAAGTAAAATTGCCTTTGTCTTCGCTGTAATAGCTGCCTCAATTTGTTCTGGTTGTACTTTAAATTCATTTTCTAAAGTAGTCGCCACAGGAACTGGAACGCCTCCAGCTAATGTCACAAGCGGGGCATAAGAAACGAAACTTGGCTCAATAATGAGTACTTCATCATCAGGATTTATAATGGCGCGCATCGCTACATCTAACGCCTGACTTGCTCCAACTGTAACAATGATTTCATCGTTTGGATCATAAGAAACTGCAAATTGTTTTTTTAGATACTTTGCTATTTCTTGACGGAGCTCCAATAATCCTGCATTTGCTGTATATGACGTATATCCTTGTTCTAAAGAACGGATACATGCTTGCCTCACATTCCAAGGTGTAACGAAATCAGGCTCTCCTACTCCAAGCGAAATAACACCTTTCATATTTGCTGCTAAATCGAAAAACTTTCGAATACCAGATGGTTGTAAAGATTCCGCTGCTCTAGATAGTTCAAATTGCTTCATGGTGTCACCACAATTCGCTTATCATCATCGTTTTTTTCATAAATAATTCCCTCATGTTTATACTTCTTCAAAATAAAATGCGTTGTCGTAGAAACGACAGATTCAATTGTTGCTAATTTCTCAGAAACAAACATTGCCACTTCTCCCATTGTCTTTCCTTCTAATGTAATAGAAAGGTCATATGTCCCTGACATTAAATACACAGATTTCACTTCTGAATAACGATAAATTTGCTCAGCAACCGCATCGAACCCAACGCCGTGCTTTGGCGTAACTTTCACATCAATCATTGCCGTTAAACCTGTATGTTCTTTCACCTTCGTCCAATCGATATGTGTTACATAATCCACGATAATCTTTTCCGCTTCTAATTTTTCAATCATTTTCTTTACTTCTTCTACTTCTATATTTAACAGCTTCGCTAATGTATCTACAGTTAATCGACTACTTTTTTCAAGACAAGCTAATAATTCTAATTCTTTTTCTGTCACCATATAAATCATCCTTCCTTTTCGTTTGTGTCTAAATTATACAAATAGCCTTTCCAGTTTGAAAAGAAGATTTTTTTAGTGAATTATGTCAAAATAAAGTGAAACTTTAATCAGCAGAATGCTTCACCCCGCTGATTATTAGCCCGCACCAATCGGGCTTTTACGAGCAGTTGATCTCCCACCTCACTTCTTTGTCTCAACCGTCTTTTTAGGTGGGAGCCTTACTGCTCGTTAAAGCGGGGTAAAGTGAAACTTTAATCAGCGGATAAATGCGTGATAAAACGAAAGGGGATGGAATCGTGAAACCAAAAGTTTATATTGCTGAACCAGTTCCAACATTTGTAGAAAACTATTTATCAGAACACTGTGATTATGAAAAATGGGAGCAAAATGAGAAGGTACCTCGTGATGTTCTACTAGAGAAAATACAAGATAAAGATGGTTTATTAAATTTCGGATCTGCTATTAATGAAGAATTATTGGAGGCGGCTCCTAACTTAAAAGTAGTAAGCAACATTTCTGTCGGTTACGATAATTTTGATTTACAAGCGATGAAAAAGCGCAATGTCATCGGAACAAATACACCTTACGTACTAGATGATACAGTAGCTGACCTCGTTTTTGCTCTTATGTTATCTGCTGGTCGTCGTGTTTGTGAACTCGACTCCTACGTAAAAAATGGTAAATGGAATGCGGAAATTGGAAAAGAGCACTTTGGGCTAGATGTACACCATAGTACAATCGGCATTATCGGTATGGGCCGAATTGGTGAAGCTGTTGCAAAACGAGCGAAATTCGGATTTGATATGGATGTTCTTTATTATAACCGTCGCCGAAAAGAAGAAGCTGAACAAAAATTCGATGCTACATATTGTGATTTACAGACGCTTCTAAAGCAGTCTGACTTTATCGTTCTTCTTACTCCATTAACAGATGAAACGTACCATCTTATCGGAGAAAAGGAATTTTCATTCATGAAAGAAACGGCTATCTTCATTAATGCTTCTCGCGGGAAAACAGTAGATGAAGAAGCGTTAATTCATGCGTTAACAGAAAAGAAAATCTTTGCAGCAGGCATCGATACTTTTACACAAGAGCCGATTCAAAAAGACAATCCGCTCTTATCCTTACAAAATGTTGTGACCTTACCACATATCGGATCTGCAACATTAAAAACTAGGCAACAAATGGCTATGACCTCCGCTGAAAATTTAGTTGCAGCGTTACAAGGAAAAACACCGCCTAATATTGTTCGCGGGTAATACTGAATATACGAAAGGCAAGATGACATCGTCATCTTGCCTTTTTTTGTTAACATATTTTTTTCTGCCTTGGAAATGATATGAACAAAAATCAATGGAGTGACAAAAAATGAATCACGAATCTACTTGTCCTTATTTCACTTTTTCCACTCGCGGCACTACTGTTCATTACGAATTGTATGAACATGAAAATAAAACAGAACGTCCTACTTTCGTACTCGTTCACGGCTTTTTATCTTCCTCATTCAGCTACCGCCGTCTAATTCCTTTATTATCGAAAGAAGGAACAGTCATTGCTCTTGATTTACCACCGTTCGGGAAGAGTGATAAGTCTCATCTATTTAAGTATTCTTATCATAATTTAGCAACGATTATAATCGATTTAATTGAACACTTATCTCTCTCAAACATTGTGTTAGTTGGACATTCTATGGGCGGCCAAATTTCACTTTACGTAAACCGTATACGTCCTGAATTAATTTCAAAAACAATTTTACTATGTAGCTCTAGCTATTTAGCACGCGCAACTTTACCTTTACTGTACTCTTCTTATTTACCGTTCTTTCATTTATACGTAAAGAATTGGATTATACGGCGCGGCATTGTTCATAACTTAATGAATGTCGTTCATGATCATTCATTAATTGACGATGAAATGAAGGCAGGTTACTCTGCCCCTTTTTATGACAACCGTATATTCCCCGCTTTAACTCGTATGATACGAGATCGTGAAGGTGACTTATCTTCAACTGAATTACAAAAAATCGAAACACCTACTCTACTCATTTGGGGTGAAAAAGATCGGGTCGTCCCTGTACATGTAGGTCATCGTCTGCACAAAGATTTACCGAATTCGAAATTTATTTCTTACGAAAATACAGGGCATTTACTACCTGAAGAAAAACCGGAACATGTTTATGAAGAAATTATCGCTTTTTCTGCGCAATAATATCAAAGAGGCTGTCGGAAATTCCGACAGCCTACAATGAACAACTTCCGCCTTCTTTTATTACAAGTAATTCCACAGCTAACTTCTCACATTTTTCAAGCGCAGGTACTTCCTCAAAAGACATAAAGTATATATGTTGAATCTTCTTTGCGATGTATTTCGGATCATCAAACACACTTGCGACGTTCACAACATCGCTCGCTTCTGTTTCATAAAACTCCGGTCCCATTTGAAACGGATCCCAATTCTTCACAACCTCTATCATCTTTTCATATGTACCCATTCGCTTCCCGCCTTTTCACTTTTTAATACTTTTCTTTATCCTATCACATCAGCTATTCTATAAGAAGAGAGAGAACTTTCATAACTTAACGGTTTTACAGAAGAAGGGGGCAAACTTATGCAACTATTTCATAAAACAGTCAATCGACGTGGAACTCATAGTACAAAATGGGATACATATAAAAACGAAGAACTTATCCATGCTTGGATTGCTGATATGGATTTTGAAGTACCACAACCAATTCAAACTGCTTTAAAGCAACGTATCGAGCATCCTATTTTCGGCTATACACTTCCTCCCGAAAATATTGGCGATATTATTTGTAACTGGACAAAAAAACAGTACAACTGGGATATTCAAAAAGAGTGGATTGTCTTTAGCGCCGGAATCGTTCCAGCTCTTAGTACGAGCATACAAGCCTTCACAAAGGAAAATGAATCCGTTCTCGTACAACCACCTATTTATCCCCCATTTTTCGAAATGGTCACAACAAACAATAGACAATTATGCGTAAGTCCATTACAGAAACAAAATGATACATATGCGATTGACTTTGAGCATTTAGAAAAGCAATTTCAACAAGGCATTAAACTCATGCTTCTTTGCAGTCCTCACAATCCGATAGGGCGTGTTTGGACGAAAGAGGAACTAACAAAGCTTGGATCTTTATGTACCAAATATAATGTAATCGTTGTCGCAGATGAAATTCATTCCGATATTATTTACGCAGATCATACACATACACCGTTCGCTTCTTTATCCGAAGAATTAGCCGCGCGCACGATTACTTGTATGGCTCCGAGTAAAACATTTAATATCGCGGGATTACAAGCATCGATTATTATCATTCCGAATGAAAAACTCCGTCAAGCCTTTACATCCATCCAATATAGACAAGGCTTCCACGGATTAAATATATTCGCCTATACAGCGATGCAAAGTGCCTATACAGAATGTAACGATTGGCTAAATGAAATTCGATTTTATATAGAAGATAACGCTAAGTTCGCTTGTGAATATATGAAAGATCACATACCTACTCTTTCCGTAACGAAGCCAGAAGGTAGCTTTTTATTATGGATTGATTGTTCTGCCCTAAACCTTTCTCAAGACGAGCGCACTAAATTGCTTGAGGAAAAAGGGAAAATTATCGTTGAACCTGGTGAGAAATACGGATTAGGCGGCGAAGAACATATTCGAATTAACATCGGCTGTCCAAGATCTGTTTTAGAAGAAATTTTAAACAGGCTGCGCCATACGTTTTCATAATAAGAAAGGAGGCTATTTAGGACAGCCTCCTTTGTCAACTTTTGTCGGTAAGTCGATATATTTTAAAAATCGCCGATATATTTTGAGTTACGGTCGATATATTCCAATAATCGCCGATATATTTTAAGTTACAGTCGATATATTCCAATAATCGCTGATATATTTTCACTTACACTACACAAAAAAGCTACCGCGCACGGTAGCTTTTACTTTTTCTTCATATCCGACGCTTTTTTTACAATAACACCACAAGCAATTCGATCACCTGATTTACCTGTCGGTTGTGTCATACCATCATCAGCATTTTCTGTAATAATAATAGACGCTCCATCTTTTCTATGAATCGTTGTTTTTCCTTCCTCGAGAGTTATATGCGGTGCATCGATTTCTGCTTTAATTTTCCCAGAACCGTCTGCAATTACGTTCGGTAAATCACCGTTTTCTGCACCCTTCGGATTAAGTAGTCCATGCTTTTTATCATCTGGATTAAAATGATTTCCAGCTGATTCAAAACGAGGTGCTTTACACTCTCCAATTTCGTGTACATGTAGTCCGTGCGGGCCTGGCGCGAAACCTTCCCCTTTAATCGTAATTTTCACTCCGCTTGTTTGCTGAGTTACTTTCGCAGTCCCCACTTCATCACCTGAAGCATTATGTAATTTCACGTCAATTTCTTTCGGCTTTCCTTGGTCACAACCTGCCATCAGAAATAGTAAACAACAACTGAAAAAAAGCCGTTTTTTCATTTCATTCCCTCCAAAATACATTCTGCCCTTAGATTGTCCGAGCATAGAGGGAAACATACAAAAATGAGTTACTGTTTCTTTTCAGCTAACAGCTTTTCTTCAACTTTCTGTAATCGCTCTGCTTCTCGTTTTGATACACGAACGAACATACGCCACGTAGCAATCGCACCGATGATAAATAGAACACAAACAATCCCCGGAATAATATATTCTGTTTTATCTTCTGGAAAATATAATGGCATCATATAGATCACTCCTTATTATAGGATTTGCGAAACATCAGAATTTTCTGTTATATTAACTTAAATTATAGTGGAACCTATCCACATTCTCAAGGGGGGGCATTCCGAAAGCGAATGATTTCTTTGACTCCTTCTCCTACTTTCCTTACTATAAACTTGAGGTGAAAAATATGAGAGAAACATTTGAAATTGGCGAAATCGTTACCGGTATTTATAAAACAGGAAAATACATTGGCGAAGTTACAAATAGCCGCCCTGGCAGTTACGTCGTAAAAGTATTAGCTGTCTTAAAACATCCAGTGCAAGGTGACTTACATAACGTAAAACAAGCTGACGTACCATTTTTCCACGAAAGACGTGCTTTAGCTTTTCGTGAACAGACGAACATTCCAGAGCAAATGGTGAAGAAATATGAAGGAGAAATTCCAGATTATACAGATTCACTCAAATTAGCATTAGAAACTCAAATGAATTCATTTTCTGAAGATGATTCACCTTTTGCAGTTCGTAGTCTAGAAACATTAGAACAATTAAAAAAAGACTATAAACTTTAAAAAAACAAAACGACCAAATTACATACTGTGCAATTTGGTCGTTACTGTGTACTCACTTTCTTTAACACTTTTGAAAAATCAACGAGTTCCCCTAATGTTGGCGGTGCTGGTTTCACTAAATACTCTTTATCTTTTTCTACTAACTTAAAAATATTATACGTCGTCATCGCATCATCTAGCGCACAATGATGCTTACCCGTCCCTACTTTTCCATACGCCTCAATTGCTTTCCACAGTCCTGTTTGATTTCTCTCACCAAAAAACTTCTTATACTCAAGTGATAAATCACGGCACTGTCCTAGGAACGGAAAATCTACTCCCGCTTTTTCACAATTATGCTTCAACACTTTCATATCCATATTTCCCCACGTAACAATGGTCGGTTTACATCTCTTTTCATATTCTGCAAGTTTTTCAACGAGTTCTGGAAACGAAATTCCTTTATCTACGACTTCTTGTTTAATCCCTAAAAACTTCTTACATCGATCCGTTAAAGATGGAAAAGTTTTCGGCCTAACATGAGCTGAATACGTATCTTCTACCTTACAGCCAACAACCGAAACGAGTCCTACCTCAATAATCTCCGGGAAAAATCCTTTTGGTTTTTTTCTGTGCTGGGGCATCGTAAACTCAAAATCCAAAAATAAAAATTGTTGTTCATTCATACGATCCCTTCCTTATCATCTTTGTCATTCCTTTCTATTTGACACTCCTACACGAACAAGCTCGAATGCTAATTCCATTTTAAATATTCAGATTGGATGTATCTTATATATATGTCAAATGCCCGCAAATATTTTTAAAAATAAGAAAAAGTAACCTTTGCAGAAAATATAACAAAATAAGCCCTTTCATTTACATCCGACATTTTTCTACTTTATAATGACGTTATGTGTGTTTCATCTAGTTAATTTTTGACACACTAAGAAAAGTGAATGAAAGGAGATGAGAGTTTTGCACGAAACAACGCAAGAGCTCGCAAACTGGCAGTATTATTTTGCTATCGCAGTCTTTTTAATTACATATGCCATTATTATTTCTGAAAAAATTAATCGCGCTGTCATCGCACTTCTTGGTGCAGCACTCATGGTAATTATGGGGGTTGTTGATTTACACAATGCCTTTACGAAACATATTGAATGGGGGACGATTACACTACTCATCGGTATGATGATTTTGGTGAACATTACGAGTAAATCGGGCGTCTTCCAATACGTTGCCATTAAAGCAGCAAAAGGAGCGCAAGGAAATCCAATTAAAATTTTAATTTCACTTTCCTTACTTACTGCACTTGGTTCCGCGTTTTTAGATAACGTTACAACTGTACTTCTTGTTGTTCCAGTTACTTTATCTATTACGCGCATACTGCAAGTAAATCCTGTCCCTTATTTACTTTCTGAAATTATTTTTTCAAACATTGGGGGAACAGCAACATTAATTGGTGATCCACCTAACATTATGATTGGTTCTGCCAATAAGCATTTAGATTTCAATGCTTTCTTACTAAACTTAGCGCCAATCGTAATTATTATCATTGGTGTGACAGCGACAATACTTTACTTCATGTACCGCAAACAATTAATCGCTGATCCTGTACAAGTTAAAAAATTAATGAGTTTAGATGAAAAGCAATACATTAAAGATCCAGTATTAATGAAAAAATCTTTAACAGTACTTGGACTTACAATTGTAGGTTTCATGACTCATTCCATTTTCCACGTTGATGCAGCTATCATCGCTTTAACTGGTGCTACTGTTCTTATGCTAATCGGTGTGAAAGAGCATGAAATTGAAGAAGTATTCGCAAGTGTAGAATGGGTAACAATCTTCTTCTTCGCAGGACTATTCGTACTCGTTGGAGGACTTATCGATATCGGTCTGATCAAAATGCTAGCTCAAAAAGTAATTGGCATAACAGGCGGAGATATTTCTTACGCATCTATCCTTATTTTATGGGTATCTGGTATCGCCTCGGCAACAATCGATAACATTCCATTCGTTGCAACAATGATTCCTCTTATTAACGATATGGCTGTCGGATTAGGTTTATCACCTGCTGACGCACAAATCGACGTATTATGGTGGGCATTAGCATTAGGTGCTTGTCTGGGCGGAAACGGAACATTAATCGGCGCTTCTGCTAACGTAATTGTCGCAGGTATCGCAAGCCGCGAAGGACATAAATTTAGCTACATGGACTTCTTAAAAGTCGGTTTCCCAATTATGATCGTTTCATTAATCATTTCTCATATTTATATTTATGTACGCTACCTTATGTAGCACAAAAAGCGCTCTGATAATCAGGGCGCTTTTTTCATTACACATATTTAAATTAAACTTACTCGTTATACCTCACCGGCTCATTTCTGATAATGAACAAGTGAATCGGCAAGAACACTGAAAATGTGATGACATGAATAATCGTAAATAATATAGAGTTCGTTCCATATCTGTCTAAAATAGCGTAGATAAGATAAATAGACAACACAATGGATACAGCTGTTGCTATTAAATATAAAATTGGTACGAAATTAAAAATGAAACATGCGACATATATGCCGAATACTTTCCATCCTGCTTCTTCTTTCAAGAAATCTGGTAATTTATCTTTCGCTAAATCACCCCATATTTTACTATTTAAAAAAGGAATAAATGCTAGAACTCCATCCGTTGCACCGTCATTTTTCGCCATCGTATACAGTGCAAAAGCCGTTAACAAATACGCAATAACTGCCCAAATCAATATAACAAGAATAAACGCAAAACTAAGAGCAAAGAAACCTGCTAGTAAGCCTTGATCTTCCATCTTATCCTCTCCTCTCTACTCTCAACATATTTCATTGCATTGCAAGTTATGTTTTAAAATTCAACCAAACCCTCTGTATAATAATAGGAGTAAGATAATAAGAGAGGAGAACAACCGATGCATCCATTTGTAAAAGCATTACAAGAGCATTTCATAGCTCACAAAAATCCGGAAAAAGCAGAACCGATGGCACGTTATATGAAAAATCACTTCCCATTTCTTGGTATTCAAACGCCTGAAAGAAGACAATTATTAAAAGACGTCATCCAAATACATACTCTCCCAGATCCAAAAGACTTCCAAATTATCGTACGTGAGCTTTGGGATTTACCAGAACGAGAATTTCAGGTAGCTGCACTCGATATGATGCAAAAATATAAAAAGCATATAAACGAAACGCATATCCCCTTCTTAGAAGAACTTATTGTAACAAAATCTTGGTGGGACACTGTCGATAGCATCGTCCCTACATTTTTAGGTAATATCTTTTTACAACATCCAGAATTGATTTCTGCCTATATTCCAAAATGGATTGCATCAGATAACATATGGTTACAACGCGCCGCCATTTTATTCCAGCTAAAATATAAACAAAAGATGGATGAAGAACTTCTTTTTTGGGTTATTGGACAACTACATTCTTCGAAAGAATTTTTCATTCAAAAAGCGATTGGATGGGTCCTTCGTGAATATGCAAAAACAAAGCCCGATGTCGTTTGGGAATACGTGCAAAATAACGAGCTTGCTCCGCTCAGCAGGCGTGAAGCAATTAAGCACATTAAAGAAAATTACGGAATAAATAACGAAAAAATAGGCGAGACTCTATCATAGATAGACGCGTTCCTCTATTGAGATTTAAAAAAGAACGTGTTAGAATATGTTCATTATTATTAATATAAGTAGCGATGACGGACTTATAAGTACTTGCACAAAAAGCGATTCAGGGATAGTGAAAGCCTGAAGCCGCAAGGAAACGGCAGTCTCGAGCAATACGTGATAAAGTGGATGCACCTTTTGTGTATCAACTAGGGTGGAACCGCGGGCAAACGCTCGTCCCTAGGCAATTAAGCCTTGGGATGAGCGTTTTTTTATGTTTTTCAAAGCATATACTGCTCGTTTCACAAGTTACCTGAGCACGTCATCGCCAATACGTTAACTTTCAAAAGGAGGATTTTCTTATGTATTCAATGGAACAAGTAGTAAACTTAGCGAAACATCGCGGTTTTGTTTTCCCTGGTTCTGAAATTTACGGTGGTCTTGCAAACACTTGGGATTACGGTCCACTTGGAATCGAATTAAAAAATAACGTTAAAAAAGCTTGGTGGAAAAAATTCATTCAAGAATCTCCATACAACGTTGGTTTAGACGCAGCTATTTTAATGAACCCAAAAACTTGGATCGCTTCTGGTCACGTTGGTAACTTCAACGATCCAATGATCGACTGTAAAAAATGTAAAGCGCGTCACCGTGCTGACAAATTAATTGAAGATGCATTAGATGCAAAAGGCATCGAAATGGTTGTTGATGGTCTTACTTTCGACCAAATGGCTGACTTAATGAAAGAACATGAAGTAAAATGTCCTGATTGCGGTAGTGAAGAATTCACTGAAATCCGTCAGTTCAACTTAATGTTCAAAACATTCCAAGGTGTTACAGAGTCTAGCACAAACGAAATCTTCCTTCGTCCAGAAACAGCACAAGGTATTTTCGTAAACTTCAAAAACGTACAACGCTCTATGCGTAAAAAACTTCCATTTGGTATTGGCCAAATCGGTAAAAGCTTCCGTAACGAAATCACGCCTGGTAACTTCACATTCCGTACACGTGAATTCGAACAAATGGAACTTGAATTCTTCTGTAAGCCTGGTGAAGATTTAGAGTGGTTCGCATTCTGGCGTGAAACTTGTAAGAACTGGTTACTTTCACTTGGTATGACTGAAGAAAGCATGCGTCTTCGTGACCACGGTGAAGAGGAATTATCTCACTACAGTAACGCAACAACTGACATTGAATTCAAATTCCCATTCGGTTGGGGCGAACTATGGGGCGTTGCATCTCGTACAGACTTCGATTTAAAACGTCACATGGAACACTCTAACGAAGACTTTAACTATATTGATCCACAAACGAATGAGCGTTACGTACCGTACTGCATCGAGCCATCTTTAGGTGCTGATCGCGTAACATTAGCGTTCTTATGTGATGCATATGAAGAAGAGCAATTAGAAAACGATTCTCGTACAGTTCTTCGTTTCCACCCTGCTTTAGCACCATACAAAGCAGCGATCTTACCATTATCTAAAAAGCTATCTGAAGGTGCTACTGAAGTATTTGCAGAACTAGCTAAAGACTTCATGGTAGACTTTGACGAAACTGGTTCTATCGGTAAACGTTACCGTCGTCAAGACGAAATCGGTACACCATTCTGTATCACTTATGACTTCGACTCAGTTGAAGACAAAGCTGTTACAGTACGTGACCGTGACACAATGGAACAAGTTCGTATGCCAATTAGCGAACTAAAAGGTTTCTTAGAGAAGAAAATCCAGTTCTAATTATAAGAAAAAGAGGCTGCTCATTAGAGCAGCCTCTTTTTTTACTTTTCACGTTTTTCTTTAATTGCTACTGTACATCTTGAAATACATAATAAATCGTCATTCTCATCAATGATACGTACATCCCAAACCATCGTTGAGTTTCCTCTATGTATCGGTGTTCCGATCGCTGTTACAATTCCATCTTTCTTTGAGCGAATATGATTTGCATTAATTTCTAAACCGAAACAAATACATTTTTCTTGATCAATTAAATTGTATGAACCAACGCTTGCTACTGTTTCCGCTAACGCAAGAGATGCACCACCGTGTAAAAAACCAAACGGCTGATGTGTACGTTCATCAACAGGCATCGTAGCAACTACCTTATCTTCTGTCATCTCTAACAACTCAATTCCAAGCGAATCCATTAAAGTTTTTGCCATATCGTTTCCCCCTTCTCTCACTTTAATTAAATGTATAATTTTACCTATTTACTTTCAAACTACTTATAACACTTATATAAGGAGGCTTCACCTAAATGAAACAGAAATTTTTTATACTATCGCTTATGTTCTCCTTGCTGACTATTGTACCAAATTGTGCACTAGCAGCCAAAGCATCCAACCTGACAATCGATGTTCAGACTGTCACGCAAAAAGGTAAGAAACCTTATATAGAATATCAAATTAACAGACCTTCTTTTCATAACTTTTCCGATTCTAAATTTCAAAATAAGCTCAATTTCTATTACAAAAAATCTACTGACAAATTTAAAACCAGATTAGAAAAAGACGCAAAAAAATATTATAAAGAAACAGAAGGGTCAAGTACACCATTTCATCCATACGTGGCGAATGTTGATTATAAAGTCTCTTTAAATAAACCACCTTTTCTTAGCCTATATTTGAATTACTATCAATATACAGGCGGAGCACACGGTCTTTATACGTGGAAGGCAAACACATTCGATTTAAACGAAAAAAAGTTACTACACTTAGACGATTTATTTCAACAAGAAGATAAATATAAAGATGTAATTCGTGCTGAGATTGTAAGACAAATTAAACAAAATGAAAGTATTTATTTTCCTGATGCATCTGAAAAAGTCATGAGCACGAAAAAGTTCCACTTCTTTTTAGAACCGGACAATCTCGTCATTTATTTCCCTTTATATGAAATTGCGCCTTATTCAAGCGGCATTCCACAATTTCGTATTCCATATACGTTGTTAAGAGACTATTTGAAGCCTTCTTATCAAAATATTTTAATTGACAACAAGTAAATCTTTTCGCTACGATAATGTTAACCTAAAAACAACAGGAGGTTAACATTATGAGAAGATTTCATGTTTTAGATTTAGCATTAGCTGCCATGTTCGTTGCTCTTATGGCCATTGGTGCAAATATTGTATCTTGGGCACCATTCCTGCAAGTAGCGGGCATCCCATTATCTATGCAACCATTTTTCGCAATTTTAGCAGGGCTTCTTCTTGGAAGTAGACTTGGTGCATTATCAATGACCGTTTACATGCTCGTTGGAGTAGCAGGTGCACCAATCTTCGCTAACTTCAAAGCTGGATTTGGAGCACTTTTAGATCCTACTGGTGGTTTTATTATCGCATTTATTATCGTTGCTTACGTATCAGGAAAACTAGTAGAACAAAAAGAACGACCGACATTCAGTACATTTGCAATTGCTTCGTTCACAGGAATCATTTTAACGTATATTATCGGTACTACTTACATGTACGGGGCAGTCAATCTCTTCATGGGTGGTAATATGAGCTATAAAGCTGCTTGGATGATTATGATGTGGTTCGCAGTAAAAGATATTGCATTTACCATTATCGGTGCTATTATCGCACCTCGTATATACTATGCTGTACGTCGTTCCGCTTATCAGCATTCTCATTCGACAATTTCATAATAAAAAAGAGTTATCTTACTATGTTAAGATAACTCTTTTTTTATTTTCGACAATATACGACACATATTAGAAATGATTTTTGTTATGCTAATTCAGCAAATCTTATATTTACACATCTAATTAGAACAATGTTTTGGAGGAAAATCAGTGAATCTATCAAAAAATACACTTATTAAAATAAGTGTCGGAGTACTATCTTTATTTTTCATACTAAGTATGAGTATCGGTTACAAATTATATGGAAATAGTGAGTTAGGAATGTCATATACCTTTGGAAACGGCCTAGCATTTTTCTTTTTAATTCTTACTATAGCTAGTTTATGCGCGACTTTAATCTTTATTGTTATTGGGTTAATTAAGAAAGTACGAAAATTGCCAGCAAAAAAATCTTTAGTAACATCTATAATATTATTTGTTACATCAATTATATCCATTATCGTTCTACTCTTTACGATAACAAAAGTAACAAATATAGAAGAGGAATACCAAGCTCTTCAAGCCCAAAAGAAAAAAGAAGCTAATTACTTAATTGCCGCAGCATCTTTTTATAATAATATAAACACCTTTAAATATGCAGCATCTTACGTATTATCCGAGTATTCAACTACATGGTCAAGTGCAATAGATAAAAGACAAGACTTCAATCATGCACTAAGTTCTAAGAGAACAGAAATTGACGGAATGATTACAACTGTTGATACGTTTTATAGCACAATGGGAAATGATTTAAAGTTAGTCTCTGAAGCCGCAAAAGAACAGCCTAATAAGTATAAAGAAACCTATGAAGAATATAAAAAAATATACGGGATTATTACAGCGCTTAACGAACAAGCCCAATCTCCAAGTGGCAGCTTAATTTCATTTAATCAAAATGTTAATGCATTGATTCAAGAATACAAAAAAGCAGCTGGAAATATTAATATCGCTATTACTGATGAAATTAAATCCAAAGCTAATGAGCTAAAGCCTACTGATAAAAATTAAAGACACTCTCTCCAGAGTGTCTTTTTTATCAAAAAATCCCCTTTTAGATTAAGCAGTAAATACGTTCTTTTACCGCCCATCCAACAGGGGATTATATCATTATATTAAGACTCTTGATTCGTTTGTTCTTCTAAAATTTTCTTCATCATTGCAACCATGTCATCACGTAATTCTGGGTGTTGCAGTGCCATTTCGATTGTCGTTTGAACGAATCCTAGCTTTTCACCTACATCGTAGCGCTTTCCTTCGAAATCGTAAGCAAATACACGTTGAATTTCATTTAAGCTTTGGATTGCATCTGTTAACTGAATTTCGCCACCAGCACCAACATGTTGCTGTTCTAAGAACATAAAGATTTCAGGCGTTAAAATGTAACGTCCCATAATCGCTAAGTTTGAAGGTGCTGTACCTTGCGCTGGCTTCTCGACGAAATTGCGAACTTGGTAACGACGACCTTCTTGTTCTAATGGATCAATAATTCCATAGCGATGTGTTTCCGACTCTGGAACAGTTTGTACACCAATAACAGAAGAAAGTGTTTTTTCATACTCATCCATTAATTGACGTAAACATGGTTTCTCAGCTTGGACAATATCATCACCTAGTAGCACTGCAAACGGCTCATCGCCAATGAATTTACGTGCACACCAAACAGCATGTCCTAGCCCTTTCGGTTCTTTTTGACGGATGTAATGAATATCTACCATTTTTGAAGAAGCTTGTACTTTTTCAAGCAACTCATATTTTTTCTTCTCCAATAAGTTTTGTTCTAGTTCAAATGCGTTATCAAAATGATCTTCGATAGAACGCTTTGTTTTACCAGTAACGATAATAATATCTTCGATACCCGATTTCACTGCTTCTTCTACAATGTATTGGATCGTTGGTTTATCTACTATCGGTAACATTTCTTTCGGCATTGCTTTCGTTGCTGGTAAAAAACGTGTTCCTAATCCAGCTGCTGGGATTATCGCTTTTCTTACTTTTTTCATCACAAAATACCCTCTCTCCTGTCGGAATCAATAGCAATCATTTCCTACATAAAACAAAAGGGAGATTTCGCTCCCTTTTGTTCCTTACTACTTAAAATTACTTTGTATTATAAACGATTCATAATGTCTTCTTTAATAGTAAGTAACTTTTGTTCACTATTTTGTAAAGAACTATCTTTTACACCAAAGTAGAACTTAATCTTCGGTTCAGTTCCAGATGGACGTAGGCAGAACCATGAACCATCCTCTAATTGATATTTTAACACATTTGATTTCGGTAAGTGAATCTCTTCTTTATGTCCATCTTGTAAAGATGTAACGATGCTTGCTTTATAGTCTTCAACTGCCACGACTGTTAAGCCCGCTACTTCTTTCGGAGGATTTTCACGGAACGTTGCCATCATCTCTTGGATTTTTTCCGCTCCATCTTTTCCTTTTAACGTTAACGACACAAGGTCTTCACGGAAGAAGCCGTACTTCTCAAATACTTCTAATAGACCGTCATATAACGTCTTCCCTTGAGATTTGTAGTATGCAGCTACTTCACATGCGAATAGGACAGATTGTACTGCATCTTTATCACGGCAGAATGGACGGATTAAATAACCATAGCTTTCCTCATAACCGAATTGGAATTCATATTGTCCGCTTTCTTCATACTGTCTAATTTTCTCACCGATAAA
This sequence comes from Bacillus cereus group sp. BfR-BA-01350, assembly GCF_022663775.1. Lineage (NCBI taxonomy): Bacteria > Bacillati > Bacillota > Bacilli > Caryophanales > Bacillaceae > Bacillus > Bacillus cereus group sp. BfR-BA-01350. Next base: position 22,226 of record NZ_JAKUGD010000013.1, read on the forward strand.
TTTAAACCCAGTTAACGTATCAATTGTATCTAAACCGTATGCTTTCGCGATTGTACGGCCGATTTCAGACGTTACGATTGTTTTTAATACGACACCGTTCTCTGGAAGCGTTCCGTTTTCTTTCTTTTGTGATAGTAAATAATCAAGCATTAATGCACCTGTTTGGTTACCAGTTAATACTTGGAACTCACCATCGTGATTACGAACTGCTACACCAAGGCGATCTGCGTCAGGATCTGTTGCGATTAATACATCCGCTCCTACCTTTTCACCGTCACGAATTGCATATTCAAATGCTGCATGCTCTTCTGGGTTCGGTGATTTTACTGTAGAGAAGTTCGGATCTGGTAACTCTTGCTCTTTTACAACTGTTACATCTGTAAATCCAACTTCTTTTAAACCACGGCGTACAGAAATATTTGATGTTCCGTGTAGTGGTGTGAAGACGATTTTTAAATCTTTGCCGGCCTTTTCCACCATTTCTTTATTAATAATGACATTGTTCAATTCTGCAGCATATGCATCATCGACTTCTTGTCCAATAATATGTAATAAACCGTCAGCTTTTAATTGCTCCACATTAGCAACCTCAACTGTTAACTCGTCTTCTACTGCGTTTACGTAGCTAATTAATTCATCAGCTTCTTTCGGAGGCAACTGTCCACCATCTTCACCGTATACTTTATAACCGTTATATTCAGGCGGATTATGACTTGCAGTAAGAACGATTCCACTCACTGTATGTAAATGACGAACTGCGAAAGAAAGCACTGGCGTTGGACGTAAGCTTTCAAACACATATGTTGTAATGCCGTGTGCACCTAGTGTAGCAGCAACTTCCATTGCGAACTCAGGTGATTTATGACGAGAATCATAGGCTACAACAACACCGCGTTTTTTCGCTTCCTCACCTAACTTTTCGATAAAGCTTGCTAATCCTTTTGTCGCTTTACGAACTGTATATACGTTCAGACGGTTCGTACCAGCACCAAGTTCACCACGCATACCACCTGTGCCAAACTCTAGATTTTTATAAAAGCTATCCTCGATTTTCTTCTCATCTTGCTTCATATTTTCTAGCTGTTCTTTTAATTCTGCATCTAATTGTGCGTAAGAAAGCCAGCGACTAAATTCTTGTTTCCAATTCATTCTTCTCTCTCCTCTCGCTCGTCATACCTTTATTATATGAAAAAAACATGCTGTATCTCAATATTTTATAAAATCTAGCAGGATTTTACTAGGAATATTTGTATACACTATTGTTAAATACTCCACTAAAGGGAATGAGGATTATGCGCGAATGGGGCTTGTCAGAAGAGCTCAAAATACAAACAAAGCAAATGATTGAAATTGCTGAAAAAGAACTATCGATTATGAGGAGCGCAATCGATAAAGAAGACGAATGTATTTTATGCAAAATGGAAGATATTCATCATATGTTAGCAAATGTACAAACATTGGCAGCTACATACTATATTCAAGCATATTTATCACCTTATACGGAAAGTTCATCTTTTATTACGACAGCTATCCAACATTTAAGCGCCCGAAAACATGGCGCTCTTATCGTTGTGGAACGAAACGAGACGCTTGAAGCTTTCATTCAAACTGGAACGACATTAAACGCTCATTTAACCGCACCATTACTCGAATCAATATTTTATCCAGGTAACCCTCTTCATGATGGAGCCGTTCTCGTTAAAAATAATCATATTGTCTCAGCTGCCAATATTCTTCCGCTCACGAAAAGCACAGAAGTTGATCCTGAACTAGGAACACGTCACAGAGCTGCAATTGGCTTATCAGAAAAAAGCGATGCCCTTATTTTAGTTGTCTCTGAAGAAACGGGCCGCACTTCCTTTGCTTTAAACGGGACTTTATATACAATTTCTCTATAAAGTAAAATTACATCGGCCGTAACACCATATATCAATAAAAAAGGCTGTTCCAAAATGTAGGAACAGCCCTCTCTTACGATCTTATTCTTCGCCGAAACGTTCAACAAGCGTTGCAAGTGTACGTACCATCGCACCTGTTGCTCCAGCTGGACCTAAATCATGTGTTCCTGATGATTCAGATGTTCCAGCGATGTCTAAGTGTACCCAAGGTGTATCTTCAGCAAATTCACCTAGGAATGTACCAGCCATAACCGCATGTCCTTCGCGGCCTGGTGAGTTATTTAAATCAGCAAACTTACTGTTTCTCACGCGTTCTTTATCACGATCAAAAATCGGTAATTGCCAAATTGATTCATCTGTTTCCATAGATGCTTCTAGCACTTGCTCAAACAACTCTTCATTGTTTGTCATTGCACCCGTCGTATGATTTCCAAGTGCAACAATTACACCACCTGTTAATGTCGCAACATCAATGAGATAGTTTGCACCTAATTTTTTCGCATACGTAATACCGTCAGCTAATGCTAAGCGACCTTCTGCATCTGTATTTAATACTTCAATTGTTTTTCCGCTCATAGATGTGATTACATCGTCTGGCTTAAATGCTGTACCACTTACAACGTTATCCGTTGATGGAATAACAGCGATCACATTTTGCTCTGGGCGAAGTTCACCGATAATTTCCATCGCACCTAATACAGCAGCTGCACCGCCCATATCACCTTTCATACCGACCATGCCTTCACGTGGTTTTAAAGAATAACCGCCTGTATCGTATGTGATTCCTTTTCCAACGAATCCAATAACATCTGTCCACTCTTCTTTTCCTTTATAAATAAGAGCGATCATTTTTGGTGGTTCTACACTACCTTGGTTTACTGCAAGTAACGCACCCATACCAAGCTCTTCCATCTCTTCTTTCTCAAGAACTTTATAATCCATATCATACTTCTCCGCTAACTCAATAGCATACTCAGCAAGCTTCGTCGCTGTTAATACGTTTGGCGGCATATTTACAAGTGTACGAGCTGAATTTGTTGCACGTCCATGTACGTAGCCAACTGTTAATGCCGCTTCAATTTCCTGTGCATCTTCCGCTGTAATAGCCGTAAACTTCTCTAACTCTACACGATCCTTTTTATCTGATTTATACGTTTGTAACTCATATGTACCAAGGCCTTGTACTTCTGCCGCAATATGAGCGACATCAATCGCGTCTAATTTCTCTGTTACGAAAGAATCAAGTAAGATTGCTGCATCTTGTACTTTTGCTGCTTGCAGTGTTTTAAACGTCTTACCAAGAGCCGAACGTAATGTTTCTGTCGTATAAGATTCTTTCTTGCCTAAACCAACGAAATAATAACGTTTCACATCTGTTTTTCCTAAACTATGTACTTTTGAAATAGCTTTCTTCTTCGTAGAAAGTTCTTTCTCTTCTAATAAAACTTGTAATTGTCCTTCAAACACTTTGTCCAGTTCTTGTACAAAGCTACTCGTTTCCTCTTCTTCAAATAAGGCAACAACCACCGCTTCATGGCTTGCTAATTCTTTTTGTACTTGGAACATGTTCAGACCCCCTAAATTTCTCTACTCTACCTTTATTATAACTTTATTTTCGATAAAATGCGACAATTCTAACTTCTGTTATATTCTATCTAGTCCCTATTTCCTCCAATATAAAATAAAAAAAGTCTAGCGTAATTACCACTAGACTATCTTTGTTTTAAATATTGTCCGCGAAACACTTGCATCGTCTCATCTTGGTTTAACATCGTTAACTCTTCTTCTGAAAACTTACCATTTCCTATCTTAACTACATATACATTTACTTTTTTCTTACCCCATTGGCTATAAACATCTTTCACCGTATCATAGTACAAATCAAGACGGTTTCCTTTTATTGCACCGCCCTTATCAGCTACTACACCATACCCATAACCTGGTACGAATAAGATTGTTCCAATTGGGAATACGCGTAAGTCCGCTGCAATTGTGGAATATAAATCCCTTTTCGCCTTAACACCTGAATATGTAATACCATACTCCGGATGTCCCGGCCTCTTACCAGTTGACTCAATTCCCGACGTATAACCTGTTGCCGTCATTTCAATTGAACGATATTTAGACCAGTCGTTTGCCTGCTCTAAAGCATTTATCACTTCTTTACTCGGAGCAACATTTCTCTTAACTTCTGCTGCATGTACTTCTTTTGCACTCGTTCCCTCATATTTCTTTACAATCTCTAATAAAGAAACTCCTGTGAAAGCATTCCATGTTACGCATAATGCAATTGCAAGTAAACAAGTCATCATAATGCGAATACAATATCGTTTTAACATTTTTATATGCCACACTCCTTCATCGTTAATCATTCCCTATACGATGAAAGAATATGCAAAAAAAATAATCTCCAATTGCATTGGAGATTAAAACATTTGATATCCGCTTTTCCGAAGTTTTTTAATTACGATTCCTGCTAAAGCAGCACCTACTAACCCAGTAGATAAAATAAACACATCTGCTTGTCCTAAATGCGATACACTTGTCCCAAATGAAGAAAATGTTTCTTTTGGCTTTGAAAAATAATCCCACATACTCGCCTTATTAATAATAAGCATACAAACAATCGGATATACAATAACCATTACCCATGTCGCTCGCAATATCATGTTGAGTAAAAATCCAATTCCAAAAAACAAAATGAAAAATAACATCATTGAAATAAGTAATACCGGTATACTCACTCTTTCTCCCTCTCCTTCGTATGTGCCGTAAATACGTGATAGGCTGTATAACCAAACTGCTCTCCTGGATTTAATGTTTTGTCCATTTCAAGATGTAATTCTGATTGTCTTTCTAACAAATATGTAATAAGTACAGACGTATTTGGATCGTCCGCAATCGTATCTGGATGTAGAAACGCTACTTCAGACAATTCCTTCTCCTGTACAATAATCTCTTCCCCTTCAGGCTCCAAAAGGAAAATAATCATATTATCACTAATCTCATTGCGAATCACGCCCGATCTAACACCAATGATCCCCTTCACATGAGCGACAATACCTGTCTCTTCTAACACTTCACGTTTCACAGCTTCATCAACGGTCTCACCTTCATTTACAAAACCAGCCGGTAAAGACCATTTCCCCTTTAACCCACTGTATTTCTTCTTAACGAATAACCACCTGCCATCTTTTGTAGCTACTAGGCCACTGACAGCTAACCATACTTTTCCTCGCTTCTCCATGATGTCATACCCTCCTCTATTAGAACGGACAGAATATTCTTTCTTTTTTATATATTATACTATATTTTTTAAATGAAAAAAGCAGAAACAGCTCTTAGCCGTTTCTGCTTTTTCTACTATATATTAAAAGAACTTTAATTTACCTTTTTTAAGAACTAATAAAGGTCCACCTAATAAGAATAGGTAACGGTTATCGATCACTTTCTTCATGAAGGAAGCTTTCCAACCTGTTAACTTTTTGCCCATAACAACGCCCATTGCATCGTCATGACCTAAAGAACATACAGATCCTTTATTGTCGAATACGAATTTCTTCATTTCGCCTTTACCACGAACTAACACAGTTAAGTTGTGCGCAATGTTGTAACCTTGTTGAATTGCGATTTGTGCTGTTGGTGGGTATGGACGGTTAATTTCTTCGTTAATGATTAACGCTGCGTCACCAACCATGAATACATCTTCGTATCCTGGAGCGTGCATGTACTCATCAACTTTTACACGTCCGCGCATTGCTTCAAAGCCAGACTCTTCCACAATACCGTTACCACGAACACCTGCAGCCCAAACTACTGTTTCAGACTTAATTAATTCAGTATCATCACCGTTTGCAACGATAATACCTTCTTCAGTTGCTTCTTTAATTGCTGTACCGATGCGGAATTCTACACCTTTTTTCTCAAGTTGTTTCACAGCGTATTCTACTAATGCTGGATCGAAACCTGGAAGTGCTGTTGGAGCAGCTTCTACACAGATAATACGTGCTTTTTCACGTGGTACATTGTACTGTTTGCAAAGTTCAGGAACACGGTTTGCAAGCTCACCTACGTACTCGATACCAGTAAATCCAGCACCACCAACAACGATTGTTACTAACTCATCGCGCTTTTCATCTGCATATTTAGCGAAGCTAGCTTCCATATGCTCACGAATTTGACGAGTTGCATTAATGTTAGCGATTGAGAATGCATGCTCTTTTAATCCTGTAATTCCAAATGTTTCTGATTCGAAACCAAGACCGATTACTAAGTAGTCATATTCTAACTCGCCGTCTTTTAAGATAATGCGTTTTTCAGCAGCTTTAATTTCTACTACTGTATCTTGTACAAAGTTCACTTTATTTGTATCAATAACGTCTTGAATATCTAGACAGATTTTTTCATCTTGTAATGTACCAGCTGCGCTCTCGTGTAACCAAGTCGCTTGGTAGTGATAGCTGTTGTTGTTTACTAACGTAATTTCAGCTTCATTTACAGATAATGCTTTTTGCAGACGAACAGTCGTAATCATCCCGCCATAACCTGCACCTAAAACTACGATTTTTGGAGTCTTCACCAAATCACAACCCTTTTCTTTATATAATAGTAATGAAAAATAATACCAAGTACTAAAAACTCTATTTGTCAAGAATGTGGAATTTATCACATTCTATATCATAACAAAACGCAGTCAAAAAATCGTACGAATTTTGTCATAGAAATTTAACATAATACTTCCCTATATTAGTCGGTTTTATTCCAGAATTCAAGCGTCTGGAGAATTATCAATATTTTAAAATAACATAGCGTTTTCAAGGGTTTTTCAGCCTTTTTTTCATGTATTTTCCTTTCTCCATATTTTATACAATTAAAAAGTGTCTATGCGAAAACTTACACACAATTCAGTCGTTTTCAGAAGTATTATGAACTGAAATATGCTATCATTTATTTGAAAGTATCATCATTTGCAGGATTTTCGTGTACATATGAACAATATATGAAATCAATATCAAAATTCCATCTATAGGGGGAATGAAAGTGGCAGAAAATCAAAAAGTTTACGACATAACGATTATTGGTGGTGGTCCAACAGGACTATTCACAGCATTTTATGGCGGTATGAGACAAGCAAGTGTAAAAATTATTGAAAGCTTACCTCAGCTTGGAGGACAATTATCCGCACTCTACCCTGAAAAATACATTTATGATGTAGCTGGATTCCCGAAAGTGCGTGCACAAGAGTTAGTTGATAACTTAAAAGAGCAAATGAAGAAATTTGATCCAACCGTTTGTTTAGAAGAAGCTGTTGATACGCTTGAGAAACAAGCTGACGGTATATTTAAACTTGTTACAAATAAGCAAACTCACTATTCTAAATCAGTCATTATTACTGCTGGTAACGGTGCTTTCCAACCACGCCGCTTAGAATTAGAAGGGACAGCAAAGTACGAAAAGAAAAATTTACATTATTTCGTTGATGATATGAATAAATTTGCTGGTAAGCGCGTCGTAGTATTTGGCGGCGGCGATTCAGCTGTTGATTGGACAATGATGTTAGAGCCAATCGCCGACAAAGTTACAATCGTTCATCGTCGTGATAAATTCCGTGCGCATGAACATAGCGTAGAAAGCTTAATGAACTCTCGTGCAGAAGTAAGCACACCATACGTTCCAGTAGAACTCATTGGTGATGACAAAATTGAACAAGTCGTTCTACAACACGTAAAAACAGAAGAAAAAATTATCATCGATGTTGATGATGTAATCGTAAACTACGGCTTCGTTTCTTCCCTTGGCCCAATAAAAAACTGGGGCTTAGATATACAAAAAAACAGCATTCTCGTGAATTCGAAAATGGAAACAAATATTCCTGGCATTTACGCTGCTGGTGACATTTGTACATATGAAGGAAAAGTAAAGCTCATTGCTTGCGGCTTCGGTGAAGCACCAACAGCAGTAAACAATGCGAAAGCTTACTTCGATCCAAACGCAAAACTTCAACCGATGCATAGCTCTAGTATGTTTTAATATAGAAACAAAAAGAACTCCTTTTATGCGAAGGAGTTCTTTTTTATTACGCTATCGTTCCCTTCCAAAATATGTTACAATAAATAAGAACAAACGTTCTATCCAATAAGGGGGATATTTTAAAATGAAAGAACCTATCATCGTAAAAAAAGAAGCTTTCCAAGCAATCGGCATTTCGATTACGACGACCAACGAAAAAGAGGCATCTACTGAAGGGAAAATTCCCGGGCTTTGGAACCGGTACTTCCAAGAACAAATCATGCACCACATTCCAAATCAACAAACGAAAGAAACATTCGCTTTCTACTCAAATTACGAATCAGATGAAACGGGTACATATAAATACACAATTGGCATGCCTGTTTCTTCATTAGAAGACGTTCCTGCAAATATGACAACTTTAACAATACCTGCCGCTACGTATGCGGTATTTACAACGAGAAAAGGACCAGTTGCTGAAGTCGTTTGCGAGGCTTGGGAATATATTTGGAAATGGTCAAAAGAAAATAAGCGTGCTTTTACAACAGACTTTGAGCTTTATGACGAAAGAGCGTTAGATCCAAACAACGTTCAATTGGATATTTATATTGCATTAGCCTAAACGACAAAAAAGAAGATACCATTTGGTATCTTCTTTTTTGTCGTTAAATAGCCACTGTGCAAATTCCACATTATTGTCTACAATGAGAAAGTGCAGTATAGAAATATTAGAAACTGTATAAAGTGAAACTATACTCAGTGGTGGGGGGATTCATCCCCCACCACTGAGTATTAGTTGAACCAATCGGACGTTTACGGGCAGTTAGTCTCCCACCTAACTTCTTTGCTCGAGCCAAATTTTGAGGTGGGAGTTTTACTGCCCGTTAACGCGGGATAAAGTGATTGTTAACAAGTTTTTTAGTTTAAATTTGTCACATAGAAAGGAAGCAATATGGAGGAACTACAACAAAATAAATCTGCTTTAGAAGGAAGCGGAAAACCGTTATTAAAAAATACGAATTTCCTTTTTCTTTGGGCAGCTACTCTTTTTTCAAGTTTCGCTTTAGCCTTTTTTACTTTTTCACAAACGTGGTACATAGCAAAAACATTAAACCTTGAGGCATCACTCGGTGTTGTTTTCGTAGCTCTTAGTGTTCCAAGGCTTGTTTTTATGATTATCGGCGGCGCTGTAGCTGATAAATTCCCGAAAAAAAACATTATGTTTTATTCTAATATTGTTCGTGCGATTCTTGTCGCGACTATTCTTACATGGTTCATCGTAGGTGATGTAACACTATATACATTTGCTTTATTCGCTTTATTCTTTGGACTTGCTGATGCTTTTTTCTGGTCAGCTGATGGATCTATCTTGCCTGAACTTGTAGAAAAAAGCCGTTTAACACAAGCAAACTCACTTACACAAATGACGAACCAAGCATCGGTTATTTTAGGACCTGTACTTGGCGGCATTCTTATCAAATTTACGAACTATGAAACGATTTTCTCGATTACAATTTTATTACTCATTGTCGCAGCCATACTCGTTCAAAAAATACAATTTACGATGCCAGAGCAGCAAAATACAGACAAAGGCATGTTCACTTCTATTAAAGAAGGAATTTTATATGTAAAGGAATCGCCATTCCTTTCAACTTTCCTTATTTGTAGCGCCTTTCTAAACTTATTTTTAATCGGTCCGATGCAAGTCGGTTTCCCGCTTTTCGTTAAAAATGTTCTGCATGGTGATTCGCTTCAGTTTAGTTACTTAGAAGCGTCTGTCGGCGGCGGAATGGCAATAGGCGCTGTCATTGTCGGTTTAAAAAATATTAATCGTAGACGCGGTCTATTTTGTATTATTATGATGCTACTGTCTGGCGTATTCTTCTTATCCATCAACTTTAGCACCGTACTTTGGCAAGCATTATTAGCTGGCATGTTTTACGGTATTACAATCGCAATGGCTATCGTTCCGCTTATGGCGATGATTCAATCGACAGTGAAAGAAGAAATGATGGGACGTGTAATGAGTTTACTTATGCTATCATCAATGGGCTTTATCCCGCTTTCTTACGCATTCACATCTATCGCGCTTGCAATAGGAATTCCAATCGTAACCGTTATGAAAAGTGGTGCAATCGCCGTTATCGTCTTCGTACTATTTGTAGCGATTCGTGTTCCAGTTGTAAGAAAGTTTGATTAACTACTTGGAGTCATGCATTTACGCATGGCTCCTTTTTAAACGGATCAAATAACGGTATCCCCTTACTTCTTCTCAGTGCTGCTCCCCATTCTAATCCAACCTCTAAAAATAAATCCCGCACTGTACTATATAAAAGTGCCTTCACATTTTTACGGATTTCCCCGTATTTATACGCTCTCACAACACTTTTCACGCGCCAAATGAAATTCCCATACACTTCTTCATCAGCTAATATTTGCTCCAGTAAAACACCTTGTTCTAGTAACCCACTCTTTTTATACGCAAGTTCCACCTTACTCCAAAATATATTAATCTTCTTCGGATTACTCGTCATCGGCAGAAGTGCATATATAAAAGGCTTCGGTATATCGTGACGGCAATACGTCTCATCAAGCTCGTACGTTCCTTTTCTATTCTCTTTTATTTGTGGAATGTTTTTAGAAAGAATTGTTTCCCCCTCATATTTTTGCCCCATTCCACTACAGCCAGCTGCATCATTCTCACTTTCACATGCGGACAATTTCATACGGTCATCCATACGGTCAATTGCAGATGTAAGAAATACATATAAGTTCGCACTATACCCGCCGCGTTTATGTCTTTCTTTCGTTGCAACACGCTTTATAATTCCTAATTCCTCTAACTTTGCAATGGAGCGGCGTACTGTACGAATACTTTTTCCAACATTCGTCGCAATCGTCTCCATTAACGGACAAGCAACCCCCACTGTTTTCTGTTTCTCATTCACTGCATACTTTCCTAAAAAATGAATAATAGTAGCATCCGTTTTATTTAATTGAAATCGGTAGCACTTCAAAACTTGTTTTTGATATGTATTAAACTCTTCTTTACTTCGAAATTCACTATATGGTTTCATTAAATTATATAAGCTTCCCATTTTTATCACCTCACTTATAAATAAGGAATCGGAAGGGAATTTGGCGTGGTAATTAATATTTTTTATTGGAGATGAAAATATGATCGTAATTAGCGCTTGTTTAGGTGGTATTGCTTGTCGTTATGATGGAAATGACAATCTCATTTCAAAAATAGAGGAGCTCCTGCAAAAAGAAGATACAGTCCTCATTTGTCCTGAAGTATTAGGTGGATTGCCAACGCCTCGTCCCTCAGCTGAAATTATTGGCGGGAATGGCGATGACGTTTTGGATGGAAAAGCGAAAGTGATGACAAAAGATGGTAAAGATGTCACGGAATCTTTCGTGAGCGGTGCTTATAAAGCGCTAGAACAAATCAAAAATTTACACCCAGAATATATTATTTTGAAAGAACGTAGTCCATCTTGTGGTAGTTCTACCATTTACACGGGAGAATTTAACGGGAATAAACAAACTGGTTACGGGGTAACAACTGCTTTATTTAAAAGACATGGATTTACAGTCATTTCAGAAGAGGATTTTGAGAATCAAAAAAGGAATTGACCCTGTTCGTCAATTCCTTTTTTCTATCTTATTTTGCACCTAATTTTTCTTTCACTTTTGCAGGAAGCTCGTCTTTCTTAACTTCTTCCCAAGCTGTTACACCTTTTTTATCTGAATTGTATACGCGTAAGAATGCTTCTTTACGAAGATTTTTTTGAGCATTAAATTCTAATTCTTTTTCTTTTCCGTCTTTATCAAACCCTTTTAATTTATACTCAAAATGTTTGTATGGCTCTCCATTATCAGACTTACCATTATACTCTTTTCCATCTACTGTAATTTGAACGTAGTACTCATCTTTACCCATACGATTTAAATCACAGCCAACTAAAAGACTCGCAAATACAACTAAAATACTAAAAAGTGCAATATATCTTTTCATTTCCTTCACCTCATGTGTTTTTCTTATATTGTTATCTTAAAGCCCAGAGCTTAAAGAAGAAATTCAAAAACATGACATGAACATTACACTTTTGTAAGATAGTAATTATTTCTTCACTTTAGAAACCATCATCCCGTCACCAATTGGCATGAGTACAGATTCTAAATATAGATGAGTTGCTACTACTTCATTATAAAAAGCCTTAAGGGAAATGAATGAATCATCTCCCTTAAGGCTTTTTATCCTCTATCTCTTTACTGCCAATTTTTTATGTACCTATTACCGCCAATAACGTCTTTCACGCCACTTTCGCCACTTATCACGTAATTTCCTTATACCGTTTATTACACCTTCTATTATGCATTCTATTATAATATCTATCACAAGGTATCTTATACATCTAAAAATAGGACCTATAACGTACTTCAATATAAATTCAAAAATATCTTCCAGCATATATCCCCTCTTTCTACCCTTCAATTATAACTGGAAAAAAGAGAACTTTAAAAGAAGATCAAATAAATAATCATGCAAGATTTGACCAACTTAAAGCTACTTCAGCAGCTATTTTTTGTATCAACTAGCAATTTCGTTTTCAATATGTGAAAAGGGATTTCTAAATGATGAAGTGAATATATATTTATTGTTTTCTAGCTCTCAGGTGATTTTTTTACATAAATTTAATTATATCCCAATTAAAGGTTTTGAGAGGAGAAATAATATGAATCCTATTTTATTAGATGTTCCGTTACAAATAGAAACAGATAGACTCATTCTTCGAGCACCACTGCAAGCTGGTGAAGGGAATGTAGTACACGAAGCTATTAAAGATTCCATTCGTGAATTAAAGCAATGGTTGTCTTTATTCCAGTCCATTCCTACTGTTGAAGAAACGGAAATTCTTCTGAGAAATGCCCATATAAATTTTTTGAAAAGAGAAAGCTTTCGCTACCTTATCTACCATAAGGAGACGAATAATTTTATTGGAACAGCTAGCCTTCACCGAATTGATTGGAATGTTTCTAAATGTGAAATTGGATACTGGGTTAACACGCAATTTAGTGGCAGTGGATACATAACAGAAACAGTACGTGCGTTAACAAACCTTGGATTTCAGTTATTTAAATTTAGAAGGATTGAAATCCGATGTGAAGCTAGTAACACGAAAAGTCGTGCGATCCCTGAAAAATTAGGTTTTGAGCTTGAAGGGGTATTACGTAATGAAGATGTTTCAGCTGACGGCAAACAACCAGCTGATACTTGCATCTATGCAAAGATAAATTAGTTTAAGATTTTAAAATTTGTTATACAAATATCTTAAGGCTCGTTTCTAAATTTAGAAGGCGGCTTTTTGATTTTTTACTGTAAAAGAAAAGACCTCCTTAACGATTGCACTCCATCGCTAAAAAGGTCTTTCTCTATTTCAACTAAAAACTTAGCACTCTTCTGGCTTACCAGCGTTCGTCGCTGTACGGAAAGATGATCCACATCCGCATGATGCGATTGCGTTTGGATTATCAATTGTAAATCCGCCGCCAAGCATAGATTGTTTATAATCAATTTTTACTCCTTTAACAATCGGAGCACTTTCTTTATCGATAACAAATTCGACACCGAAAAACTCAAGAACTGTGTCGTCTTCTTTTGGTTCTACTTCAAATCCTAAGCCGTAAGAAAGACCACTACATCCGCCGCCGTGTACAGCAAGGCGCACGTACTTCTCTCCATCTTCAGCATCTTTTAACATATCTTTAATTTGAAAAGCTGCTTGTTCTGTTACTTCAATCATGAAATACACCATCCTTTCTGTTCTCGTTCTATTATACATCTTTACGCTTCTATCTTGTACTCATACACTCCGTGGCAAATTACTTCTGCTGGTCCTTTCATTAACACGTTGCCTTCTTCTGTCCATGCAATCATTAAATCGCCACCAGCTAAATGAACTGTAATTTCCTTACCACGTTCCATTTTTCCATTTAAAATAGAGGCTACAACTGCAGCACACGCCCCTGTTCCGCAAGCTTGTGTTACACCAGATCCACGTTCCCAAACGCGGAAGTTCATCTCTTCCTCATTCAAAATCTCAATGAATTCAACATTTACTCGTTCTGGGAACATTTCATGTGTCTCAAGAACTGGTCCAAGTGTTGTAAGAGGTGCTTGTTCTACATCATCCACAAAAATAACTGCATGCGGATTTCCCATTGAAACAGCTGTAAATGCATAACGATGGTTATTGTATAAGAAGTTTTCACGAATAAATGGTGTTTCACCTTCGCCAAGCATCGGTATTTCTGCACGCGTTAAACGCGGTGCTCCCATATCAATTTTCGCTAACGTAACTTTCCCTTCTTCTACCGTTACTTCAGCCGTTACAATGCCAGCTAACGTTTCAATTGTGAAAACTGTATCTTCTACTAGTTTATGCTCATACGCATATTTCGCTACGCAGCGTAGACCGTTACCACAGCTCTTTCCTTCTGATCCATCATTATTAAACATGCGCATTTTCACCGGCGCTACGTCAGACGGACAAATTAAAATCATTCCATCTGCTCCAATACCAGTATTAATATTTGAAACCTTTTCCGCCACAAGAGCTAAATCTTCTTCAGGAATTTGTTCTTCAAACATATTTACATATATATAACTATTGCCAAGACCATGCATTTTTGTAAAAGAAAATTGGCTCATTTGTATTCACTCCAAAAATAATTTGTTATTTCAAGTATAAAATGCACGCTTTTAGAACACAATATGAATGTCCCCCGTTTCTCATATTTGACAACATTTGGCGATGAGCCATTCTTGCGCAAATTGTGTAAGAAAAAAGCCCTTCTAAAAAGGGCCTTTTTTATTTATATACAATATTATCCTCCCCTGCGAAATAAAATTTTATCTAATAGAAAAAGAAAAAGGTGCTGCCGATTGCAACACCTTAAAACATTGGATTTTCATCCAAATACTCATATACATTATTAACAAGTTCTTCTACTGTAGCCCCTTGTACCACTTCACCATTTACAAGAGCAAACGGTCCTTCAAAACAAATACCACAATATCCTAAACAACCATACTCCATTACATCTAAATTCGGATCTTTTTCTAATTTCTCTAAAGCGGCTTGTGAACCACTCGCAAGGTTACCTACACAAAATTCAATTAATGGTTTAATCAAAATTCTCCCCCCTGTACTACAAAACAAATTACTTTCTGACTTCATCTATAAGAAAAAAACTAAGCTGTTTCTTGTTGTTTTCATTACACCTTCTAAACTATTTAGTTACTTCATTATTTCACTTCAAAATAGATGATTCCTTCTATATAACATGCTATTTACGATGAAATGGTAACTAAATAATGCAGATCGTTTACTCTACTTTTCTTCTTATTGTACAACAGAGTATTCATTCATGCATTGTTATTTGTTCACAAATTCGATATAATTTGATTGAGTAAAGTCAAAATATTTTATTAATATAAAATTTTATGATTAGGGGATATTTCAACAGAAAAGGGGTAATCCATCATGAAACACCTCGTAATATTAGGTGGCGGCTACGGTGGAATGAGAATTCTGCAGCGGCTACTTCCAAGCAACCAACTTCCGGATGATGTACAAGTGACATTAATCGACAAAGTACCATATCATTGCTTCAAAACTGAATATTATGCATTAGTTGCGGGTACTATTTCAGAAACGCATATTCGTATACCGTTTCCTGAACACCCACGCCTCAATATTCAATACGGCACAGTAACAAATATTGATCTCGAAGAAAAAGCTGTTCATCTCGATGGCGGCGAAGCGATCCAATATGATGATTTAATTATTGGACTTGGCTGTGAGGATAAATACCATAACGTTCCTGGGGCGAAGGAATATACACATAGCCTACAATCGATTGAACAAACACGTAAGACATATGAACAATTAAATAGTCTAGAACCAAATGCAACGGTAGCTGTCGTTGGTGCTGGATTAAGTGGCGTTGAGGTTGCAAGTGAACTTCGCGAAAGCCGTTCTGATTTAAAAATTTACTTATTTGATCGAAAAGATAGAATTCTATTCCCATATCCAGAGAAATTAAGTAGATATGTAGAAGAATGGTTCGTAAAACATAAAGTTACTATTATACGAAACTCTAACATTACAAAAGTAGAGCCAAATATTGTGTACAACCACGATGAACCACTTGAATGTGATGCAATCGTCTGGACAGCTGGTATTCAAGCAAATGAAGTTGTTCGAAACCTTCCAGTTGAACAAGATGGTAGCGGACGGGTTGTTTTAACAAAATATCACAATATTCCAAATAACGAGCATGTATATGTTGTAGGAGATTGTGCAGCACTTCCACACGCACCATCTGCACAACTTGCTGAAGGTCAAGGGGAACAAATTGTCCAAATATTATTAAAACGTTGGCATAATGAACCACTTCCTGACGAACTACCTGTCATTAAATTAAAAGGTGTTCTCGGCTCTCTTGGTAAGAAGCACGGCTTCGGTTTACTCGCAAACCAACCACTAATGGGACGTGTACCGAGGTTATTAAAATCCGGTATCCTCTGGATGTACAAATATCATAACGGTTAATACTTAAAAGGCTGTCTACTAATTAGACAGTCTCTTTTATGAGTTAAAATATAATTATCAGACACATTTTTCTCAATATAGATAATAATTTATTTTTCATTTTTATATTAAAAACTATTGATGAACAGTGTATGCTATTTATAAGTTGTTTTATTTCCTTTAAGACCGAAGTCATTCGGTCTTATTTTTTGTGTTGTAAATACTTTTATAGGAGGCATTTCATTTCACTTATGAACGTAACGAAACTAAATGATCGCATAGAAGCGAAGAAGAAAGAATTGATCTATCTCGTTGAAAAGTACGGATTCACTCATCATAAAGTAATTTCTTTCAGCCAAGAATTAGATCGTTTACTTAATTTATTAATAGAACTCAAGACGAAGAAAAAACGTTGCTCTTTATAACCGTTATCTTCTCTTTTTTGATACGATATAACTAGAATCAGAAAGGAGCCATCTATGTTTATATTAAAAGACGTTACATATAAAGATATACTGCACATTCCTTATTTACAGATTCAAAAAGAAAAAATTACATGTATTATCGGTGAGAGTGGGAGCGGAAAAAGTACATTGCTCCGTATGTTAAATGATCTACAATCTCCAACATCTGGAATAATTGAATATAACGGAAAACTAATTTCTGATTATCCCCCTATTCAATTACGACGTGACGTAGTCATGCTTGGGCAAACACCACCTATTTTTGATGGAACTATTAAAGACAATCTATTAATGGGACTTCGTCTTTCTGAAAAACCATTTCCAAATGATGCTGCCTTGCGAAGTGCATTAACGACTGTTAGCTTGGAAAAAAATTTAGAAGACAACGCTGATTCATTATCAGGTGGCGAAAAACAACGCCTTGCTTTTGCACGTATCGTACTTATGGATCCACCTGTCTATTTATTAGATGAACCAACTTCGGCGTTAGATAGCGATACAGAACGACGCGTTATGAAGCAATTCACTACGCTAGCAAGAGAAAAGAAAAAAACAGTTATCTTCATCACACACTCACAACAACTTCCAGAAGAAATTGCAGACGATATTATTGAGATTAGTAAAGCAAACGGTGCAACTAGAAAGGAAGTGCTCTCAGTTGAAGGGCGTGATTGAACTCCAAATTTGGCAACTTGCCGCTGCATATATTTTCATTCTTATTTTAATCGGGCTCGTGAAATTAAAAGGGATACCTCGCGAAAAACAAATCGCGCTCGCAACGTTCCGTATGACGATTCAGCTCGTACTCGTTGCCTATGTCCTTACATACGTATTTGAAAATAGTAATCCATTTTATACAATTGCTCTTATTACTTCTATTACTACCTTTGCAATTTTTAATATTTATAAACGAGTGAATATCCCAATGTCTAAAGAATTAAAACGAGTAGCCGCCCTTTCCATGGTAGCCGGATCAATTGGGCCACTTCTACTATTTATCTTTGTTATTATCGGTCATGACCCTTGGTATGCGCCGCAATATATCGTTCCGATTACAGGAATGTTAGTTGGGAATGCAATGACTGGTGTTTCTCTCGGTGCAAATACGTTCTTAAACAATATGAAATCACAAAGAGGTCAAATTGAAGGAGCACTTATGCTCGGCGCAACGCCGAAAGAAGCCGCTGCCCCGCTCATACGCGACGCTTTTGACTCTGCTATTTTACCAACGATCAATTCTATGGTCGGAATGGGGATTATAAGCTTACCGGGCATGATGACTGGTCAAATCTTATCTGGTGTATCACCATTTACAGCTATTCAATATCAAATCGCAATTATACTCGGTATTTCAGGAAGTACCGCTTTTGCTGTTATTATCTTTTTACAGCTTGGATATAAAACTTTCTTTAATAAGCGGTGTCAGTTGAAGGAGATTGACTATGGCGGACGGTAATCTAGCTTTTTGCTCGGTAAATGATGCACCTTTCTCGGTGAGTGAAATTATATCGACGATTTTTCGAATATATCTATCATAACTCAAAATATATCAACGATTTTTGAAATATATCGACGATTCGACAAGGAATATCGACTTACCGACAAAAAATGACATAATAAAAAGAGGAGGCCTATACGCCTCCTCTTTTTATTTACTTACGCCTTCTTAACAAATTGTGATTTTAACTTCATAGCTCCGAAACCGTCGATTTTGCAATCAATATCGTGATCACCATCAACTAGACGGATGCTCTTTACTTTCGTACCGATCTTCACAACTGAAGAAGTTCCTTTTACTTTTAAATCTTTAATGACAGTAACAGCATCGCCGTCTTGAAGAACGTTTCCGTTCGCATCTTTTACAACTTTTGCACCATCATTATTTTCAGCTTCTGCTTCTTGGCCCCACTCATGAGCACATTCTGGACATACGAAAAGAACGCCATCCTCATACGTATATTCTGAATTACATTTTGGACAATTTGGTAAAGTAGCCATAAATTTATTTCCTCCGTTCATTATTTATACGTAAAAATCAAAATTGATGTTTACATCTCGATAAATAAAATTTGTATAGCATTTCTATATAGTGCCATAGTCTCACGTTATTGACAAGCTTACCTCAAATTCTCATTTTTTATTGTATTTTACAAAATTTCAATTCGTATGGTGTTTCCAAGTAAAAAAGAAGAACCTTCACAAGATTCCCCTTTTCAAAATGAACGAGTTCTCACTAGAACCCCCAACCATTTTCTTCAATGTAAAATTGATATTCCTCTAACTCTTCTTCACTTAACTTCTTATTATTTTCATGTACTTCTTGCCATTCAAAATAGTCTTCACTAAAATAAACAGCAAATTTAATTTTCACGTTCTTCTTCTCTGTATAATCATAGCCAGTAAATTCTACTACATCATAATCTTGTTCTTTCTTCACAAACTTCCAAGTTGGATTATCCGTCATAATCTCTAAAGTCACACCTTCACTACTTGAACGAACGACATTTTTAATATTTGGCTCAGTTGGTAAAAGGGAAAGGCCAAAGGTTGCTCCGCCAAATACTAACCCTACTATAATGTGTAAACCAATCATACCAGCAAAACTAGCGCCACCCTTTGATTGTAAATAATACGCCTTCTCATGATCTGGCATATCTTCTCCCTTATGTAATACACGAACAGCGTGCTTATAATATAAACGATTTCCTTGCCATCCAGTAAATATCATCGTTCCTAACTGAAGAACTAAACTACATGTTAAATAAATCCCATCTGGAATATCTATAAAAGGAGTTACAACGATACTAGGTACCGCCAATAACGTAAGTATCATAAACAACTTATACATTTTACGATAAGCTAACCAAAAAGGTGGGAAGAAAAAGGCTACCCAATTCCACGTATTTCCTTGCGCTGGATTTTCTACTTTGCCCCACTTAAAGTCATAATAAGCTGTATTCTTTTGAACAACTTTATGCAACTCTTGCGGGGAATTTGTTTCTTGTAAAACAGTGTCCTTCACGTACATCATCCTTTTCTTCTTTCTACATACATGTATTTTATAGAAAAAAAAAGAAGGAATCTAACAAAAAGTACATATATTTCATAAAAATGAACATAAATCGAATATATTCCTACAATTTCCCGTTTATTATTCCATTTTACTTTTAAATATATTAGAATACTTATGAATGATAGGTTTAATACACTAAGTTAATTATTTTATATATTCACTAAAAAGGATGCATCAAAATCATTTTATACATCTTTTTTAGTGAATATATACTACTATTTTAAAACAAACATCTCGACTTAAGAGAACTCACAAATTAGCTTTCTACTATTTCAAACATATTTCCACTTACGCAACTAATGAATAACGCATCATTGACTTTCTCCATTGCTACAATAAAATCTATTGCAACAACATTTTTAGGCAGTTTAATTATATCTTTTACCTCCCCACATGCAGCATCAAGTATTATCAATTCTAAATTTGAAGTTGCAATATAAATTTCTCCACCTTTATATAACAAAACCTCTGTAATATCATGTAGAGTATTATTGTTCCAAAGCACTTTACCTGTTTGAATATTAATACCACAAATTCTGCCTTCTCCTAAGGACAATACCATCATCTCTCCGATAAGAAATCGAGGCAATTCAATTTCAGACGGCATATTTACTTCATATAATTTTTGACTATTCTTATGATCATAACATTGTATTTGTCTACTTATATCTTCATATCCATACTCTGTTCTTGTTAATATTATTTTTGATTCATCTGATACAATGTGAGAATACCAGGCCTCATCAAGAGCTTTTTCAAAAATTAAGTTACACCCCTCTTTTCCGTATTCCCACTTTTGTAATACCTCCATTGCTACACATATAAAATGTTCATTAGTTAAAGCAACTGGTTCATTTGGATTACATTCTTCAATTGTTTGTTTCCATCGTGTAGAAGCGTCTAATAATTGAATAGCAATTGTAGCGTTACTATATACATCCATTTCCCCATCTTCATCAGAAGGATTCCCTGCTAATACATAGTAATCTGGGCCCAGATGGCACTGCAATTTTTCTCCTCCGACTCGAACATTCTTTTCCCATACTTTTACTCCACTTTCAAGCTCTAATAAAACATTGTAGCCTTCCTGTGTAATAACTAATAAACGTGGTAATTCTTCCCTCGTAGTTTTTACATCTTGTATAATATGTCCTTCTATTTCTAAATTCCATAGAAACTCCCCAGAACTTGATGAAATAGCGTACAATTTCGCAATATTTCCTCCAAATCTATTCGCATGCCAAATAACTGTGACACCATTCACAGTTATGCAATTACAATCTTCTACTAGTGGAATATGACACTGCCAAATCTCTTCTTTCGTTTCACTATCGAGTTTACGAATTTTGTGGTTATTTTCCTCTACATAAAAGATACTCTTCTCATCATGAGATAGTACCGGAGTAAATATCGGTTCAACCTCTATCCCCTTTAAATAATTCCAGTTTAATTCATACTTACCACTTGTAGAATGATATGTTCGGTACATAATTGCGTTATTTCCATTTACAAGTTCAGAAAGAAATGGCTCAATTTCTAAAATTCTATGATACGTATCTTTTATTCGGAAAGAATCAACTCCACTTATGTAAATCTGCTCTATCTCCTTTTTAAGAAACGAAAAGATTACTCGTAAAAATTGCTCGCTATCAACACTAGCTAACTTTTTTCCTCTCTGATTAATAATAAGAAAGTCCCCATCCTTCTTCTTAAACTCTACCTTTTTTTCATATCCATCTAAAAAAATCACAGCACCATCATCTTTAAAACATTCACCCCATGCGTCAAACAACTGACAAATCGGGTCGACTATGTCTGTTTTTTCTTGCAACACAATACTCTCATCTATACTAATTACTATTTCTCCGGTATTTTCTGTCGGCAGTTTATTTAGTTCGATTTGAAACTTTTTCATTATTTCCTCCCTCTATTGCTCGTTATTCAAACTAACTATAATATATGACATAAGATTCTTAAAACTATTATTTGAGGTGATCCAATATGAAGACTACAATTTGGACAGAAGATGATTATTTAAAACTAGCACCTATTAACGACGAACTAATCAAAAAAGCAGAAGAAATACTGAACGTAAAGCTTCCAGAATCGTACATAAACCTTCTAAAAGAACAAAATGGAGGAACGCTTCGCCTTGATGCTCATCCTACTTCAGAGCCGAATTCTTGGGCAGACGATCACGTTAATGTTTCTGGCTTATATGGCATTTCTTTTGATGAAAATGAATCTAGTATTTTAGAGAGCCGTTATTTCATTCAGGAATGGGGAATGCCTGAGAATCTCGTACTCTTATCTGGGGACGGACATACGTGGATTGCATTAGACTATCGAAATGTAGCTGAAAATCCTCCAGTTATATTTATTGATAATGAAGTTGAGCAAATAATTGAATTAGCACCTAACTTTGAAAGTTTCTTACAAAACTTAACTACATATGAATATGACGAAGAGTAAACCTTATTCTAAAGCGGTACAAAATTCCATTGCAAATTTACATGCTGCTTTAAAACTGCTTGAATTTAAGAAAAAAAGACATACATTTTGCAAAGCTGAAAACGGATTTTATAAACTCATTAACATACAAAAAAGTCAATTTGGAGATGACTTTTATATACATATAGGAGTTCATCCTATCGGTCTCCCGCAGCTTATCACGGACCAATTACTAATTAAAGAAAACATCTCAATATTCGATTGCATTCTGCGAACGAGAATAGAGCCTATACATATGAAACAGAACCAGTTATTGCATACTGTTTCACATGAAACTATCGACATTCCGAATTATCTTTCTACTATTTTCGACTGGTTTCAAGTGTGGGCATCTTATGAGAATTTAGTAAAAATAAATATACATTCCGTTACTCCAGTACTAGCCGTCGTTCCAATATTACAGGAAAAAGCGTTTTTGCTTCTTACTTGTTTCTCTTTCTACAATTTAAAACAGTACGAGCAAGCTAATCACTACTTACAGCAATATTTGCAATGTGCTGTACATCTGAATACCGAGGAAAAAGAGCCCGTATTCTTTCACGAAGTTGACATGTATATGAAAAAACTAGTAGAAAACGCAATGTGCTTTCTACTAGTGCTTTATCACACTTTTATATCCTTCTCCTACAACGCCCAAGTAATATTCATTTCTTCAAACGACTCTTTACTAACTTTCAATCCTTCACTATCATCCATTCCGATCATTGCTACTTCTTCTTTAGACAACATAATTTCTTCGTTTGGATTTTTGATTTTTCTCTCATATACAAGTTGTACAAGCTCTATTTGTTCCTCTGTCAGCTCATACTCTTCTTCTAGTCTTTCCATTGCTGATTCTGTATCAAGTAATGGAATTTCTAATAAGAATCCGCCATGCTCTTCCATCTCTTCAAATGAATCAATTGAATACGCACCGCTATCCTCAATCCAAAATGCAGTTGTAATAAAAGGAACTGTTTCACCTTCTACTTCTTCTAATACATATTGAAGTGCTTCTTCTTTCGCAATATCTATTACTTCCGAAGGAGCCCCTTCAAAATAACTTTTCTCATCAATTCTCTCACTATTCACATCTTGAAGACATACAATCGTATAATCCGGATGAAACGTAATTGTCCCTCTTCCACCTTGACTATCTTGCATACTATAGTTACATCCATCCCATGAACTTTCATGCGAGAAATCAGGAGCATGTGCTACAAAGATTGCATTTGCAATTGAATTTAAGATGCAGCCTTTCCATAATTGTTCTCTATCTATATGTAATTTATATTTACTCATCGTCTTCCTCCACACACATATTTTTTCTATTATCTTTCCTCTACATAATACTTGTAAAGCCTTTCCCAACTACTACATAATACGAAAGACGCCCTTTCAAAAAGGCGTCTTTTTTACAGTTGAAAATTTACTAATAAATAAAATGAATTGTTTAATACATGAATTCCAATTGGAACGAGTAAATTGTTTGTTTTCTTATAGGTGTAGGCTAAACTTATCCCTATACCAAAAATATATAAAATACTCCCTACTGTAAGGGGATGCCCTAAAGTAAATATGAAAGCACTTATAACGGCACTACTAAGTGTAGAGAAGCGCTGAGATAATTTCATAAAAAACATACCTCGGAATACAAGCTCTTCCCAAATCGGCGCAAAAATCGTGAGTACAACTACATATAAAATGATTTCATTTTTAGTAGGCTCTATTACTATATTAGATTCCCCCACACGAAGCCCATGTGGTAAAACTAAATTTAATACCGCAAGATATATAAGCAGTACGATCATCGTCATTATTATTGTTACATAATGTTTTGAGTTATTGAATTGTATTGATTTTAGTAAATGCACACAGTAATTTCTTGCCGGTGCATACATTACAATAATCATACAAAACGTGAAGGGTGAAATGAGATGATTTACATACCACGGATATAATGAGAATTCATATAAAAAGTTCAAATAACCAATTCCATACATTACCCCAAAAATAATTACGATCATACCGATTACTTCTAGCATACTCATTTGTACATTCTTTTCTTTATATGTAACTAATTCCGTGTTCACCATATCCCCTCCAGTATAATTAAACCTTTTTAACCATTATATACCAAATTAAACATAAAAAAAGACAATACACTCAACTGTATTGTCCATTTTCTTCCCTACCATTTCTCTCTACATGTTTCAATCAAATGCAGTAAGTACCTCTTCGTCATATCTGCCCTTCTCCACCTTGAGAGCATTCGCTTTTCTTTTGGATTTTGCCGTATTCTCGCTACTTCTTTTAATAAAGACTTCCATTCTTCCGCTGAATGTTCGTACAAGTATTGCAATCCTCTATCTTTTGAAACGATTGTTTTATAATTTAGTGTATATAAAATGCGCCCCATCGTAACAACCGCTGATTCTACCCATTCTTCTATAAAGAATAAATATGGCTGCTTCGCCTTCCCACTCCAGTACTGTTCTACGTTGTATTTCATCGTATTTACTACATCATCCCACCTTATTTGGAACGAAAGTTCTTCTGCTTCTTTCCCGATTACTGTAATACCTTGATTTTTCAAAGTCCACCATGTGACTGCATTAATATCCCAATGTCCTATATTCGCCTTACCATCCGCACAATACACGTACTCATTCATTTCATCATTGTACTTCCCTAAATCAGCAAGCGGAATATACATACCATCCATTCTTTTCCCTAACGTACTACCACTAAGTTTCTTATGCAGTTCTACCAGTTGCTGTTTTTCAGCTTCATTCACGGGATCACTTATTACCGTGACAAAATCAACATCGCTCGTTTCTTCATGAAATGCACCGAGTGCGATGGATCCGTAAATATATACGCCAACTATTTTTTCATCTAAAAAAATTTCTTTTAACCCTATTATGTATCGCTCCATCAACCGCTCTACTTCTTTTGATAACGCATGCTTTACTACATTCTCCACATCTATCCCTCCAATAAAAAAAGCCTTTGCAATTCGCAAAGACTTCCTGCTTTATAAATATTTCTCGATTTCTTCGTAAACATCCTTCAAACGAGGATTTCCTTCTCCAACAATTTCTCCATTTACAAGAACGACCGGATAAAATAAATCTTCCTCCACTACGCGCTCTGCGAATGCTTTTTTCTCTTCATCTTCTTGTTCTTCTTGAAAATCAATATACTCGAAATTAAATTTATTTTCTTGTCCTTCATATTTACGACCAATCGCCGCTTGTAACCACTCAAACGTTTCTGTTGAAGATGGCATTCCAACGCAGCTCGCACAAATTACTTTCGTCCCATACACTTGCACATTAACCATTTCTTCTCCCCCACTTCTTGTTCTAACAGTATATTCAGATACCTTATTACATAAGCACATCATTTTACAAACTTATTCCATACCCCTATACTGAAAAAACACGTTGTAAACATGATAAAAAATTTCGGCAATAAAACAAGAACAGAAAAAATAGATTTTCCCCTCTATCTTGATTATAATAAAACTGATGAAAGGAGTCGATAAAAATGGAAAACCCACATATGCAAGAACAAGTACTAGAAGTATTAGATAAATTACGTCCATTCTTACTTCGCGATGGCGGTGACGTTGAGTTAGTAGACATTGAAGAAGGTATCGTAAAATTACGCCTTATGGGTGCATGCGGAAGCTGCCCAAGTTCTACAATCACACTAAAAGCTGGTATCGAACGCGCATTACTTGAAGAAGTACCAGGCGTTATCGAAGTAGAACAAGTATTTTAATCTAAAAGCAGAAGCGGCTCGTTCAGAACAGGAGGTCATTGGAGCTCCTGACGAAGAGGCGCTTTTTGCCTCACAGGAAGGCGCGAAATGGCCGACTGTTCTAGCCGCTGGAGCTAGATATTAATTAAAAGCGTAAGCGGCTCGTTCAGAATGTGAGGAGGATGGAGCTTCTGACATAGAGGCGCTTTTTGCCTCGGCGGAAGAAGCGAAGCCACCGAACATTTTAGCCGCTGGAGCTGGATATTAATTAAAAACAGAAGCGGCTCGTTCAAAGCCACTTGCTAAAAGGAGACCAAATTTGGTCTCCTTTTTTTATACAAATCACATTTATCCGTTAACATCATAAAACAAAATTGGAAATCCTTCTCAAAAAATGCGATAATTGATAC
This sequence comes from Bacillus cereus group sp. BfR-BA-01350, assembly GCF_022663775.1. NCBI lineage: Bacteria > Bacillati > Bacillota > Bacilli > Caryophanales > Bacillaceae > Bacillus > Bacillus cereus group sp. BfR-BA-01350. Next base: position 48,941 of record NZ_JAKUGD010000013.1, read on the forward strand.
TATATAGTGAATCGTTCACACATATAAAGTAAAAAACATAGGGGGACGACACATGCCAAAAATGGGGAACACGTTTTTAACAATTCAAGAACTAGAAAAGAAAAAAGAGTATTTATTAGACCTTTCATCCGTTATACCAACATGGAATGCGAGCTATCAATTTTTATTTAAAGAAATCCAGCAAGAATTATTGAGTAAAGTAAATGAAAAAATCGAAAAACATCAATTCATTTTAAATATATGTGCAGATCAACAAGTAGGGGCATAATGTATTACATACAATTGTGGTATATAAAAAAGAGACCTCAATCGGTCTCTTTTTTATATTTTTAAGACAGCCAATCTAATTTTCTAATCCCAAGCTTATCAACTGGTAAACGGAGTGAGCCATAAAAATGCTTCATAAATTGCTCAGAGCGGTTCACATCGTGTAGAATGGCTTCTAAGCGATCTCTATATATGCTTTTTTGTTCTTCGTTTCCAGTTTGGTAATATCGTTCGACTGTTTCAAAATAGTGAAGTGGGAACAGCAGTCTTGCAAATAATAGGCGCCACCCAAATGAGGATAGCGAATAATTCCGTTCATAATCTGTAACAAATTGAACGATTGTTTGCTCCCAGTCTTTCTTTTTTTCAATCATCATATAGCGGATTAATTCTGCTATATCTCGAGTCGGGTGATCATACACCCAGTCAAAAGGAAGTTTGAGACGCTTCGTTTGATGCCATAATAAAGGTGTGAATCGTTCTTGGCAAATTGTTGCTGCATCCGTTAGTTGCGGTGTGTCATCCATTTCTGTATCAACAACATATTGAATGGCATTTTCCGCAACTCCTAAGTAATACGGGAAGGATTCAATAAACAATTGATCGAATACGTCTGTAGGGTGGTTCATTACTTGTGATTGCCAAAACTTTTCTAACTGATCGAGCCTTTTTTCCCATAACGCTTTCCATTCACCAATGCGGCTTAATTGCTCAATTTCTTCTGGAAAGAATGCACCTCGTTTATGGAATATAGAAAGCTCACTTCCTAATGACGTAGCATGTCGTTCTAACGCGCGCATACCTTTTAATAAGCAGTAATTTTGTTCTTCTATCTCACTTACATAGTAGCCGTGTATAGTCGGAACGAAAGTCGCTACAGTTATATCCCCTTGCTGGTTCATATAGTCACTGAGCTTTTTCATCTCTACAAGTACTTCTTCCTCCATTTCTCCAATTGGAACAAGTACATAAATTTTGTTGCGAATCCAAAAGCTTTTATAGGGGCCAAGGGGGATTAATTCTTTAACATGCATATGATAATGCTCATAAATATGATGAATCATCGCAGTCGCCACCTATGGTTTTTCTTTATATATATGAGCTTGTGCTCGCCTTTCATTCCTATGCACATGATAAAGCAACGAAACGTATACAAATACTAAAAAGAAAAAAAGGTGATAAACATGAAAGAATCAAATCAACTACAAGAAAGAGCATTACAACTATTACAAGAACGCGGTGTAACAATTGACGATATTGCTGAGCTTGTTCATTTTCTTCAAAAAAAATATCATCCAAATTTAGAGATGTCAGAATGCCGTTATAACGTTGAGCGTGTATTATCAAAACGTGAAGTACAAAACGCACTAATTACTGGTATCGAACTCGATGTTCTCGCTGAAAAAGGAATGTTAAGTGAGCCGTTACAAGATATCGTAAAACGTGATGAAGGCTTATACGGAATTGATGAAGTGATCGCACTTTCTATCGTTAATGTGTACGGCTCTATCGGTTTCACAAACTTTGGATATATCGATAAATTAAAACCTGGTATTTTAGAATACTTAAATGATAAATCAACTGGAAAGGTGCATACATTCCTGGACGATATCGTTGGCGGAATCGCTGCCGCTGCTTCAAGCCGTTTAGCGCACAGAGCTGAGCATTCGGAGTGAAATATGAAAGACCGTCAGTTTCATACTGACGGTCTTTTGTATTCCATGAGCATAAATTCTCTTCCGCGGCTCAAAAAAATAGGACCTTGTTGAAAACCTATTTTTTTATATAGCGTAATCGCTCTTGTATTAAATGTCGCTACGCTAAGTCGAAACGTTTTCGGCTTAAATTCTTTAACAGCAAAGGCTATCCCAGCTTGAAAAAATTCTTGCCCCATTCGCTTCCCTGTTAACGCCGGCTTCATGCCAAGTCCGATATCAATTACATCTTCTCCACCATATAAATGAACATCTCTTCCCCCTGGCACTTGTGCATTTTCTCCAAAGCAAAAATAGCCGATAAACTCTCCCTTATCGTCACAACAACCATAATACGTCCCATCTAATAATTCTTCTATTACTTCTTCCTCACCTGAAAAACTATACAAATGATAAGGTTCTTCATACATCCACGTATTTATCTCATTCGCTTCTTCTACCGTTAACTTATGTATATCCATCCTTCTCTCCCCTAATCAAATATTCTATATATACTCATTCATTTTTAGCGCCTCATTTCCCTCTAATCGAAATATGCATAATTACATACGCACACCTATGAAACAAATGGTACAATTTATTTGAATCGCTGTTGCTACACTTCTTGATCAAAGAAAAGGCGTTAAAACGGATATTAGCGCCTTATCAAACTCAAGCAATTGGCATATTTTGTCATCTTGAAAGACACTCAAAGGAGTGTCTTTTTTTTCTATACCTCACAAGGACTTACTCATTTCAAAGCATCAATACATAAACTAATGTAACTCTTTACATGCACGAATCCTTTTCTCAAAGTTTTGAAGTAGACTCAAAATAAAAAAGCACTCTTGGCTAGAGTGCTTTTTACTTTCAAATCAGGAGGTTACATATATGGATAGTACTCTCGTATTTAACTTCGGCATTGGTATTATCATTATTTTATTTGTTTTCTTTGTTCTTTGTATGAGTGGTGTGTAACAGTCTTTTATGCTGATAACTCTTTTAAAGTATCACTTAATTTGAACTTTCTTAATTGTAATGATGCAATCAATGCTGCCCCCGCTCCAAGCATCACGCTAGCTAAAGCCAGTATGACAACTTGATTATACGGAATAATAATAACCGTTAACTCTAAGCTTGATAACACGATATAACTAAACAAAATCCCACCAAAAATGCCAATGCAACCAGCTATCGCTCCAAGTAAAGTTCCCTCTAATAAAACGATCCTTCTCATTTGCTTTGGGATAGCTCCTACCGCACGAATCATACTAATTTCAGCACGTCTTTCATGTAAACTTGCGACTATCGCATTCATTAATCCTATACCAGAAATAATGAAAACAATTACAACTAACAAGCGAATTAACATCATCATTTGTGATAATAACTGCTCTTGTTCTTTCAATAAATCATGACTATTTATAACTTCTATATTCTCTTTATTCTTTGTAATTTCTTTTACTTGCTTCTTAATTGCTTCAAATGACTGATTAGAATTTGTCATAATTTGAATCGCTTCATATCCTTGTACGTGAAACTTATCGCGAGCCCATTGTTCATTTACAAAAACATCTAACCCTCTTAACCTTAATCCTTGCTCAATAATCGAAACGACTTTAATCGTTTGTTTTTCTTTTCCCTTTCCTTGTACTTCAAACGTATCTTGCAACTGAAGCCCTAAATTTTTAGCCACTTCCTTCGTAATGACTCCCTCACCATCTTGTAACGGCTTACTTAAACTTTGCCCTGAAATCACTTTCGCCTTTGTTACTTTCTGATACGCTACAATATCATTACCTACAACTTCCATTGAATCAGAGTTCAAATTGTTTTTTTTCCTAAATTCATACCATTCTTGATTCGCTTTTTTAAAGTCATAATTCACAAGCTTTGCTGTAAAGTCAGTAGCATTCCCAACACTCGCCTCTACACCATCAATTTTTTTAACCTTCTCCATCCAACTAAACGGTAATGTTTCTATTCCTTGCGACTCTACTGGAATTCTTACTACTAAGTCCGCTGGTAAATGTTTTTGTAATCCTTTTTTCATACCTTCATACATAGAGTTTACATACATCGTTCCAACAAGTGCTAACATAAAACCAAATGCTAGTATAGCAACCGACACAGCTGCCTTATTTCGATAACGAATGACATTCCGGCTACTAATCGTCGTTTCAATTCGTAATATCATTTGAATCGGTTTTGCAATCACTGGTGCTATCACGCGAATAAATAACGGAATCGCAAATAACAAACCGACCGCAAATAAAAGCGCTCCTATCGCACTTGGATTAAAACCGATATACTCCTCTAATACGCTACCTGCTAGTCCAATAACAGTACCAATGATTAAAATGCTAAGGCTAAAAGCACTCCATCTTTTTTCTTTTCTCTCATTACTAGGAAGACCTGGGCGGAGTGCTTGAACTGGTGGAATCTTTCTAACCATAAAAGCTGGTATAATAGCCCCTAGGATAGACATAACAATCCCTAGTAAAAAAGTAATAAGTAAAATCTCACTTGAAATCGCGAATGATGCTTTCCCTGCTTCCTCAATATTCACCCATTTGTTAATGAATGATGCTGCAATTGTTTGCGTACCTGCTCCAAGAATAACTCCTGCTAGTGATCCGATTGCCCCAATACATAAAGCCTCTAATAAAACGACTAATATAATTTGATTTGGATTACTACCAAGTGCACGTAATAATGCCCATTGCTTAAATCGACTTCTGACAGATAAGAAGAAACTTCCCATTATTAAAAGGGCTACTACAAATAAGGCAATACCACCTAAACTAAAAATTAAAGGCTTCATTACATTTAGTCGTTCAAATGCCTTATCGACATAAGTACGTTGATCCACCTTTATATTTTCTATCTTCTTATTTACCTCAAGAGCAATCGTCCTTTTCACATTTACATCGGCTGTTTTCACTTGAACGAGATTGAACTGATTTGGTAGATTTAATTCTTTTTGAAGCCAATCGATTGGAAAATAAGCACTATGTCCCATTGCTGCCATTAACGGCGGATTTAAAATGCCGACGACTTTCACATTCTTTTCTCCATGCTGCGGAAATGGCAACTGAATCGTATCTCCTATCCGTATATTTTCACGTTCTGTATACCCTTTTGTCAGCGCTACTTCAGCCCCTTCTTTCGGATATCGACCTTCTACTATTTTATAAGAATGCATTTCTGGAGAATCTTGCTCAACACCCCAATAGGACGGCTTTCCTGATAGCTCTTTATAATTTGGAAAAGGATACGGTATAAGTACTTTTGATATTTTTTCAGCATTTTCTAAGCCATCTATTCCTTTTAAACTTTCATTATTTAAATACATATCGTTTTTTATATAGCCAAATTGTAAATTATAATCTCCATATCGGCTTACTACTTGTTCCTTCACACTCTTCTCTACTGATTGATTTCCTAGCAATAACATCGTCGCTAACATAACACCTAAAGCTGCACCGAGAGCAATCAACATATTTCGCAGCCAATTTTGTTTCATCGATTTTACCGCATATTTAATTACCCATCGCATCACCTTTACCTCCTACTTTAAAGTGGCGATTCATAATCTCTTGAATATGAGTAACTTGTTGCGGGATATTTCGAAATTTCCATCCTTTACTTTCAGCATGTTCATGAATCACTTCACCATCTAATAAGAAAACAACTTTATCCGCATGAGCCGCTACGAACGGGTCGTGCGTTACAATAACAGCTGTTTTCCCTAACTCATCACACGCATTGCGAAGTGCCGCAATTATGTTTTTGCTATTTTCCGAATCTAATGCCCCTGTTGGCTCATCCGCTAATATAATTGCCGGTTCATTTGCAAAAGCTCTTGCTATCGCAACCCTTTGCTGTTGCCCGCCTGATAACTGTGCTGGTAAATGTTTTTCTTTTCCCTTCAATCCAACAAGCTCTAATAAACGAGTTGCTGTCACCGTTGCCTTCTTTTGCGATACATTATCTAACAGTAACGGCAACCCCACATTCTCCTCTGCACTAAACACCGGAATCAAATTAAACTGCTGAAAAATAAAACCGATTTTATGCCGTCTAAATAAAGCGAGCTCTTTTTCTTTTAATGTGGAAATCTCTGTACCGTCTACTCGAATACTACCTACCGATGGAATATCTAATCCACCTAACAACTGAAGTAAGGTCGTTTTACCCGAGCCACTTGCTCCCATAATACAAACGAAATCTCCTTTTTGAATTTGAAGATTAATGCCTTTTAATATTTTGACTTTACTATCCCCAATATCAAATGATTTTTCTAACCTTTCAATTTCAATAATATTCATCCCCATATCCCCTTCTCTCTCTATTTACCAATCTATATATTCTATTCAGAAATGCAAAATCCCTACTATTTTGTATTTTTTTGTCACATACTAACATTTGTTTATCACAGCAAAAAAATTGACTCTTACAAGAAAAGTAACCACAATAGTTACATGAATACATAAAAACCATTCACATATCCACAAATAGGAGGAATAACAATGAAACATGTAATCGTTTATGCACACCCGAATACAGAAAGCTTCAACCATGCGATTTTAGAAACGGTAAAAAGTGAATTAGCAGAAAAAGGTCATGAAGTTCGCGTTCGTGATCTATACGAATTAAACTTCAATCCAGTATTAGGCGCTACCGATTTCATCTCATTTTCTCAAGGAAACACACCAGCAGATATTAAAGAAGAGCAAGAGCATATCTCTTGGGCTGATAGCATTACATTTATTTATCCAGTTTGGTGGGCGGGACTTCCTGCTATTTTAAAAGGATACGTTGACCGTGTATTTAGCCACGGCTTCGCTTATGCTTACGGTGAAAATGGCATCGAGAAGTTATTAAGCGGTAAAAAAGGATTATTATTATCTACAATGGGAAATACGAAAGAGGCATACCTAGCCGGCGGTATGTTTGAAGCAATGAAAAAAACAGCTGATGTTGGTATTTTTGAATTTACAGGTATTGAAACAATTGAGCATACATTCTATACGAGTGTTCCTTCTGTGGATGACAGTGTGCGTAAACAATATCTTGAAGAGGTTAAAGATGTTGTGAATCGGGCATTTTAAATAAAATTATATCAGCACAACTCAGATTATATCGGCGATTTTCTAAATATATCGACTTACCAACAAAAACCGACACTAATCACAACTGAATATTAGCCCACATTAATCGGGCTACCCGCAAATATTAGAAAAAAAGCTGCTCCAAAGTTTGGAACAGCTTTCTTCATTACATCTTCTCAATCCACTCCGTCAAGTTATGCACAACTTGCGTCGGTTGAACTTCGTATTCTGTTAACTTCTCCACAGTTGTTACTCCAGTGTGGACAAGAAGCGTATGCATGCCAGCATTTATTCCTGCTAAAATGTCTGTGTCGTAGTTATCCCCAACCATTAATGCTTCATTTTTTTCTATGCCAAGCACTTTTAAAGCTTGTTCCATAATGATTGATTCTGGTTTTCCGATAAAGATCGGATCCACACCTGTTGATACTGCTACAACTGATGTTAATGAACCGTTACCTGGTAATAATCCGCGCTCAGTCGGAATGGCAATATCTCCATTTGTAGAAATAAACGTTGCGCCGTTACGTACAGCAAGACAAGCTTTTGCTAACTTTTCATATGTGATGTCACGATCTAAGCCAACAACAACGAAATCAGGATTTTCATCTACAAGTTCAAATCCTTTTTCCACAAGCGCATCATGTAAACCTTCTTCACCAATCATATATACAGTTGCGTCTTGTTTACGTTCGTAAATGAAGTTTGCTGTTGCCATACTCGTTGTGAATACTTGCTCTGCTTTCGCTGGAATATCGAAACGAACAAGTTTTTCTGCCACTTGTTCTGGTTTACGAGTTGAGTTATTCGTAACGAATAAATACGGAATGCCGCGCTCTCCTAACGCTTTGACGAAGTCGCTTGCTTCTTCAATTTGTTCTTCTCCGCGATACATTGTACCGTCTAAGTCAATTAAGTAACCTTTATACATCGATTATGTCTCTCCTTCTATGCTAACGTTCTCACCTTATCATACCACTCTTATATTACCCGCTTTTCCAAAAGAAAAAAACGCTTTACCTTAAAGCGCCCCATAACGTTCATTTTTTCTCTTTTATTTGGTAAGAACAACTACAATCGCCCTCGCACATGTTTGCTAGCGTTTTCACATCTGCGTTCGCAAATAAACGATTATACATCTCTTTTTCATCTTCACACACTTGCGGGAATCTCTCGGCAATTTCCTTTAACGGACAGTTTTGCTTTTCAATTACGAAAGAATTCTCTCCGTCTCTCTTAATTTGAACCATATAACCATTTTTCTCTTGCATAGCTGCTATCTCTTGCACTTTATATGCTAAATTCTTTTGATTACTTACGCGCTTTTGTAACTGTTCTTCCATACGCTTCGTTCTCTCTTTTAAAACGTAACGAAGTATTTTTTCATCGCCCATTCGTGCTAAATCTTCTAGCATATCAATTGCAAATTGCTTATACTCTTTCGGGAATGTATCTTCTCCCTTTTCGCTTAATCCATACAAATAAGTTGGTCTTCCGACATGTTGCCTTACCATTTTGGAATAGATGAAACCATCTTTCTCAAGATTACTTAAATGTCTTCGAATTGCCATTTCTGTAATCTCTAAAACTTCAGCTAGTTCCGCTACGGTGTGCTCTCCCTTTACTTTCAACAACTGCACAATTTCATCTTTCGTCGTACGTGCTTCCCCCATGCTTCACCCTTCTCCCTCACATACAATATAAGACCCCCAAAAGGCATTCTCTGGGGATCTTATAAGCATAATTATTCTGGTACAAATGCAGATACAGGTCCTAATTCCTTTTCTAAATAACTGCGAATATTTGCTGGGTATTTCCCTACCACCGCAATATGTTTTTGAATCGTCTTATATAATTCATCATGATTCATTTGAATATAATCTTGCGTAAGCATTTTTCGAAGAAGAATCACTTCTTTCATTCCTTGTCCTTCTTCTGCACTTATCACTCGCTCGTCCATTAAAATATCGATAATATCTTCATAACTTCCTGGATCGCGCATAATAAATCCATCAATCATCGCATTTCCTACATCTAATACAGAATCAATCATTAGATGCGCTATGCGTTCTAATGCGTAAAATTCAAACTCGGTTTCATATATCTTTTTCTCTTGAAATGTACTTGTTGCTCGTTCTAAACATACTAGCATTTGTTCTATTTTCTTTCTGTCTACAAAATACATGAATGTCACCTACCTGGAAATTAAAGCATTTACATTTTAATTGTAACGCTTTCTTCTGAAAAAATCGACAATTTTTCGAATTCACCTTTTCCCCGTAATTTGTTATAGTTATATTTGTATGATTTTTGAAATTGGAGGAATGGAATCTTGGAACGTGAACTCGCACTAGAAATTGTCCGTGTAACAGAAGCAGCAGCATTAGCATCCGCACAGTGGATGGGCCGCGGAAAGAAAAACGAAGCAGATGATGCAGCAACTACAGCAATGCGTGATATGTTCGATTCAGTAAACATGGCAGGTACAGTTGTAATTGGTGAAGGAGAACTTGATGAAGCACCGATGTTATATATTGGTGAAGAACTAGGAACAGGTAACGGTCCAGAAGTAGATATCGCCGTTGACCCATTAGAAGGTACAAACATCGTTGCAAAAGGTCTTGCAAATGCAATGGCAGTTATCGCAATCGCAGATAAAGGAAACCTTCTTCATGCTCCTGATATGTACATGGAAAAAATCGCGGTTGGTCCAAAAGCAGCTGGTAAAATTAGCTTAGATGATCCAATTGAAAAAACAATTGAAATTGTAGCGGAAGCTAACAATAAAAAGATTCGCGATCTAACAGTTATCGTTCAAGAACGTGAACGTCATCAAGATATTATCGATCGTGTTCGTGCAAAAGGTGCACGCGTAAAATTATTTGGTGACGGTGATGTTGGTGCGTCAATCGCAACAGCACTACCTGGAACTGGTATCGACTTATTCGTAGGTATTGGCGGAGCTCCAGAAGGCGTTATTTCTGCAGCAGCATTAAAATGCCTTGAAGGTGAAATGCAAGCTCGCTTAGTTCCAATGAACAAAGAAGAAGAAGCTCGTTGTCGTGAAATGGGATTAGAAGATCCTCGTCAACTTCTTATGTTAGACGATTTAGTATCTGGTGATGATGCAATCTTCTCAGCAACTGGTGTATCTGCTGGTGAGTTATTAGACGGCGTGAAATTCCTAGGCGGAGATTTAGCTGAAACATACTCTATCGTAATGCGTTACAAAACAAGAACGGTACGATTCATTAAAACGCATCACCATTTAGATCATAAGCCACACTTAAACTTAGATATTTAATAAAAGGAGCCATGTGTATGGAAGAACGTTTCTTTCTGTACGACGACACTGTCGCTACAAAAACTCGTTTCGTTAGCTTTATGGGAGAAAATGAGCGTCATGATTTAGCGCTACTATACTCCGATCGTCATTACGGTAAAACAATTGTCCTTGATATGCAGCGTAATAAATTTGCAATCATCGGCGCCGACGATTTAAACGAACCAGGCTACTTAGAGCACGCATTTTCTATGACTGAAGAAATTGCAGAAGAACTACGCTCATTTTTATTTGAACTTATATAATTTATCTTAGGCACCAGCTTTTTAGCTGGTGTTTTTTCGCTTTAAGTATTTTGAATTTTCAAATATCCATGTTATAATGAAGAATAAATCTATTTGGATAGAAAGGACGTTATCTACGTATGCCAACATTTACTTTGTAATGGACCAGCAATTGGATAGCATTACTCTCAAAAAAGCACCACGCTTTTTCAAGGGAGTAGTCTGCCCATTCCCATTACAAAGGAGCGTAACGCATCTGTAGTATGATGTTTACGGAGGTTCCTCTTTGGGGAATCTCCTTTTATTTTTATCTATTTCTCCTGTCTTCATACTACAAGACATCCAAATAGCTGTATTACGTTCCTTTACCACTACTATAAGAGGTGAAGGAAAATGCAGAAAGTACAACTTTCTTGGAGTTTATATGAAAACGAGCAAAACACAATCGAAAAGTATTGTAAAAATTGCAGACGCACTACCCTATTTACCGACACAAATATTCGTAGGCATAACGCCAACGGAAAAAACATATATCGCTTTGCTATTTATAAATGTCCGAAAGATCATACGTGGAATCAAAAACTTCGGATTTATAAATCATTTACTGACCACGTTGAAACAGTTGATATGACGCAGCAAGATCAAACGGAAACAACTACTACTATTTCCATTACACAGCATAAAGAAAGTGGCATAGCTGAAATTACGATTGTATTAGACCTCGTTTTCGGTTCCCACCGGATGGATAAAGCTTTATCCACATATATTTCAGATTGGAGCCGTACACTCATTGTGGATAAAATTAAAAACGGGGATATTCAATTGAACGGGCAACAAATGAAACCAAATACAATACTTTCTGAAGGCGATCGTATCTCGATTTGTTTATAATTCAAAAAACCCTCTTACAATCGTAAGAGGATTTTTTTATTTCTTCACTTTTCGTAATACAAAATGTGCACAACCGAAGTTACAGTACTCGTATAAATACTCCGATAACGTACTAATTTTCGTATCATATGTCGCACGCTGGTTACTATCATCAAAGAATCCGCGCAATCTAAGTTGCTCATAACCCCAGTCCCCAACGATGTAATCATATTTATTTAAAATTTCTGCATAGCGCTCTTTAAATGCTTCTTCACTAAAACCATCACGAAAGTTTTTAATTACTTCGTACTGCACATTATTAATGCTCACCGTAGCATGAATCTCCTGCTTTTGCTCCATCATTAACTTCCTCTCTAAGCATTCTTCTTTTTATCGTATCACAAAGCATACCAACCAACAATTTCAAATACAAAAAATTGAAAATTAGTGCATGCTATGGAGAAGGAGGTGATACATCGTGAAAAAACAAATTATACTTTCTCTTCTCACTCTTTCCTTATTTGCAGGCTGCCAATCAACGAATAAAGCCGAAATGGAACGTGAAGAAGGAAGTCGTGTTCTTGTTTCCAACAAAAACGACATGTATCATACGGAAAATACAAATACACGATTAACGAGAGTCGGCTATTCATCTAAACAAAAGCATGAAGTATCTAATAAACAAGTAGGAGCCATTAACCGTGAGAAAGTCGCTGAAATGATTACAAGTATGACAGTCAAACTTCCTGACGTTACAAACGCTGCTACGCTCGTTACAGACGATGAAGTATTTGTTGTATACCGTGCAAACACAACGGATCCGAAACTCGTAGCGGATCAAGTATATAGAGCTGCTTTGTCCATCGTCCCTCGTTATTATAAAGCATATGTATCAACAGACCAAAAGTTGATTTCTCAAATTCAAGGGCTTCAATCTGGCGCATTAAATGATACAGAATATACGCAAAGCCTCGATATGTTAAAACGTGAAATGAGTAAAAATCCTCATTTGAATAATACAGAGAATCAAACTTTGAATAATATGATTAAAAAGTAAAACAGGTGGAGAAAAACTCCACCTGTTTTACTTTTTCACTATTTCTTACGATCCGCATAAACTTCCATCGCATCACACATAAACTGAGCTAATCCTTCACCAAACTTATCGATATTTTTCGTAAAGCGCTCATCAGCGACGTACATTTGACCAAGTCCTTTAAAAGCATCTAATGAATATTCACCGAATTTTTGCAAGTAATTGTACCATACTCCAATTGCTTCTTGTGCCTCTTTAGAATCTGGTGCTCCGTGTCTAAGCGCCGCTAAGTTTCTGTAAATCGTATTAAACTCTTCTTGGTTTTCTTTAGACATACCTTTCGCATATTCATTCGCTTTATCTACAGCTGCGTCTCCCCATCTTTCACGCGCTTCTTCTTCGTACGGATTATGGCTGAAATCGAAGCCTTCAAATTTCTCTTTATTCGTCATTTCAATCTCTCCTTTTGTATGCTGAATTGTTTTATCAATCGTCGCAATCACTTTATCTAACCTAGCCCGCTTTTCAAGAAGCATTTTCTTATGAAGCTGCAATGCTTCTTCCCGGTCAAATGATGGACTCATGATAATTTCTTTAATTTTCTTCAAAGGGAAGCCTAATTCTTTAAAAAATAAAATTTGCTGCAACGTCTCTAAATTTTCATTGGAATACAGACGATATCCAGACTCTGTCGTCTCGTCTGGGATTAACAACCCAATTTCATCGTAATGATGCAGTGTGCGCACACTAATTCCAACTAAATTAGCTACTTCTTTTACCTTCATTGCCATGTGTATCTCCCCCTTAATACATACGATAAAGTATGACGCAACGTTAGAGTCAATAAGTAAATTCATTTTCTTTATAAAATATTTCATGCATAATAGATATGTACATATATTAGAAAGCGGTGAAAATATGGTTTCAAATACTGTAATTGCCAGCATCATCTTTCAACTCATTGTCTCGATTCTGGTCCCAATTATTGTACTCGTTTATTTCCGTAAAAAATATAATATAAATTGGAAAGTAGTCGGTGTTGGTGTTCTTATCTTTATCGGATTTACCCAAATTCTCGAAACACCATTCCACCTATTTATGCGCGGTAATCCAGCAATCGCTCCAATTTTAGAAAATCCATTTGTTTTCGCACTGTATGGCGGACTTACTGCTGGTATTTTTGAAGAATTAGGACGCTTCGTTGCCTTCTTCTTCCTACTAAAAAAATATCAAGAATATAAAGATGGCTTCGCTTACGGAATCGGTCACGGCGGAATTGAATCCATTTTAGTTGGCGGATTCTCTGCATTCCAAGCACTTATATTTGCGAATTCAATTAACAACGGTAGCTTCGCCCAAATGGTCGAAAAAATGCCAGAACTAAGCCGCCTACAAGACATGTTAATTCAGCAACCTGCCTACTTATATTTCCTTGGTAGCTTAGAAAGAATTATGGCACTCGTACTTCAGATCGCCTTTACAATGCTTGTTTTATACGCAGTAAAACAGAAGAAATATATCTTCCTTGTGTACGCTATACTATTCCATGCATTCGTAGATTTCTTCGCAGCACTTTACCAAACGAAAACAATCAACATCTTTGTTGCAGAAGGAATTACCCTTCTCTTTACCATTGGTGCTGTTGTTCTTATTCGTAAAATGAAAGAGAAATTAATGAGTGTGCCGGAGTAAAAAATAACCCACCAAAATTGGTGGGTTATTTTTTATATGAATTACCACACTGATGATAACTTTTGCCCTCTTGCAGCTCCCTCTTTGTTTCTGCATCTATAACGATGTACTTATGAAACTCTTCTACTTCATTTTGAGAAAAGGAAGCGAAAAAATAAACTTGGCGATTAGGATGAACAAAAAAATCTTGAAGCATCACACTACTCCGACAACCCATGGCTGTTTTTTGTAGGAAAGAAAATTCCTCATCAGCCACTTCTTTAAATAAGATTTTTTTCCGAACACTATATGCTGCATTGTTGTATTCTTTATAAATTTTCTTATCTAATTGTTCGTAAAACACATCCTCACTCACAAATGACTTATTTCAATTGCTTGGATAATCTACCTTTTGATTGGATTGTGCATATGTTGTGGACAGTTGCGAGAGAAAACAAATCATGAATACGATACATATCATTTTTTTCATAAGTGCACCTCAAATATTCATTATCCACATTACTTTTCCACATGATCCGATCATTATGTCCTTTCCAATAAAAAGGAATATTTTCCACATTTGTCGAAGTATATAGCGTCAACTTGAAAGATGGGGATGAATTATGAAGAAAATCATTGTAATACGACATTGTTCAGCAACTGGCCAAGAACGTGATGCCGAATTAACGACCGATGGGAAAAACCAAGCAAACACCCTTGCTACATTCCTCTTAGAGCACCATCTACAAATAGATCATATTATTTCAAGCCCATTTGTGCGTGCTATCGATTCTATTCGGCCCTATGCGCTCCAAGCTAACTTGTCTATCCAAAAAGATGAACGACTAGCTGAACGCATATTAAGTGACGTTCCAATGGACGATTGGATGCAAAAACTAGAATCTACTTTTACAAATATAGATATTGCCTTTTCAGGCGGAGAGTCAACAAAACAAGCAACGGACCGTGCTATATCGCTTATCCAAGACGTTTTAAAATTAAACCATACTACAACACTACTCGTTACACATGGCAACTTACTTACGCTTATTTTAAGGCATTTTGATCATACAATCGGCTTTCATGAATGGCGAACTTTAACGAATCCTGATATGTATGAAATTACAATCGATGAACAATATGCCCTAAAACGATTATGGGAAGCACCGTCCAAGTAATATCTCTTTCCAACACATTCAGTTGACGCCACGAGAAGAAACTGTACTAACAATAGAAAGGGGTATCACTCCATATGTACGAAGATGTACTTGCTTTACTACATAAAACAAATGCTTCTTACGAAAAATTCGAACACAAACCAGTACTCGATTATGAAACAGATCGTATCGTACGTGAAAGGCTTGGCTTACAAGGCACTCCAAGTAAAAGCTTATTTTTAAAATCAAAACCCGGAAATTATTACGTATTTTTCACGTTAGAGGGCACAAGGCTCAACAGAGGAGAGATGAAAGAACTAACAGGAGAACGCTTATCTCTCTGTTCTCCTGATGAACTGCGAGACAAAACTGGTTGCACGCCGGGATGTGTCGCTCCTTTCGGGTATTCACACGATGTAACAATTATTGTGGATAGCGCTATTTATACGTACGATAAAATTTTAATTACACCTGGTGTACCTGAATTTACAATTGAATTATCCACAGAAGAATTAAAAAAGATTTTATTAACATGTTCAAATACTGTTTTGGAGTATAAACAAAAAGAGAGCTAATCGTTAGCTCCCTTTTTTCATTATTTTGCTTCTGCTGTTTTTTCTTTTGCAGAACGAACTTGCTCGTCCGCATGGTAAGAAGAACGCACAAGTGGGCCAGCTTCACAGTGGCTAAAGCCTTTGCTAAGTGCAATTTCTTTAAGCTCTGCAAATTCTGCTGGTGGATAATATTTAAGAACTGGTAAATGCTTCTTAGATGGTTGTAGGTATTGTCCAAGAGTTAAAATATCCACATTGTTTGCACGTAAGTCATCCATTGCTTCAATTAAATCTTCTCTCGTTTCACCTAAGCCCACCATAATGCTCGATTTAGTTGGAATATCAGGCTGCATTTCTTTCGCTCGACGTAAAAACTCTAATGAACGATCATATTTTGCTCTAGCGCGAACTCGGTCAGATAATCGACGTACTGTTTCAATGTTATGGTTTAAAATATCTGGTTTTGCATCCATTAACATTTTTAAGTTTTCTTCTACTCCACCCATATCAGATGGTAATACTTCAATTGACGTAAATGGATTTTTGCGACGAACAGCGCGTACTGTTTCAGCAAAAACACCTGCTCCCCCGTCTTTTAAATCATCACGTGCAACCGCTGTTATAACAACGTGCTTTAAGCCCATTTGTACTACAGAATCTGCTACGCGTTCTGGCTCTTGTAAATCAAGCTCTGTTGGTAAGCCTGTTTTAACCGCACAGAAACGACAAGCACGTGTACATACTGCTCCTAAAATCATAAATGTTGCTGTTTTTCTTACAGCCCAGCATTCATGAATATTCGGACATTTCGCTTCTTCACAAACTGTATGAAGATTCTTAGAACGCATCATTTTCTTTAAGCCTGTATAGTTTTCATTCGTGTTTAACTTAATTTTCAACCATTCGGGCTTGCGCTTATATTCTGTTTGTTTTGTCATGGTTATCAACTCCGCACAATATGAAATAGTTTACCGTGTTCGCTTCTTTCAATGTAACATATCTATTCTAACGTATGAAAGCGATTTGCTCAAATGAAGATTCTAAGATTTTTTCCAATCGTTCCCTATAATGAAATACTCCGTATATCCCACACTAAAAAGAGTGATGATGTGAAAGGAGTCTATTTCATGCTTCGAAAAATTTCTCTTTTGCTTTCGATTTGCTTTCTTCTCCACCAAAACATCGCTTACGGTGAAGATAATCAGCAAAGCATATACGAAAAGCGCATGGCACTATATAAAGAAACCGAGCAATCTTCAGGCATTCCGTGGTATTACTTAGCTGCAATGGATCAATATGAAAGAAATATACGGAGCGTAAGAAAAGATATTCCGAAAAAACCAGATGCCATCATTTCCCTTTATTTCAAACCAGAAATATGGGCTGGACCTGTTAATGGTAACGATACTCTTCCCCATACAATTTCTCTATTTGGCGGGTTAGGTTTAGATGGTGACAAAGATGGATTTGCAAACGCAAATAACGACCGTGATCTTCTGCATACAGCAGCAACGATTTTAAAGAAACAAGGAACGTCAGAAGAACGTATTAAAATCATGCTTTGGGAATATTATAGACGTGCAAAAACAGTTGATTTAATTACCGAATACGCCCAAATTTATAAACATTACGGACGTATTAATTTAGAAGGAAATGCGTTTCCTCTTCCGATTCGCAGTGACCATAGCTACCGTAGTACTTTCGGCGCTGGAAGAAGTTTTGGGGGAAGAAGAGTTCATGAAGGAACCGATATATTCGCAGGCTATGGCGTACCAGTAAGATCCACTTGCTATGGCATTATTGAAACAAAAGGCTGGAACCGTCTTGGCGGATGGCGCATCGGCATTCGTGACCTTCATAACAATTACCATTATTACGCTCATTTAGGCGGATTCTCAAAAGAGATACAGCTTGGACAAATTGTCGAGCCTGGAAAAGTAATCGGATTTGTTGGTAGCACCGGTTACGGCCCTCCCGGCACAGCTGGAAAATTCCCGCCCCACCTACATTTCGGCATGTATAAAGACAATGGTTATACAGAATGGGCTTTCGACCCCTACATGCACTTAAGTCTTTGGGAGCGAAAAGAACGCGCGAATACAAAACGATAACCGTAGCACATTGCTACGGTTATTTTTTATATTCGACTAACTATCCGTTTTCTTTTTATCAGGTACAACAACACTTCCGCTTCCATAATACGTAGGCACTTCCCCTTGAACAATGCGCGTCGCAATTGGAACATTTTGTGTCACTTTTATTTCTTTCGTATGAAATGGAATAATGACTTGCAACGTAACTTCCATCTCCATAATAATTTGAATCGCTGTCGTATTAATCCCGTGTGGTTCAATTTTTTGTTTAATATCCGTATTTACATGACCAATCGTCGTGAAATCAATTGGAATATCGGGTCCTATATTTCCAAAAAGCGCATTATTTGTTACACGACCAAAAGGAACTGCCATCGTTGCCCCATTTTTTTCAGAAATACCTAGTCCCTTCAAATTCCCTTGTTCTACTTGCTGTAAATATTTTTCTATGTATGTGGTCGTTGACGTTACGATTTCATTTACTTGCTTCGTATTTAAGTTAATTGTGGATACTTTTCCGTTTTTATCATTTTGTACTTTCATTAATGAATCGACATCGAACCCTTCATCAATTCTATCTTTTACCGCCTTCGTCATAACCGCTGTCGCCATTTTATGTGTCTCTACTTCTCCATATTTCATTAATGTCGGCTGAATGCTGCTATTCACAATCCATAATCCTTGTACGAGTAATATGACAAAAAGAATAAACGACATAAGCAGTATGTGCCGAAAGGAAATAGGCCCCCCTCGAAACCGCGAATTTTTCGAACGAAATATACTCATACAAAACCCTCCTTCTTATATCATTTCTATGCAAGAAGGAGGGACGATATATGCTTATCTCATTTTTAATAATGCTTCTTTTCCGATTGTGCCAGCCGTAATACCTAAAGATTCGGCTTCAATCGTTACTGATTCTAGCGGTGCTTCAAGAAGTTGTTCAATCGTTCTTACACCAACCGCGCGGCCAGCAATAATACCTCGATCCCCTAACTTCTCATTTAAAAGACCTACATCTAATGCACCGCACATAATATATCCTTTATCGCTCATTACAGCTAGCAAATTTGTCTTTGGAAGTTTGACGCTAACCGCAATAAACGTATAATTATCGATTATAATTGGCTCTACATTAACCATAGTTCACACTCCTCTCTTTCTTATCTGTATGACAAGAGAAAAATGAGTGTTACAAGTTAACTAGCCTATAGTTTGACGGAAGATGTATGAGTTATTAACATGTCTGTTAACACATCTCTAAGTAGTTCTGGCATATAATATTGTTTGTCAGAAAGTGTGGATAGCTCTGGGTATAAGTAGCCAAATGTAAACATATCAATCGTTCCTACCGTATATATACGTTCTAATTCCAGCGATTCCCCGTTAATTAATACATCTTCGAGTAAAATTTTATTCCCAGGAATCGTATCTGGAATGACTTCTACACCAGCATAAATCATTTTCCCCATCACTTTCCCGCGGAATCCGAATCCTTTTACCTCAAGGTTCTCCATATTCGAGCGACGTGCTTTCAAGATCACTTCTCGTAACGTTTTCCCCGGCACTTTCAATAAACATGGATTAATGGGATGTGGACAAATTCTGTGAATATCTCCGCGCGTCACAACGCCTTCTTCTAATCCTTCAAGAAGTACACCGGCGTTTACCATACCAATTTCTGCATCGCACCACGTCTTCAGCGCATTTGCTAACATGTGCGAAAATGCTGTCTCGTGAAACCAATCAACCGGTAATGATTCCTTTAAATGAACAACAGGTTCTTCCATAATATGTTTACTTTCTTCCTGCAGCGCCTCAATTGTGGATAACGGTTTGCTATAAGCACCTAAACGTTCAGTCTTAATCGCTCTACCGTCTTTTTTCAATAACTTCTTCGTCTCTTTATCCACAATAAGCTGAACATGCCCAACGTAACGTCCCCACTTTTCACAACAACAAAGTAACGTATTATTCATAAGAACACCACGCTCAAATAAATGATGCGTATGTGCCCCTAAAATAACATCTATATCATAATGTTCCGCCATATACTCATCCATACTTTTTCCAAGGTGAGAAAGGACAACCGTTATATGAGCCTCATCTCTCACTTCTTCTAAAATAGACTCTAAATGCTCAATTGGATCTTCAATATGCCAATCTAACATTTGATAAAACTCTGGATACGCAACCGTTAATCCGATAAAAGCAATCGTAATCCCATCTGTCGTTGTATGTAATTTATAAGGCTTCGCCCACTCTGGACGTACCCCTTCTTTTTCAAATAAATTCGCGACAAGCACCTCAAATCCAGCATCATCATATAGACGATTCAAATGCTCCTTCGCTAACGTAATTCCTTCATTGTTTCCGATCGTTACATAATCATATAACGCCTCATTTAAAAGCTTCGTATTGCCAAGCCCATTCGTCGCTTCCGAAATACTATGAAAACGATCCACATGATCGCCGATATCTACAGTCAAAACAGTCTCTCCCGCTTCCTGTCTTCGCTTTTTCTCTCCTTGTACAAACCGAGAAATTTGCGGCCAATTTTCAAAATGACTATGTATATCGTTTGTATGATAAAGGTGGATAATTGTTTCTTTATTTATATTCAGAGAAAAAACCTCCTCTCAGTTCCTTACTGCCATTTACGCTATGCGCACGCAATAATCCTGTAAATACTTTTCGTCTTTTCTTGCTATTTTACATTGTACTCGCATTGTGAGAAAAAGCAAAAGATTGCCCTTTTTCATATGAGAAACTTTCTTTTTTAGTTGTTGGATTCGTTGGTAGAACGGGAGGGGGGATTTGTCAGAAAGTTTGTTGAGTGGTTTTACGAGGAGTTTGGTGGATTTCCTTGTGGGGTTTCCGTGTGGGTTTGTCAGTATCTTAGCTTAAATTACTTCCATTCGGCGCTTTATGAATAGGCGCTCCTCTGTCATCTAAATATTGAGGGGTATATGCCCCGCTCTGCTATGTCGTAATTTGTTGATAAGTCGATATCCTTTGTCGAATCGTCGATATATTGAAATAATCGCCGATATATTCGGAGTTATCGTCGATATATTTGAAAAATCGCTGATATATTTAGCCACAAACCCACCTGGGTATCTCGGCTAACTCCACCCCACCCCAAGCCCAGCTCACACAATAAAAAAAAGCGCCCTGCACAGCAGGGCGCTTTCTTCATACATATATTAACCAATAGAACCTTCCATCTCAAACTTGATTAGGCGGTTCATTTCAACTGCGTATTCCATTGGAAGTTCGCGAGTGAATGGCTCGATGAAGCCCATTACAATCATTTCTGTAGCTTCTTGCTCAGAAATACCGCGGCTCATTAGGTAGAATAATTGTTCTTCTGATACTTTAGATACTTTCGCTTCGTGCTCAAGTGAAACGTAATCGTTTTTGATTTCGTTGTAAGGAATTGTATCAGATGTAGATTGGTTATCCATGATTAACGTGTCACACTCGATGTTAGAGCGAGAGTTTTTCGCTTTTGGTCCGAAGTGTACGATACCACGGTAAGTTACTTTACCACCATGCTTCGCAATCGATTTAGAAACGATTGTTGAAGACGTGTTTGGTGCTAAGTGAATCATTTTCGCACCAGCATCTTGGTGTTGGCCTTTACCAGCAATCGCGATAGATAATGTTAAACCACGAGCGCCTTCGCCTTTTAAGATAACTGCTGGGTATTTCATCGTTAATTTAGATCCGATGTTACCGTCAATCCATTCCATCGTTGCGTTTTCTTCACAAACCGCACGTTTTGTAACTAGGTTGTATACGTTGTTCGCCCAGTTTTGGATTGTTGTATAACGGCAATATGCATCTTTCTTAATGATGATTTCTACTACCGCACTGTGAAGTGAGTTAGTCGTGTAAACAGGCGCTGTACAACCTTCTACGTAGTGTACGTGTGCGCCTTCGTCTACGATGATAAGCGTACGCTCGAATTGTCCCATATTTTCAGAGTTAATACGGAAATACGCTTGAAGTGGTGTATCAACTTTCACACCTTTTGGAACGTAGATGAATGATCCACCAGACCAAACTGCAGAGTTTAATGCTGCGAATTTGTTGTCTGTTGGTGGGATTACTTTTCCGAAATGCTCACGGAAAATATCTTCGTTCTCTTTTAATGCGCTATCTGTATCTTTGAAGACGATTCCTAGAGCTTCTAGGTCTTCTTTCATGTTGTGGTATACAACTTCAGATTCGTACTGTGCAGATACACCAGCTAAATATTTTTGCTCAGCTTCTGGAATACCTAATTTATCAAATGTAGCTTTAATTTCATCAGGTACTTCATCCCAAGACTTCTCAGATTTCTCAGATGGTTTTACGTAGTACGTAATTTCATCGAAATCTAAGTCGTTTAAGTCGCCGCCCCATTGTGGCATTGGCATTTCATAGAACTTATCCAGTGATTTTAAACGGAAGTCTAACATCCACTGTGGTTCTTCTTTCATACGTGAAATCTCTTCAACGATCTCTTTTGTTAAACCGCGTCCAGCACGGAAAATCGAAACGTCTTTGTCTTTGAAACCATATTTATAATCGCCGATATCTGGCAGTTGCTTCGCCATGTTGGTGTGTCCCTCCTTAGATAACCTCGTTTTTAGGAACCTTTAACATTACTTATCCTCGTTTAAGCCCTTTTCTAACGCTTTCCACGCTAATGTTGCACATTTAATACGTGCAGGGAACTTGCATACGCCTTGTAATGCTTCAATATCTCCTAAATCGATGCTGTCATCGTACTCTTTTCCTAGCATCATGTCAGAGAAAATTTTAGAAAGCTGAAGTGCCTCTTCAATTTTCTTACCTTTTACTGCTTGTGTCATCATTGAAGCTGAAGACATTGAGATAGAACATCCTTCTCCTTCAAACTTCGCTTCTTGCACAATACCTTCTTCTACTTTCATCGTAAGTTGAATACGATCGCCGCAAGTTGGATTGTTCAAGTTAACTGTAACACTATCTTCTAACACGCCATGGTTACGAGGATTCTTATAATGATCCATAATAACTTGACGATATAACGTATCTAAATTATTAAATGACATTTGTGAAATACTCCTTTGTCTTAATTAGCGATTCAACAAATGTATCAATTTCTTCTTTTGTATTATATAAATAGAAGCTCGCACGTGCTGTTGAAGAAGCTTTCAGCCACTTCATAAGCGGTTGTGCACAGTGGTGTCCTGCGCGAACCGCAATACCTTCTACATCTAATACTGTCGCTACATCGTGAGGATGTACGTCTTCAATATTAAATGTAACAAGACCAGCGCGATGCTTTGGACCATAAATTGTAACGCCATCTACTTCTGATAGTCTTTCTAAAGCGTATTGCGCTAATTCATGCTCATGCTTTTCAATATTATCAAGACCTATTTCTTCTAGGAAATCAATTGCCGCACCAAGTCCGATTGCATTACCGATAATCGGCGTACCTGCTTCGAACTTCCACGGAAGCTCTTTCCAAGTAGATTCTTGTAAATCTACGAAATCAATCATTTCACCGCCAAATTCAATTGGCTCCATATTGTTTAGCAATTCTTTCTTACCATATAATACGCCGATACCTGTAGGGCCGCACATCTTATGAGCAGATAATGCGTAGAAATCACAATTTAAATCTTGTACATCCACTTTCATATGAGGTGTACTTTGTGCACCGTCAACGACCATAATTGCGCCATTTTCGTGTGCAATTGCTCCAATTTCTTTTACAGGGTTAATCGTTCCAAGTACATTAGAAACATACATGATAGAAACGATTTTTGTATTCGGTGTAATTGTTTGACGAGCATCTTCTATTGAAATTGTCCCATCTGGTTGAAGCGGAAGATATTTTAAAGTTGCACCAGTTTTCTTCGCAACTTGCTGCCACGGAATGATGTTACTATGGTGCTCCATGTAAGAAATAACGATTTCATCGCCTTCTTTTACATTTTCAAGACCATAGCTAGCCGCTACTGTATTTAATGCAGTTGTCGTTCCGCGTGTGAAAATAATCTCTTCCATTGATTTCGCATTAATAAACTTGCGAACTTTCTCGCGTGCACCTTCATACGCGTCGGTAGCTTTCGTACCGAGCGTATGAACACCGCGATGCACGTTAGAATTGTATTCTTTATAGTAACGTTCTAACGTTTCAATGACTTGAATTGGTTTTTGAGAAGTTGCTGCACTATCGAAATAAACAAGTTGTTTGCCGTTCACTTTTTGATCAAGAATTGGAAACTGTTTGCGTATTTCATGAATATTCATTAGCGAACTTTCCTTTCAATTACCTCAACAAGCTGTGCTTTTACTCCTTCAATTGGAAGCTCATTAACTACAGGTGCTAAGAATCCATGGATGACTAAACGTTCTGCTTCGCGTTTTGGAATACCACGGCTCATCAAGTAGTATAGTTGGACTGGATCTACGCGACCTACTGACGCTGCGTGACCTGCCATTACATCATCTTCGTCGATTAAAAGAATTGGGTTTGCATCACCGCGAGCTTTTTCATCTAACATAAGAACGCGAGAAGATTGTTGAGCATTTGATTTAGATGCACCGTGTTCAATCTTACCAATTCCGTTAAAGATAGATGTTGCACTATCTTTTTGTACACCGTGTTTTAAAATCCAACCTTCAGAATGTTTACCGAAGTGAACAACTTTAGTTGTAAAGTTTTGTGTTTGGTTACCACGGCCAATTGTTACTGTTTTCGTATCAGCATATGAACCGTCGCCCATTAGGTTTGTAACGTTCTCTGAAATTGTGTTTCCGTCATTCATAAGGCCTAGAGCCCAATCAACGCGGCCGTCGCGTCCTACAACCCCGCGGCGGTTAACGTAAGTTGTTACGTCTTTTGCTAATAGATCAACCGCACCGAATTTCACTTGTGCGCCTTGTTCCACGATTACTTCTGCTACGATATTTGCAATACCTTTAGCATTTTCATTTGCAACGTAGTTTTCTACATAAGTTGCAGTACTGTTCGCATCAGCTACGAATAATACGTGGTTATATACGTTAGCTTCTTCGCCGTCTACTAAGAATACAGCTTGAAGTGGAGTTTCAAGAACAACGTTTTTCGGAACATATACGAATGCACCACCGTTGATTAATGCAGCATGAAGTGCAGTTAGACGATGCTCGTCTACCTTCACGCCGTCTTTCATTAAGTACTTTTGTACTAGTTCAGCATGCTCAGTTGCAGCTGTTACGATGTCTGTGAAAATAACACCTTTTTCTTTTGCTTCGTCTGCTAAAGAAACGAATGCAGTTGTACCAGTACGTTGCACTAATACACTGTTATTTTCATCGATTAAGTTTTTCACTGCTTCTGGAAGCTCTGTTAAAGAACTTACAGGCTCTTGCTTAGCAGCGTCGCCTTTTCCGATAAAGTCCCATTTGTCAATTTTCGTTTTATCAGGAGTTGGCATTGGAAGTTCAGTTGCTTGTGCAAGAGCTTGTAAGCGGAACTCAGTCAACCAAGCTGCTTCGTTTACTTCGCTTGCGCGTTGACGGATTGTTTCTTGATCGAAAGGTAATGTACCGATTGTCATGTTTATGCTCCTCTCTTACGCTTCTTGCTCTGTTGTTTCGTCTTCAATACCTAATTCTTTTTTAATCCAGTCGTAACCTTCAGCTTCTAGACGTTGTGCAAGCTCAGGGCCACCAGATTTAACGATACGACCGTTCATCATAACGTGAACGAAGTCTGGAGTGATGTAGTTTAATAAACGTTGGTAATGCGTAATCATTAGGCAACCGAATTCTTCGCCACGCATTTCGTTAATACCTTTAGATACAACTTTTAACGCATCGATATCAAGACCTGAGTCGATTTCGTCTAAGATTGCGATTTTTGGCTCGATCATCATTAATTGAAGAATTTCGTTACGTTTTTTCTCACCGCCAGAGAAACCTTCGTTTAAGTAACGTTGTGCCATTTCTGGATCCATTTCTAAGAATTCCATGTTTTTATCTAATTTACGGATAAATTTCATAAGAGAAATTTCATCGCCTTCTTCCCGACGTGCGTTAATTGCAGAACGTAAGAAGTCAGCGTTTGTTACTCCGCTAATTTCACTTGGATATTGCATTGCTAGGAATAGACCTGCTTGCGCGCGCTCGTCTACTTCCATTTCTAATACATCTTCACCGTCGATGATGATGCTACCTTCTGTTACTTCATACTTTGGGTGACCCATAATTGCAGAAGATAAAGTTGATTTACCTGTTCCGTTAGGTCCCATAATTGCGTGGATTTCTCCACCTTTTACTTCAAGGTTTACACCTTTTAAAATTTCTTTGCCATCAATTGATACGTGTAAGTCTTTAACCGTTAATGTAGAACCAGCCATCTCAATACCTCCATTAATCCTATATATACATTTTAAAAATTCCTAAAACGTTCATATTCTCATTTTATTCTCATTCTAATTTTATATCAAATAAAATGATATCGCAAACGACGAAAAAAAGTAACAATTTTTTCACAAATGTATATAAGTATTTCACTTGCATCCTTATATGATACACCTTTCTTCTTATTTATATAAAGAAAAAAGGACTGGTAAATTTCCAGCCCTTTCCTTATATTTATTCACTTACCGGAAGTACAGCACCTTTATATTCTTTATTAATAAAATCTTGAATTTCTTTTGAATGCAGTACTTCTACTAGCTCCTTAATTTCTTTTTTCTTCTCGTCACCTTTACGAACTGCAATAATATTTGCATACGGAGAGTCTGATCCTTCAATCGCAATCGCATCCTTTGTTGGATTTAATTTTGCGTCAATTGCATAGTTTGAATTAATAAATAATGCATCACCTTCATTATTTTCATATAACTTCGGTGAAAGACCAGGCTCTACATCTGTTTTAAACTTTAAGTTTTTCGGATTTTCTACAACATCTTTTACTGTTGCTTTCACAACATCTACACCGTCTTTTAGTTTAATAACGCCGCCTTTTTGTAACAGTGCTAGCATACGGCCACGCTCCGCTACGTTATTACTCATAATCACTGTCCCGCCATCTGGTAAGTCTTTTAAGCTTTTATATTTCTTCGAATAAATACCCATTGGCTCTAAATGAATTTTTCCCGCGTTTACAATTTTATATCCTTTTTCTTGGATTTCTTTATCTAAATACGGAATGTGCTGGAAGTAGTTTGCATCAATTTCCTTATCCGCTAACGCTTTATTTGGCAACACATAATCTTGGAATTTTTTAATTTCTAATTTAATACCCTTTTTCTCTAATATTGGCTGTGCCTTTTCTAAAATAACAGCGTGCGGCACGTTAGAAGCTCCCACAACAAGCTTATTCTCCTCTTTCCCTCCGCAAGCAGCTAATGTAAATACAGACAGCGCTGTAACAACTGACAATAGAATCTTTTTCATATGATTTCCCCTTCTCCCGTATAATTATGTAGTTATAAAAAAGGGCTGGCATACACCAGCCCTTCCCCAGCAATTATTCTTTTACAGGAACAACTGCCCCTTTATATTCTTTATTAATAAAGTCTTCAATTTCTTTAGAATGTAATACTTCTACAAGAGCTTTAATCTCTTTCTTATCTTTATCGCCTTTACGAACAGCTACTACGTTTGCGTATGGTGAATCATTACTTTCAATTGCAATTGCATCTTTTTCCGGGTTTAACTTCGCATCAATTGCATAGTTCGAGTTAATTAAAACCGCGTCGCCTTCTTTATTGTTATACACCTGTGGTAATAAACCAGGCTCAATATCCGTTTTAAATTTTAAGTTTTTCGGATTATCTGCGATATCTTTTGGAGTTGCTTTAACTGGATCCACCCCATCTTTAATTTTTAAAACGCCTTCTTTTTGTAAAATTGCTAAACCACGTCCATGATCAGCAACTGAATTACTCATAATAATTGTCGCTCCGTCTGGAAGTTCTTTTAAGCTCTTATATTTTTGAGAATATACACCAATCGGTTCTAAATGAATTTTTCCTGCTACTTCAAAATCATATTTTTTATCTTTCATTTCTTTTTCTAAATACGGAATGTGCTGGAAGTAGTTTGCATCTAAATCCTTATCCGCTAACGATTTATTTGGCAACACGTAATCTTGGAATTTTTTCACTTCTAATTCAATTCCTTTTTTCTCAAGTAACGGTTTTGCCTTTTCTAAAATTTCAGCGTGCGGTACGTTAGAAGCTCCAACAACTAGTTTCTTTTCATCGTTATCTTTCCCGCCACAAGCAGCTAACCCAAAAATTGAAGTTGAAATAAGTGCTGTCAGTAATAATTTTTTCATTTGAAACATCCTCCCGTTTTTTATTATCGTTTATCTATTCGAGTCGTTACACGATCACCAATCCACTGAATGAAAAATACAACTAGTAATACACAAATTGTCGCAACGATTGTTACATCGTTATTTCCTCGTTGGAATCCTTCTAAATAAGCAAGTGTTCCAAGACCACCAGCACCAACAACTCCCGCCATTGCTGTATAGCCTACTAACGCAATTGTCGTAACCGTAATACCAGATACTAATGCTGGTAACGATTCTGGAATCAATACTTTTAAAATAATTGTACTTGTTTTTGCTCCCATCGCTTTTGAAGCTTCAATTACACCTTTATCAATTTCGCGAAGTGCAATTTCAACCATTCTTGCGTAAAACGGTGCTGCTCCAATAATTAAAGCTGGAAGTGCAGCGCTCGCTCCAAGAATTGTTCCAAGCAGAATCTTTGTAAATGGGATTAATAAAATGATTAAAATAATGAACGGTATCGAGCGGAAAATGTTTACGAACGCTCCAATCGCCGTATTAACCGCTTTGTTTTCCCATAAATTATCTTTCGCTGTCATAAAGAGTAACAATCCTAAAATGAGTCCTAAAATAAATGTGGCAAGAGCTGCGATTGCCGTCATATATAACGTTTCACCAGTTGCTTCTAACATTTGATTCCAATCAACATTCGTGAGTAACTTATCCATGTGCAATCACCTCCAGCTCTACTTGATCTTGATGTATTCCCTCTATTGCTTGCTGAATCGCTGTTTCCTCACCATTTAAATGAACAACTAAACTACCGTAAGAACCGTTATTCGTTTGTGCGATATTGCCTTGCAAAATGCTAACTTCTATATCACTGCGCTGCATTAATCTTTGAAGCACTGGTCTTTCTACAGCTTCACCGATAAACTGCAAACGAACTACTTTACCATCTGGATATTTCTCAATTAAACTTTCAATCGTTTCATTTGTATC
Organism: Bacillus cereus group sp. BfR-BA-01350; assembly: GCF_022663775.1. Lineage (NCBI taxonomy): Bacteria > Bacillati > Bacillota > Bacilli > Caryophanales > Bacillaceae > Bacillus > Bacillus cereus group sp. BfR-BA-01350. The sequence goes on from NZ_JAKUGD010000013.1 coordinate 78,245, forward strand.
TTCAGAATCCGTTAACTGCTGTACAAATCGTTTTGTAATGTCCTGCTTTGGATTACGGAACACATCAAGTACTGGACCTGTTTCTACAATCTTTCCTTTCTCCATTACCGCAACGCGATTACAAATCTTTCGAATTACGTGCATCTCATGTGTAATAAGTACAATTGTTAAGCCGAGACGTTTATTAATATCTAATAGTAAATCTAAAATTTGATCTGTCGTTTCTGGATCAAGAGCTGACGTTGCTTCATCACATAAAAGTACTTGTGGATTATTAGCTAACGCTCTTGCAATTCCAACACGTTGCTTTTGTCCTCCGCTCAGCTGAGATGGATACGCGTCACCTCTTCCTTCTAATCCAACAAGATGAATTAACTCATCAACGCGTTTCCTTCTCTTCGCTTTATCAACACCTGCAATTTCAAGTGGGAACTCGATATTTTCACGTACAGTTCGTGACCAAAGTAAGTTGAAGTGCTGAAAGATCATTCCGATTTCTTGCCTTGCCTTACGAAGCTCGCTTCCTGTAATGGCTGAAATGACACGATTTGCGATTGTAATTTGGCCAGAAGTTGGTTTCTCCAACTGATTGAATAATCGAATTAAAGAACTTTTTCCAGCGCCACTATATCCGATAACACCAAATATTTCACCTTTATCTATTTTTAAATTGGCATTATCTACAGCAGTGACATCACCGCTTTTTGCTTTATATATTTTCTTTACATTTTCTAATAGAATCATGGTGTATCACCCCTTTTTGTTTTGATCGACTCCGCAATTTTTTATTTTTGATGCGTATAGCCCACCGTTATCATTACTTTTATTATTTGAATGTCCTCCACATTCAAACAACAAAAAAACCTTTCCGCTTTAGAGAAGCAGAAAGGTTTATATGCGTATATAACAACATTATCCCTCTCTCTCATCTCTCAAAGCATTTGCTTTGCAGGAATTGGCACCATTTCAACATAAGTTGACGGTTGCCGGGCTTCACAGGGCACAGTCCCTCCACCTCTCTTGATAAGAGAAATCAGATTACATTTTCGTCTGATTTGTAATTTATGAAATTGTCTATATTTTATGAATTGAATTGTATCAATATCCACACACCATGTCAACAGAAATTTTCGTAAAAAACGAAACTTCAGAATTTTAAGCACCTACTGACATCGGTTTACATATATGAAACATCGATTCAATTAATAACATCGTTCGATACGTTCCCGAATATTGTATACGTCCATCGTTCATTAACGTTTGCAATCGTACATTGCCATTCACCAATTGTTTTACATCTTCTTCATCTACACAAACGATTTGCTCCGTTCCTCTTTCCTCATGTAGCAACTCTATATAATCTTTTGAAATTTGTAACGAACAACTTTCATCCCCAAAGCGGAAATTAACAGTTTTTTCTCCTTGTCTTAAAAGCGGCTCTAAATGATATTGACCATTAGCGTAATTTACAAATGACTGAAGCAAAGAATATAATTTCACTCTAAATCACATCCTTCATATCACTTTCTATTACACATACCATTCCCTCTTACTAAAGAGCAATCCTGTTACTTTCGCTCGACAAATACTGTAACCACCCTGCATCTCGACATATTTCCCAAGAAATATGTCGAGGCGGCAAAAACTTTGCCGCCTACTTTAATTCCGTATATAAATATTCAACCGAATGAAATGCATATATCTTCTTTATCAGTGTCCCATTTTCAAAAACAAGTAAACACGGTACACTTTCAATTCCATACTCTTTCGCGAAATGCGGAGCATAATTTAAATCTAACATCCCAATTTTCAAATCTTCAATTGTCATCTCAACGACTGTTAACATCTTTTTTGCTAATTGGCATGTTCCACACATTGGAGTATATACATATAACACTGTTTTTTCTTCGTTCTCTATTAGGGCTGTAGCTTCGGCTCCTGTCCAATCAATCACTTCTATCATTCCTTACCGTAAATATTCTGTATAAACGTCAATGTCAGCTCCCCATAATACATTTGCTAAGTGTGAAGATGGCGCTGTTGCCACTTCCCGGTACGAGCGATCAATATAAATATGCTCTGCTTGCGGAAATTCTTTTCGAAACTGTTTCCTTAACTTTTCTCCAGCATCATCAGCATCCACTAGCACATACACTTCCTTATCAAAAAACTGATCAACGAGCTCATCCATTTTCGACAAACCAATTGTACCATTTGTACAAACAATTTCCACCGGTTCCCGAATAATAGATTCAATCTTTCTTCTATCTGATGTACCTTCTACAATAATGACTTTTTCTACATAAATCATATGTCATCACCCGATCACCATATACTATACAACCTTTAACTTAGTATATAGTATATTCGTTATTTTCATGTTGTTTCCTGTTTATTTTTGCAAAAGAAAAGCGGAACCGACTGCTTAGCCCTGTTGGCTAAGGTTCTTTCGCACAGAAGACGCTTTTTGTCTTCTCGTGCGGAAGGTTCTTAGACATGAAGGGCTAGGAGGTGGAGCTGGACAATAAAAAGCGCAAGCGCTCGTTCAGAACAGGAGGACACCCGAACTCCTGAACTAGAGGCGCCTTTTGCCTTGCAGGAAGAAGTGCAGCCACCGAACAATCTAGCCACTGGAGCTAGACAATAAAAAAACAAAAATTTTTTCAAAAAACGTTCTTCCACACGATAATTAGTATATGATTCTACGTTCATTATTTTACATAAAATAAAAAAGGACAGCACAAAGGCTGTCCTTCATTCGACTATAATTAGTCTTGGTTTGTCATTTCTGCATATTTTTCAGCAGTTAATAACTTTTCAACTTGGCTTGCATCAGAAAGTTCAACTTTAACCATCCATGCACCCTCGTATGGAGATTCGTTAACAAGTTCTGGTTGGTCACTTAATTCTTCGTTTACTGCTACAACTTTACCGCTTACAGGTGCGTATAATTCAGAAACTGTTTTAACAGATTCTACGCTTCCGAATGGCTCGTCAGCTTCGATTGTTGCACCTACTTCAGGAAGTTCAACGAATACGATATCGCCTAGCTCACTTTGTGCAAAGTGAGTAATACCGATAACAACTTCATTACCTTCAGTTTTTACCCATTCGTGTTCTTCAGAGTAACGTAAATTATTTGGAATGCTCATGACTGTACCTCCAGTGAATGTATTAATTATGTAAAAATACCTTATTGGTACTTTTTCCACACACTTTCAAACTGCTCTTCGTTAAAACCAAGTGTTACCTTCGTTCCATCTGTTACAATTGGACGTTTAATCAACATGCCATCAGATGCTAAAAGCTCGTACATTTCGTCTTCACTTGCATCTTTTAACTTATCTTTCAGACCAAGTTCACGGTAACGCATTCCACTTGTATTAAAGAATTTTTTTAATGGTAATTCACTTTTTTCATGTAAATTACGTAAATCTTCTTTTGATGGTGGATTTTCAACAATATGAATCATCTCATATGCTACATCGTTTGCCTCAAACCATTTCTTTGCTTTTTGACATGTGCCACACTTTGGATATGAATAAAATGTTACTGTCATAAATTCACCTACTTTTTTACTAACCTTTACCTTTATCATATAGAAAACGTTTTATTATTTCAAACGATTATTCGCTAAACTTTTACTTATTTCGTGATAATTTTTAATAATCCTGCAAATTTTTCTTATTTTTCCGCCATTTGTTAAGAAAAAATAAATATATATTTTTTTAGATTTTTCTCTCATTCTGTATCGAACATATATGTTAAACAAACGTTTGATTAACTCACTATTTTTCTTTGTTCACTCTTTTAGCTACATCGTTTTCTTTCTACCGAACATATATGTTAAACAAACGTTTGATTAAATTCCTATTTTCCCTTGTTCACCCTTTAGCTACATCAATTTCTTCCTACCGAACATACATCTTAAACAAACGTTTGATTAAAAAAATAAGAAGCCTCTTTTGCAGGCTCCTTCATTATCTATTCAAATAATCTGCAATTGTTTGAAATACGACGATATACATATTATGAATACTTTCTTCTGTATTTCCGCCATTAGATAAACCAACTGCCCATTGTTGTCCTTCACCACTTCCGATATTTGCAAACCCTTGCGTATACATCGCATTTACATCTTTTCGGGCACTGTTATACTCTATCCCTTTTGTAATAAAAATCGAATATGATTTATCTTGTAAACCGATAAAAAATACTGGTTTCTTTAGTGATGAAAATACATTTTTATACTGATTTGTTGAGGCTTCTTGAAAGTGATCTTTCATTATTAGAAAACCATCTACTTCCTTAGATTTCTTTTCCAGTTCCTCTAACTTCATTTCCTCAAACTTTACATTCCTAAACGTATCTTTCGGTTTTTCTCCAACAACTCCAATTACGAGTGCTCTTCCGTTATATTCTAATTTCTCTCCTTCTTTATCCTTTGCACACCCAGCACTCGCTAGGCATATCAATATAAAAACTAAGAAATACGATAAACGCTTCATTCAGCACCCTCCCCTTCTTTTCAGTCAAGTGACAAAAACGTAAGGTTCATTCAAGAAAATGTAAGCAAAATCGATAGCCCAAATTACGTTTCTATATTATAATCAATTGAATTTACTTACATTACTAAACATAGGAGATTATCATGAAGAAATTTAAACTTTCATCTTTTCTTCCGTTAAGTTATATACTTCTACTCGTATTCGTAAGTCCCCTTTACGATGTATTAAATAAATCGGCTGTTCACGCAGTAGATGTCACAACTGTAGTAGATGATTGGATTCCATTTGTGAAAGCATTTATTATTCCTTATTTACTTTGGTTTCCTTACTTATACGGCGCACTTATTTATTACTGCTTTGCAGATCGAAAACAATATTATGTCACTTTAAGTAGTATCATTCTTGGAAAACTTGCTTGTTTTTCCATTTATTACTTTTGGCAAACAACTGTACCACGTCCAACAGTCGTTGGAACAGATGTATTTTCCGAATTAGTTCGCTATATTTATAGTATCGATCAACCGGTGAACTGTTTCCCTAGCATTCACGTTCTTACTACCTTTATCATTATGTTAGCTGCCTTTAGACGTAGAGAACAACATGCTTTTGAATATTACATTCTTACCTTCTTCGGTACGCTTATTATTTTATCAACGCTATTTACGAAGCAACACGCATTTGTAGACGCCATTTCTGGAATGACGCTTGCAAGCATACTTTACTTCGGCGTTCAGCTGTTATTAGCAAAAGAAACCGTACGTGTTCCAATAAAACAAAATCATAAAATGTAAAAAGCAGACTGTGGCTTCTCAGTCTGCTTTTCTCTATATAAAAGGAGATTTTTAAGTTAAGATTGCGGTACAGTCATATCACCAGAGTGAATACGACCTGCTTTTTTAAGAGCAATGTAAAGTATATAAGAAACAGCTACTGGAATGACAATATAAGTGATTACCATCGCCGGGACAACTTCCCATCCTTCGCTGGAAATTAAATTAATTGGTGCGATAAGAGAACTTAATCCAAGACCTGCAATTTCTTTTCCTGCTTCCAGTTGGAAAATTAATGCGGATACTGGACCAACTATTGCACTGGCGACGACAGTTGGGACGAGAATCATTGGATTTTTAGTGATATTTGGCAGCTGCACTTTCGGAGTACAAAGAGCTTGAGCTAATATACCACCTAAATTATTTTCTTTCGCAGAGATGACAGAGAATCCGATAAACTGAGCAACGCAGCCTGCAAGAGCAGCACCACCTGCAACACCGTCTAAGCTAAGTGCGATCGCTAGCGCAGCTGATGAAGCTGGAGAGATAAGTAATAGTCCCCAAACAACTGCAATGACGATAGAAGCGATAAACGGGCTACCAGCTGAACTATCTTTAATGAAAGCTCCAACTGCATTTAAAACAGGAGTGATATTATGAGATAACCAAATACCTACTAAACCAGAACCTAATATTGCCGCAAATGGAACGAGCATCATATCTAACGCAGTTTTTCCACTTAAACGTTTGCCAATATATACAGCTAAAGTCGCTGTTAATAATGCACCGATTGGTTCACCTGTTTTAATAATTAGACCTGCTTCAGTAATGGAAATGGATCCGGCACCAATCGCTCCAGCTACCATAGCCGAGAAGATTACAAGTCCGTTTGCACCGAGCATAAAAGCAATTCCCGCCCCAATGGCTGGTGCCATAAGTGATTTTGCAACAACTCCGATTGTAATAAGCAACGGAATATCAACAATTCTTCCTATATTTTCGATTAGTAAACCAATTCCAAGGGATACGAAAATACCTTGTGCGATTCCAGCTGATGCTTTAAATACACGAGACATTATATATTCCTTCATTTGTTTCACCTTCTCCTATAAGTTAGTAACCAATTGTTTTCATATAATCACGTAAAATATCGTTTGATTTTGCGAATCGAGATTCTTCATCCTCTGTTAAATTTAGTTCTACAATTTCTCTTATACCATCTCTAGTAATAATAGCTGGTACTCCTGTACAAATATCATATTCACCATACTCACCATCTAAAATGGCTGATACAGCAATTACACGGTGATCATCGTTAAAGATTGAGTTTGCAATATATGCTAGAGAATTTCCGATTCCGTAATAAGTAGTACCTTTTCGTTTATAAATTTCCCATCCGGCTTTTGCAGTCTTCTCAACGATTTCATCTAAATCTATTTCACCAAATCGTTCTTTTTGTTCTTCTAATATTTGCAGAATTGGTTTTCCACCAACAGTTACGTGTGACCAAGCAACCATTTGAGAATCACCATGTTCTCCTAATGAATACCCATGAATACTACGAGGATCTACATGTAACATTTCAGATAAAATTGTTCGTAAGCGAGAAGAATCTAGTGATGTACCAGTACCGATCACACGATTTCTAGGTAATCCAGATAATTTCCACACTTGATATGTAATAATATCAACTGGGTTTGATGCAAGTAAGAAAATACCATCAAATCCACTTTCCATTACGCCGCCAACAACACTTTCCATAATCTTTGCACTCGCTCCTAAAGTATCTAAGCGACTTTGTCCTGGCTTTGGTGCTGGTCCTGCTGTAATAATAACGATGTCCATATCTTTGCAGTCTTCATAGCTTCCTGCATATACTTTTGTTCTTGTATTTGTAAAGTTAATGCAGTGTGATAAATCCATTGCTTCCCCAACTGCACGTTCATGATTTATATCAATTAATAATAGCTCTTCGCAAATGCCTTGATTGACAATGGAATATGCACAACTTGATCCAACTAATCCAGTACCGATAATTGCAATTTTTCTTGTATGTCTTTTCATAGCAATCTCTCCTAATTGATCATATAATCTATTTCTTTTGTTCCTTACACTCCTAATTATAGAGGTTCCCACGATAGAAACCATGGATACTTTGTGAAATATTGAGCAAAGTTTTTGTCCTTTTTGTGAATTGTTATATTCCATTTTCGTCATATTTGTTACAACCGGAAAAATATTTATTATATATTTATTGACATATACAAAAAGAAAACGAGCGAATAGATTCGCTCGTTTTCTTTTTTCTGTTATTCCGCACTTAATTGGCTTTTTAATTGCTGTACAATCATCGGATTTGCAGGTGCTGCCGGTTTGTAATAACTCTTTTGCTTTGCATACTCATACATATTACGTTGGCGCATTTCATCTTGATTACGAATTTGGATTAACGTTTGGTGTAACTGTTCATTATCAGACTGAGCAATATAATTTGCATAACTTGTTAAACTTGCATTTAATCCTGCTAAATAATCATTTACCATATCTTTTTCATTCATGTTCCGCTTCCTCCTATCCTAGGAAAGTCATTAATTGTTGCTTCGTATTTCGTGCATCTTGCGCATCTTTTTGTAGCATTTGTTTCAGTTGTGGATCCGTACACGTCTGTGCATACTGCTCCAACTTGTTAATAATTGTTGCGTGTCCACCAATTAAATGACGTAAGTTTTCTACTTCAAGCTCTGTTAAGTTTTGCATGGAGTACCCCTACCTTTCTTTATTCGTTCACTGTTAGTATTTAGCTATTTTTTGATTGTATACATAAATTAACTTTTTCACGTGCATACAAAATAAAAGATGAATAGCTAAGCCATTCATCTTTTATACTGGTTATGTATTTATTTTTATAGAGATACAATCATACTTATACTCACAAGTAAGTTCCATACAATATGTAAAATAATACTAGGTATAATAGATTGTGTCTTTTTGTATAACATTGCAAATACCATTCCCATAATCGTTGCCGTAATTAGAAGACCTCCATGAAGAATTCCAAAAACGAAGGAAGAAATCATGATACTAACTAAAAAATTATATCTCTTTTCTAAAAATCGATATAAAATACCTCGAAATAGAATTTCTTCTTTAACCGGTGTAATGATAGCAACACTTAACACATATATAATACTTTGTATGCTATTTTGAAGCCCTAAACTCCCTAACTGTTCCTTTTGTTCTGCTGCACTTTCAAAACTAAATACATGTAACATTAAATATTGTGATACTGCAATGATAATAAAGCCAATTAATAGATATAAATATGTCTTCCCATTCTTCAAAACGGATACATCCCAAATGTATTTAATAAAATGAAGAACTGGTTTATAAGCTAATAAAACGATAGCAACAACAATTGCATCGAATAAAAGTAAATAATATCCTTCTAATTTAGTACTTAATGCTTCTTCTCCATAAATCTCAAAGGCTAAACCAAGAAATAATCCTCCTAGGAGCGAAATCCCTATAATCATTGCTATCATTACAAATAGATTTTTATATGTTATATTCTCTATTTTTCTTTCTGCACTATACGCTTCTAACACTGTTTTACTCACAGTATCCCTCCAGTTATTCTCATTTATATCATTAAAATCCTTTAATTTAAATATAAAGATAATATAAAAAATTTACAAAAAGAATAATATGCAATTTTACATATTATAAAAACTTTATATTTTATAGTTTTAGGAATAGAATTGCTATGCAATAATTATTATATGAAATTTCAAAAAACACTTCCTATTCACCATAACCCTCGCATCATATAAAACTTATTAGTTAAAGGAGCAATGAACATGAAAACACATGACTTCCTTACAGAAATCCAGAAAGGCTCTGAGCCTAGTCCCTATCAAGATCCCTTCGTATTCGGTTTCGTTTGCTTTTTCTTAGCAATATATACATTTTTCAAACCTGCAAAATAATATCATTTAACAAGAAAAAGCCTCTAAACCACTAGAGGCTCTTTCTCATCTAATCTTTTGGACTCATACGCACTAAAAAACCTTAGAATCGCTTCTAAGGTTTCCGGCTATCCATATTCAAGACACCATACTAATAAGTAACGAAAGAATTAATAATACAACTACTAATCCGCCAGTTAATCGTGCTATAAACTTCTTTTGTGCGCCCGCACTTGAAACGATAAAACGGAAGTATAATATACTACCTATAACAATAAGAATACATTCCAATATGATACTAATAGCCGGAAATCTCCACAATCCAAAACCAAGCATAGGTAAATCTCCAAAATTCCCCGGTAGTAATGGCAAATCAAAACGATGTACAAGTAAATCAAGAATCCAATGACTAAAAACTACAGCTCCAATAACAAAGCCACTCCGCTTGCCCCAAAATCTCATACCTACTATTCCTGCAACAAAAGCAATAAACAGTGCTCCTATTAAAGAATGTGTATAATCCGCATGAATGATTGCTTCACCATAACTATTCCTATTAATAGGTTCAATTGTCTCTACTCCTAAAATATACAGCGGCAAAAAAATGACATCCAACAATTGTGTGCTTACCATAAGAGCCCAAAGTGGTAGTTTAGGTGATTTAGCTTTTACTACTGCCGCTAAGCCAAAATGTCCTGCAAACATTTCACTTCACATCCTTTTGTCATTGTGCCTCCAGCAAACCGCATCCTACTATACAAAAAGCATGATCAGCAACACATTCATCTTGTCTCGCTTCTTATTCACTCTTTCATTCCACGTAATCCTTTAATAAACGTTTCCAACAATACATGTAAACTTATATCTAAATCTAACGGCAAACCAAATCCTCCCTGCTTTTCAATCGACGCAAATCCATGACAAATACTTCTGAATCCACGTGTCGCATGAAGTGCATTCTCTCCTTCTAAGCCGTACTGTTGTAAAACCTGCAGACAAAGCTTTACAATTCCGTCACCTGCTTTTCTTACTTCTTCATCTCGTAAAAAAGTTGCTTCATACAGTCCAGGATGTTTTCGGACAAATGCTACATACGCTTTCCCTAATGCATGAATTGCTTCATCCATATGTTTATCCTCTGCCGCTTCTTCCAGCTTGTTATGCAGCTGCTTGATTCCGTAAATACCAAGATTTTTCCGTACATCTTGTAACCCTTTTACATGATTATATAGTGAAGGAGAACGTATCCCTAACCTTTGTGCTAATGAAGCTAACGTTACTTCTTGTATTCCACTTGCATCTGCAATTTCTGCCGCTGTTTCTACAATTTTCGGTAATGTAAGTCCGATTCTCGGTGACATAAATTAACCTTCTTTCTTACTTTCTATATTTCGCTTCGCTCCCTTAATAGCAAGCTCTATAATAGCACCTGGATCCTTTATCATTTTCCCATGTCCTGCCGCAAGTAAGGAAGGCTCATATTCTCTTAGCTTCTCTGCACTTTGTAATGATATTTCTTTGCTCCACGTTGCCATTGCAGGAAACGGAAACCAAAATTTCATTTGTCCCGAAACAGCCGTACCTCCTCTTGTTTGAAATGCATCCCCAACAATAAGAGCTTTATTTCTTATATCAAGAAACGACATGGAGCCCGGTGTATGTCCCGGTGTCATAATAGCAAGCAGCGATCCAACTCGGTCACCATCTTCTAATAAAATATCAGGTACCGTTTTTATCTTTTTAGGTACACCGCCTTTTATTGGCGTATTTGGTTCATCCTTTTGTAACGTCGTATCTCCTTCTAACAGCTTTGCGTCCCGCTTAGAAATGTAGACTGGAACATAAGGAAGTACTTCCTTTAATGCGTCTAATGCACCGATGTGATCATCATGCGCATGTGTTAATACAATATTCGTAATTGGTTTTCCTATTTTCTCAGCCGCCTGTAAAATTCCTTTTGCGCTATATGGTAAAGCAGCATCAATTAAAGTTAAACCATCTTCTTCCTCCACAAAGTAACAATTCACAGGAAACACTCTTGGCAAAAATGACAATTGATATACCGTTTTTTCATGCATCATTCTCATATTCCCATCTCCCTCTTCACAAAAACTAATACCATTAGTTTTATTATACTAATGGCATTAGTTTTATGCCACTAAAAATTTCATTTTTTCAGAAAAAAAGAACAGTAGCCGTATAAACGACTACTGTTCTTTAAAGGTATTAAACTGTATAACGCTCATCTTCTAAAATTTTCGCAGCAATTTCACGTTTCTTCGGAATTACGTTAAGTGGTGTGTGGCGAGTTAATTTACGTAATGATGATAACATCATGCGTAACATGTCGCCGTTTTCAACTGCGATAAGTGTTTCTTTCGCATGTGCTTCGATTTCGTTGAATGCTTCTTGGCAGAATACTTCAGTGTATAACACTTTTTGTTTATTCTTTTCAAGACCAGTTGTTTTAATTGCTTTTTCTGTACGAAGAACAGCTGACTCCATTGCGTATAGGTTGCTTACGATGTCAGCGATATTCACAAGAATTTCTTGCTCTTTATCTAATGCTTTACCGTATTTTTGAGCAGCTAATCCAGCTACCATTAAGCCGATTTTCTTCGCGTTATTTACTAAATACTTTTGAAGTGCTAATGGCTCATCGCCTACTTCTTCTGGCATCATCATCATTAACTCTTCTTGTAATTTTTGTGCTTTTTGAAGAAGTGGTAATTCACCTTTCATTGCTTTACGTAAGAACGTACCTGGTACGATTAGGCGGTTAATTTCGTTCGTCCCTTCAAAAATACGGTTAATGCGAGAATCACGATACATTCTTTCAATCTCGTACTCTGCCATAAATCCGTAACCACCGTGAATTTGAACACCTTCATCTACTGTATAGTCTAACACTTCAGAACCGAATACTTTGTTTAAAGAGCACTCGATTGCATATTCAGCGATAGAAGCTGCTACTGCTTTACCGTCTTTTACTTCTTCTTCAGATAATGTGCTCATACGACTTTCGAATAAACCTACTGTACGATATACAGAGCTTTCAGCTGCATATGTTTTCGCTGCCATATTCGCAAGTTTCTCTTGAATTAATGGGAAGCGAGCAATTGGTTGTTTGAACTGTTGACGTTGGTTTGCATATTGTGCTGAAATTTCTACTGCACGTTTCGCAGATCCAACCGTACCAACACCTAATTTATAACGACCGATATTTAAAATGTTGAATGCGATAATATGACCTTTACCGATTTCACCAAGTAAGTTTTCTTTCGGTACTAACGCATCTTCTAAAATTAACGTACGAGTTGAAGAACATTTAATACCCATTTTCTTTTCTTCTGGGCTTGTAGATACGCCAGCGTAGTCTTTCTCTACGATAAATGCTGAGAAGTGCTCTCCATCGATTTTTGCATATACAATAAATACGTCAGCGAATGCAGAGTTTGTAATCCACTGTTTTTCACCGTTTAATACGTAATGTGTACCTTCTGCATTTAAACGTGCAGTTGTTTTTGCACCCAATGCGTCAGATCCTGAACCTGGCTCTGTTAATGCGTATGCAGCTAATTTTTCACCAGTTGCAAGTAATGGTAAATACTTTTTCTTTTGCTCTTCGTTACCGAATAATACGATTGGTAAAGATCCGATACCTACGTGAGCACCGTGAGTAATTGCAAAGCCACCAGCGCGAGAGAATTTCTCTGCGATTAACGCTGAACTTACTTTATCAAGACCAATTCCACCGTACTCTTCTGGTACGTCAGCGCCTAATAAACCAAGTTCACCAGCTTCTTTTAAAAGACGAACAGAACGATCAAACTCATGTTGCTCTAAATATTCAAGCTCTGGAAGAACTTCATTTACGATAAAGTCCTCTGTCGTTTTTGCAATCATTTTATGCTCAGATGAAAAATCTTCTGGCGTAAACACTTGATCAATCGTAATCTCATCTACTAAAAAGCTACCGCCTTTAACCGCATTTCCTACTGTTTTTTCCATGAAAATTTCCTCCTTCATATTTTCATAAGCCGCTTCTCTCATTTCGAAAGAAGCTGGCTCTCCCGTTTATTTTTTATAAACCTTTGTTGCTTCCATTCTTTGCATTGTCGGCGTCTCGTTGTGAGCGAGCCACTTCCATTTTTTTATAATCCAGTTTCAGCGGCTAGAATGTTCGGTGGCTTCGCTTCTTCCTGCGAGGCAAAGAGCGCCTCTTCGTCTGAAGCTCCATCCCCCTCACATTCTGAACGAGCCGCTTCCACCTTTTTATATAATCCAGTTCCAGCGGCTAGAACAGTCGGTCGTTTCACCCCTTCCTGTGAGGCAAAAAGCGCCTCTTCGTCAGGGCTTCCAACGCCCTCCTGTTCTGAGCAAGCCACCTGCACCTTTTTTATAGTAATTCAAACACTCCCGCTGCTCCCATTCCGCCGCCGATACACATTGTTACGATACCGAATTGTTCGTTGCGGCGTTTCATTTCGTGAATAAGAGATAGTGTTAGTTTTGCTCCTGTACAGCCAAGTGGATGTCCAAGTGCGATTGCACCGCCGTTTACGTTTACTTTTTCTTCATCTAATCCAAGTTCACGAATAACTTGAATGGATTGAGAAGCGAATGCTTCATTTAGTTCAAATAGACCGATATCTGATAGCTCTAAACCAGCTAATTTTAACGCTTTTGGAATTGCAGCGATTGGGCCGATTCCCATCACTTCTGGTGGTACGCCAGCTACTGCAAATGAACGGAATTTCGCAAGTGGTTTCATGCCATCGCTCACTGCTTTTTCACGATCCATTAATAGTACAGATGCTGCGCCGTCACTCATTTGTGAAGAGTTACCAGCTGTTACAGAACCGCGAACGTTAAATGCTGGACGTAATTTACCTAAAATATCTAGCGTCGTCTCTGCTCTTACACCTTCGTCTTGCGCAAAAGTAATTGTTTCTTCTTGCAGTTTGTTATTTGCTCCAACAGTACGTAACGTTACATCTACAGATACTGTTTCATCAGCAAAGTTTCCTGCAGCTAATGCTTTCGCAGCACGTTGATGACTTCTTACTGCAAATGCATCTTGCTCTTCACGAGAAATTCCATATTTCACAGCAACTTGCTCCGCTGTATGTCCCATACCCATATAATATTCTGGAGCTGCTTCTACAAGGCGACTATTTGGACGAACAACGTGTCCCATCATTGGAACTAAACTCATTGATTCCGCTCCGCCTGATAATACCGCTTCCGAGTGACCGAGCATAATGCGCTCTGCTCCGTAAGCGATACTTTGTAAACCTGAAGAACAGTAACGGTTAATTGTAATAGCTGGAACATCGTAAGAAAGTCCTGCTAATCCGCCGATATTACGAGCCATATTTAAACCTTGCTCTGCTTCTGGCATCGCACAACCGAAAATTAAATCATCGATTGGTCCTTCATAATTCGCACGCTTTAACGTTTCTTTTACTACTAACGCCCCTAAATCGTCAGGACGAACTGTTTTTAATGAACCCCTCTTTGCTTTTCCAATTGGTGTTCTTGCTCCCGCAACAATGACAGCTTCTCTCATGAACGATATCTCCCCTCGTTATTAGTTACGTAATGGCTTTCCTTTTACAAGCATGTGCTGCATTCTTGCTTGTGATTTCATCTCACTGACTAAGCTAATAAATGCTTCACGTTCTACATCTAATAAATACTGCTCATCAACTTCTGTTCCGTACGGCACTTTTCCGCCTGCGATGACATATGCAAGTTTCTTCGCAATATGAAGGTCGTACTCTGAAATGTAACCAGATAAATGCATTGCTTCTGCACCAAGTGCAAGAGTTGCATATCCTGTTTCACCAACAACCGGTATCTTTTTACGAATCGGTGCTTTGTAACCAGCTTCATATAAAGCAAGTGCTTTCTGTTTTGCATCGTATAGTAAGTGATCACCATTCACACTAATACCGTCTTTATCACCTAAGAAGTTATGAGAAACCGCTTCTTGTCCTGAAGTTGAAACTTTCGCCATCGCGACTGTTTCGAACACTTTATTTGCAACTTTTTGCAAGTCAAACTCTACGCCGTTTGCCATTTTATTTAAGTGTTTAATGTATAGCTCTTTATTACCGCCTCCGCCAGGGATTAAGCCAACACCAACTTCTACTAAGCCCATATACGTTTCACTAGAAGCTTGAATGCTCGCTGCTGGTAAGCAAACTTCTGTACCTCCGCCAAGCGTCATACCATATGGCGCTGCTACAACTGGCTTAGAAGAGTATTTAATTTTCATCATTGCATCTTGGAAGTTTTTCACAACCCACTCAATTTCAAAGTAGTTGTCGTCTTGTGCTTCCATTAAGATCATTGCTAGATTCGCACCAACGCAGAAGTTCTTCGATTGGTTACCGATAACAAGACCTTTATAATTCTTTTCTACTTCATCAACAGCGTAGTTAATCATTTGCGTAATATCCATACCGATTGCATTGCTCTTCGAATGGAATTCTAAACAAAGGATACCGTCGCCTAAATCGATTAAGCTCGCTCCGCTATTTTTCTTTAATACGCCATTTTTCGCTTTTAATTGCTTAAGAGAAATTGCTTTTTTATTACGTTCGATTAGCTTATATTCGCCATTATCGTAATAGTAGCTATCTCCGTTATCATGTTTGTAGAAAGTAGTGAAACCTTTCTCTAACATTTCTTTCACCCAAGCCGGAACAACTACGCCGTTTTCTTCCATCTTTTGAACGGACTTTTCAACGCCGATTGCATCCCAAACCTCAAACGGTCCTTGCTCCCAGCTGAAGCCCCACTTCATCGCTTGGTCTATTGCAACGATATCGTCAGCAATTTCTTTATGAAGTTTTGCAGAGTATAAAAGAGTTGGTGTGATGATGTTCCATAACAACTCTCCTGCGCGGTCTTTCGCATATACAAGCGCTTTCAATTTATTCGATAAACCTTTTTCTTGTTTACTTAACTCGATCGATGCAGCTTTTAATTTTTTACGAGCTTCGTACTCCATCGTTTCTGGATTTAATTCTAAAATTTCTTTTCCTTGTTTTAAGAAGAAGCCTTGACCTGTTTTGCTTCCAAGCCATTTTTTATCAAGCATGTCATGCATGAAAGCTGGTACTTTAAATACATCACGCTCTTCTTCTTGTACGTTTTCATATACGTTATTTGCAACGTGTACAAATGTATCTAAACCGACAACATCTAATGTACGGAACGTTGCACTCTTCGGACGACCAATAAGTGGGCCTGTTACAGAATCAACTTCCCCAATGCTATAGCCGCGTTTTACCATCTCTTGAAGGGTTACAAGTAAACCGTACGTACCGATGCGGTTTCCAATAAAGTTTGGTGTGTCTTTCGCGATAACAACGCCTTTTCCAAGAACGTCTTCGCCAAATAGTTTCATGAAGCTTAATACTTGTGGATCAGTTTCTTTCGTCGGTATTACCTCTAGAAGTTTTAAATATCGTGGTGGGTTAAAAAAGTGTGTGCCTAAGAAGTGTTTCTGGAAGTCGTCTGAACGACCTTCTGCCATTTTTTCAACTGAAATGCCTGACGTATTCGAGCTTACGATAGAACCCGGTTTACGAACAGCATCTACTTTTTCAAATAGTTTCTTTTTAATATCTAAGTTTTCAACTACTACTTCAATAATCCAATCTACATCAGCTAAACGCTCAAGATCATCTTCTAAGTTACCTGCTTCAATCAGTGCTAAATTTCCTTTCACTGTCAGAGGAGCTGGTTTTTGCTTTAATAGTTTTTGCACAGCCGTATTACTAAAACGATTTCTCACACTTTTATGTTCTAATGTAAGTCCCTTCGCCTCTTCTTCTTTCGTAAGCGCAGGTGGTACAATATCAAGCAATAATGTCGGAATACCAATATTAGCTAAGTGTGCCGCAATTCCTGAACCCATTACGCCTGACCCTAGAACAGCAGCCTTTTTAATTTGGAACATCCAATTCTCCCCCTATTCTTGAATGAATGCTCATTCAATTTTTCGACATAAGTCGCAATCAATGAGTGAGCCTCTACTAATAAATATATGATACTGTTTAAATTTTCGCAATATATTTATTGATAAAATTTTCTGAAATAAATATTTTTCTTTTATTTGCCCATGCTATATATGTATTTTCTTCACTAAAATACACTTTCCCTTTTTATAATCTGACGAAACTGGAGGAATATATATGGCAAAAATTAAGAAGAACCCTTCAAAGGCTGGAATTAGCGCAGCAAGTGTGACAGGAAACGCTGGACCAACTGATCGAGGCGTAGAAAAAGGACGTCAAGGTAATAACCAACAATATAAGAAGCATAATATGGGCGAAAAATAACGCTATATTTTTGGGCAGAGAACGTGGCATAATGGTTAATGGCTGCTTTTTCTGCCCAATTTATTTGTAACAAATGAGGGAATTATAATGAAACGAACAATAGTTATGATTGTAATGATTGCCACACTATTTACAGGGATGATTTTCTTCTCTTATGCACAAAGACAACAAGCTGTAAGAGCCGATCAGCCTAGCATCACTGGACAATACGGAATTACAATCGATGCAGACACAGGTGAAATTTTGTATGGAAAACGAGAAGACGAACGCTCTTATCCGGCTAGTATAGCCAAAATGATGACAACCCTTCTTTTACTAGAAAATGTAAAAGAGGATGAAGAAATTACAGTTACAGAAAACGCAATTAAAACAGAAAGTCAAAGTAAGAAAATTAAACTTCGTGCTGGGGAAAAGTTAAAACGTGATGAGGCATTAAAACTGATGCTTATCATTAGTGCAGATCCAATAGCTGAATCCATCGCAGAACATATTGCAGGATCAAAAAATGAATTTGTAAAAATGATGAATGCTAGAGCGAAGGAACTTGGTACAAAGCATGCGACTTTCAAAAATGCAAGTGGTGCTGATGCATTAGGAAACAAAGTATCACCATATGACATTGCTATGATTACGAAAGAAGCATTAAAATACCCAGTTGTTTTAGAATATATGAATTCAACGCGTACAACTCTACATACTTCAGAACGCTCTCCAAACATCGCAAACTATGGACGAGAAGAACTATACGACGATCCATATGCAATTGGAAGTAAAAGCGGTCTATCAGCACTCGGAAAATATACAGTCGTAACAGTGGATGAGAAAGACGGTAAACGCGTCATTAATGTTGTATTATCTTCTACTCGCAAGCAACTGTATCCTGATACGAAGAAAATGGCACATTACGCATTTCAGCAATTAAAATAACCAAGGAGTATTTACTCCTTGGTTATTTTTTAACCATACCTTTTAATACGAACGCAACGTTTGCTGGACGCTCTGCTAGGCGACGCATGAAGTAGCCATACCAGTCGTTTCCATAAGGTACGTAAACACGCATTTTGTAACCTTCTTTTACTAGCTCAAGTTGACGCTCATTACGAATACCATATAGCATCTGGAATTCAAATTGATCCCTTGGAATGTTGTGTTCTTCGGCAAGTTTTTTCGTATATTCAATAATCGCTTCGTCATGTGAAGCAATTGCAGTATAATTTCCATTTAATAAGTGCATTTTAATAATCTTTTTATAATTGTCATCTACATCTTTCTTGTCCGGGAACGCCACTTCTTCAGGTTCTTTATAAGCCCCTTTTACAAGACGTAAATTAGGATTATAAGCATTTAAGTCTTCAATATCTTTTTCTGTACGATATAGGTAAGCTTGAATAACAGTACCAATATTATCGTACTCAGATTTTAACTGTTTAAAGATATCAATTGTCTTTCCGCAGCGTGTATAATCTTCCATATCAATTGTAACGAACACACCATTTTCTTTTGCCGCTTCTAAAATACGGCGCATATTGTTCATTACGATTTCATCAGAGATATCTAATCCCATAGAAGTCATCTTTAAAGAAAGTTGCGAATCCAAACCTTCTCTTCCAATTGCACGGATTGCTTCAATCGATTGGTTAGCCATTTCATTTGCTTCCGCTTCATTATCAACGAATTCCCCTAAATAATCGATTGTTACACAAAGTCCTTGCTTGTTCAATTGTTTAATAGCTGCTGTCGCTAATTCAATTGTCTCCCCTGCGACAAAGCGACCTGCACCAAAGCGTAAACCGTACTTTTTAGCCAGTTTTGTTAGCGCTTTATTTTTAGATAAGAAAAGAAACGAATTTCGCATTAATTGTTCCATGTAATTCACCCCTATGACTTAATTTATCTGTTTTTTACCCCTCTTCGAAATTATATCATTGTTTAAAATTATTGGATACAAATAATTATTTAGATAATTTATAAAATACTATAAAAACATTTAAAACCCTATATTCTCGCTTGTAAATATGTCTGAAATATTTTTCGACATTTAGAAAAATGGAGTTTACTAGGCACAAAATAAGCATGTCGAAAATATTCGACATGCTTATAAAACCCTTTATATTCCATGTAAATTATATGAGGATATTAATACAGAAAACTTGAGATTATATTTATCCCAAGTTTTTTATTGTTCATTTCTCTTTTCTTCATTCAGCCTTTTAATATGTGTAATTAACTGCACCATCTCTTCTTTCGCATCGGGATAAGTCTCATTCCAGTGCTTCACTAAAGCCGGCATCGTCTTCGCTATGTAAGAATACAGTGCCCACTTCTGTACCTGTTCTTTTCTCTCTTCATTGCTCTCTCCAAGTAATAGTTCCGTGTATTTCTCTAACAACCCGTCAAACTGTTCATTAAACTTTTCACTCATCTTATCTACCTCCTATATGAAAAAAGCAGCGAAGATCGCTGCTTTTCTTTATAATTTTGATCGAACAGAGTTTAATTTTTTCTCCATTGTGCTTACTTTATCACGACGATCATCGATACGAATTGTTGTTGCAACGCGCTGTGCACCTTTCGTATATGGAACTTCATGCATTTGTTGAATTACTTCTAGAATGACAGGAAGATCTCCTTCAATAATTGTATTCATTGGTGTTAATTGATACTTCACGCGATCTGCATTTTTCTCTAGCACCTTTTGTACTTCTGCTACATATTCACTCACACTTGGATTACCTGTTCCTACTGGAATAATCGATACGTCAACAATTGCCATAGTAGTCTTCCTCCTATAATTGCTTCTTATATATCCATTTTCTATTTTACCGAAATACGCATCATTTTACTAATTTGTTATTCCTCTATTTTAAACTGCTCAACTAATCTTTCTAAGTCTCTCATATGCTCCGTCAAGCTTTCCATCGTATGAGCTACCTTTTCTAGATGATTTACTTGTGATTCAGTTGCAGCATTTACTTCTTCCGAAACAGCTGCACTTTCTTGACTCGTACCAGCAATTGTATGCATTACCGCTGTAATTTCTCCTTGCTCGTGACCGATGTTATGTACCTCTTCTACAATTTGTTCCACTGAAGTACTGATGGTATTAACAACTGACATAATTGTGCGGAACTCCGCCTCTGCTTCTGTCGTAACATTATTTTGTATATCCGCAATATCTTTTAATTTACTTACAACTTCTACAACTCGTCTTACCTCTACTTGTACATCACCAATCATCGTCGCAATTTCTACTGTTGCTTCTTTTGATTGTTCCGCTAATTTCCGAACCTCTTCCGCAACAACAGCAAAGCCTTTACCTTGTTCACCCGCACGTGCCGCCTCGATTGAAGCATTTAAAGCAAGTAAATTCGTTTGATCCGAAATACCTTTTATAAGCTCTACAACATTTTGAATCGATCCAACCCTTTGCTCTAAATTTCCAGATGCTTCCTCTGTATGAACAACAATTGAAGAGGATTGTTCTCTCGTACGAACTAAATTACGCATCGTATTTAATCCTTGCTTAGATGCCTCTTCAGCTTTGCCAGCTACACCTTTTATTTCACCAACAGAGTTATTCATTTGTTCCACTGACTGCGCCATATTCTCGAGCTGCTCTGAAACTTCATCTACACTATTAGCGAGCGTAGAAGCTCCTCCGCTCACGTCATCCATTGCACCTGACACTTCTTTACTAGCTGCTACAGTTTCATTCGTTAAATAATGTAGATTATTCGTTGATTGTTGCACGGTTGATACACTATTTTTAATTTTGCTTACCATTTCATTCATTTGTTCAACCATATGATTAAAATGGTTCGTCAGTTCTCCAACTTCATCCTTACTTGTCACTTTCATTTGCAACGTTAAATCACCTTCTGCTACTTTTTGAACGTGATTCGTTAATAATTGCAGTGGTCTTGCTAATCTTCGTGAGAACAAGTATGAAGCTACGATTCCAACGAATAGGCTAATACATGCCATTATAATGACTGTATTTCTCGTACTATGTAATAGCCCATCAATCGTTTCTTTCGGGTAAACAATCCCAATTTTCCATTTCATCTTATCAAACAGTTGACTATAGGCTACTACATCTTTCCCGCCTAATGTCGTCACCGCAAATTTTGTTTCATCTTTATTCAAACTTTTTAAAAGTGGTTCCTTTGAAACATCTTTTCCTACTTTCTCTGGGTATACAATGGCAATATTTTTATCATTTACGATAAACATTTCTCCGCCGTTATTATATTGGATATTGTGGAGTAGCTTTTGAATTGTTCCTAATGATACATCCATTGCTACTACCCCTAAAACAGAGCCATCCTGTCCGACAATAGCTTTTGAAACCCCAATACTTAACTTACCTGTCGCAATTTCATATTGTGGTTGCCCCCAAATAATCGATTTTGTATCAGATTCTGATGCTTTATACCACTGACGACTCGTTGGATCATACCCTTCTGGTACTTTTCCTCCGTCAGCAAGATTTGCACTCAACGTTTTTTTATCTTTCGTTCCAATGTATACGTCTAAAATATCAGGATGGTTCTTTTTAAACCTTGAAAACTCTTTTAAAATAAAGCTCTCTTCTTCTGGAGTAACTCCATCTTGTAACATGTTTTGAATATCATCATGACTCCCATAATGACCCATATCTTCTTCAATTCGCTGCATAAATGCAGTTAACTGCTCTGTCACAAGATCCATCGTATTTTGAGAATACTGGTCTAAGGAGCGCACTTCCTTCTCTTTCTGTAATTGATACATAGCTGTACCTAATATTACGAACATCATAGAAATAAGTACCGAAAATACTACCGCAATTTTTAAACGTAAACTTCTTAACATCTTCCCCCAAGCATCCCCTTCGTATTGAATTCAAATCTTATTAATCATTATATTAAGTATAATAGATAAAATTAAAAAATTGAAATTAATTCTCACCTTAATACAATTAGAAAACTGACTACCACTTGTGCAAAAACAAATAGTTCATTATCCTTAAACTATAATCTCATTCGTTCGGAGGTAACTATGTTACAAAAATTCGGTTTCTCACAATATGAAAGCCAAGCTTACGAAGTTGTCGTATCAAGCAACGAGCCATTAGATGCTACAACGATTGTGAAGCATTCTGGCGTGCCAAAAGCAAAAATATATGAAGTGCTTGCACGTCTAATCGATAAAGGAATGGTAATGGATTCTGTTTCGGAGAAGAAAAAGATGTATACAGCATTACCACTCAAGCTAGCAATTGAAAAATTAACGACAGAATTTCAATCCAATATTAAAGAATTAGAGACAACTATATCGAAAAAATCATTTACAGATGACCGTGTGTGGAGCTTAAAAATGCAATCTTCTATTCGCGTTCAAAGTAAAGAGCTCATCGAAAGTGCAAAAGAATCAATTCGCATTTCAGCTTGGAATGATACTCTTTTAGAATATCTTCCGTTATTAGAAGAAAAAGCAAAACAAGGCGTCAAAACCGAATCCCTTATAGTTGGAAAAGTAAAAACAGACTTAGAAAACATGCATTTTCTAATCCCAGCCGAAGAGCCTAACGCGCTAGAGCGATACTTACTGCTCATCGTTGACGACCGTGAAATTTTATTTGCTGGCGTAGAGCAAGGGTCATGGCAAGCAATGAAAACAATGTCACAACCTTTCGTAAAGTTCTTTACAGAATTTTTCTATCATGACGTTGCACTTGCAAAGATTACCCAGAAACACCATGATCTCTTTATGGAAGATGAGGAAATTAAGAGTTTGTTGATGAAGTTGAGATACTAAAAAAACGCCTCTATTACAAGGCGTTTTTTTCTACATTTCTTTTCTATTTTTCATCTTTAACACATAAGCTCCTGCAATAATAAAACCAAGTCCTAGAACAAATAAAACCGTAAATTCATTGCCGACGCCGCCAGTAGCTGGTAAACGTACTTCATTATGAGTATTATGTTGTTGCACCGGCTTCACATCAGCTGAAGGTTTCACTTCTCCATTCGGTGTTGGCTTATTTGGCTTAGAAGGAAGCGATGCCTTTTCTTCTTTCTTATTTTTCACAATATGTTTAATAATTTCTCCATCCTCTTTTATTTCAAATGCGAACGTCTCTTCATTTATTACATATCCATTTGGTGCTATTGTTTCTTTATACGTATACTTTCCGTATGGTAGTTTGAATTTCGCTACACCTTTTTCATCCGTTTTTCCTTTTACTACTTCTTTCCCTTGTTCGTTGTAGATTGTAAACTCTGCATTTGGTAGTTTTGTATTCCCATCCGCTATATCTACTTTCGTTATTTCTAACTCACCTTCTACTTTCTTATCTTGAACGATATGTTTAATAATTTGCCCATCCTCTTTTATCTCAAATGCAAATGTCTCTTCATTTATTACATATCCATTTGGTGCTATTGTTTCTTTATACGTATACTTTCCGTATGGTAGTTTGAATTTCGCTACACCTTGCTCATTTGTTTTTCCTTTTACTACTTCTTTCCCTTGTTCGTTGTAGATTGTAAACTCTGCATTTGGTAGTTTTGTATTCCCATCCGCTATATCTACTTTCGTTATTTCTAA
>NZ_JAKUGD010000014.1:0-102234 GCF_022663775.1 Bacillus cereus group sp. BfR-BA-01350
TACCATCTAAATATCGTTTCACTGCTTGAATTTTTTCTGTTGAAGAAAATTTAGCCATAAAAAATGCACCTCCAATTGTTAGACTGTGTCTAACAATTGGGGTGCACTTCATAATTGAGGGGTGGCTCTTGTTTTATTTTGCATCAATAATATTAACGTCATATTATTGTAAAATGCATCCGTACAAATTATAGATTTATTCAGCGGATCAATGTCAACGACAGTCATATAGTTAGTAAGTAAAAAAAACACCTTCAGTACCTTCTAGATATCGTTTTATTGCTTGTATTTTATCTTTTGAAGAAAATTTAGCCATAAAAAATGCACCTCCAATTGTTAATTATGTGTCTAACAATTGGGGTGTACTTCAATGTCGCAAAGCTTTTTTTATTACTTCTTAATTTTTACAAGTTGTGATGATTCTACACCATTCTTTCCAGGGAATTCTTTACTTGGATCCTTATCGAATTTTAATACACCTACAGATTTTTCTTCACCTTTTACATTTCCGTAAGTTGCATCATCAACAATTGCGAACATGTCGGCATATGCACGGCTACTTCCGATAATTGTGTTGCCTTCATATTTTAATTTTGCTCCATCAAGTGTAGCATTTTGTACTTTTTCTTTAGCAAATAATACACCTTGCTCTGTTGTTACAGCTGGTAATTTATCAAGTGGTTTCGTATCGTCTTTTTCATCCACTTTGTTAAGCAACTCTTTTTTTACAAGTTCTTCACCAGTTTTCTTATCCATGACAAGAACTTTTTTACCTTCTAATGTTGTCATTTTCATTTTATAGAAGTCTTTTTCTTTCACTTCTTTTTTGTTTTTATCTGTAATTTGCTGAACTTGTTCTTCTGATCCGTAAATTACAAAGCCGTTCGCTTTCTCTCCTAATAAAGAACAACCTGATAATGCTCCAAGTGAAATTGCTGCTGCTAATCCGATTCCTACTAATTTTTTCATGATGATTTCTCCTTTTATCTGTTTTATAGTAAATACAATTTTTGTATTAGTTCCGAAATGATGAGAAGCTTGTTTGTTGCTTCTAGTATTAGTGTATAAGAAATAGGGAGACGCAACTATCGAGTTAGCTTACAGTAACATTACAATAATGTAATTTAGTGAAAGTGCATAAAAATAAGGCAATTTTGAAGAGGATTAATGAGAATATATTAGGAATACAATGTTTTATCTGGAATGTCATATTATATTGGCTGTATTTTGGAAATAACATGTAAGGACATATTAGTTTTGTTATAATAAACATATAGCTGTAAAAATGAATATTCTTTACTGTTAAGGGAGATTTTTCAGTTTTCCAAGTAGTGAATTTGAAATATGAGGTAAGTCATAGGAGGAATTAGAATGTCTGTATTTAAACGATTAAGAGATTTAACAATGTCGAATGTGTATTCATTAATTGAAAAAGCAGAAGATCCAGTTAAGATGACGGATCAATATTTACGCGATATGCAAGCGGATGTACAAGAAGCTGAGAAAAGTGTAGCAGCTCAAATCGCGCTTGAGAAGAAATTCAAAATCTTATTTGAAGAGCAAGAAGCACTTGTGAAAAAACGTGAAGAGCAAGCTCATATGGCTGTTCAAGCTAATAACTTAGATCTTGCGCGTCGTGCTCTTGAAGAAAAACAAAGCGCAGAGCAAAAGATGAATGAGTATAAAGCAAGCTATGAGCAAAATAAAGTTGCTGCTGATAATCTTCGCCTGAAGCTAGAAGAAATGCGTAAGCAATTAACAGAGCTGAAAAATAAACGTGAGACACTTGTAGCACGTGTAAATGCGGCGAAAGCACAAAAGAATATTAATCAGGCGATGTCTGGATTTGATTCAAACTCAGCGAAAGCTGGTTTAAGCCGTATGGAAGAGAAAGCTCTTCAATTAGAGGCTGAAGCAGAAGCAAGCGGTGAAGTGTACAAGAAAGAAAAATCATTAGATGATGAATTCGCAAGCTTAAACAAAAATTCTGCTGTTGACGATGAATTAGCTCGTATTATGAAGCAGTATGAGAAATAATATAGAATAGAGACAAATGAACCGACATGTCTAAACAAATTCATGTCGGTTTTCTATTACCCCGCATTAACGGGCAGTAAGATTCCCACCTTTACTTTTTGTGAAAGCAGAGAGGTGGGGGGAGATCTACTGCCCGTAAATGCCCGATTGGTTCAACTAATAATCAGCGGGGAATGAACACCTCCCCACTGATTAAAGTTTCACTTTATATTTAGAGGAGGTTTTGCAATGACATGGACAAATGTATTAGCCATGCTTGTATGGACTGGAGCGAGTGCAGTACTTTTATTTGCAATTATGTGGGTTGATTCGATTTTTACAAAATACAATGATTTAAAAGAAATAAAAAATGGGAATACAGCTGTAACAACTCGTTTCGTCATGAAATTATTCGCGCAAGGGTACATTTTATCTCAATCGATAACGAAAGCAAATGACTTATGGCAAGCGCTACTTGCATCAGCAGTTTCTTTCGTTATTTTATTAGTGGTAGAAATGTTTATCGAATTTGTGTTAAAGAAAATGGCTGGTTTAGATTTAGAAGAAGGTACGAAAGAAGGCAGTGTTGCGCACGCGATGTTGGCCGGATCATTACATATTGTGGGTGCACTTATTTTAGGTGCTTGTTTATAAAGAGAGAAGGAGGGGGTAGATCATGAGTTTATTTAAACGAATTAAAAATATAATGAAGAGCCCAGAGCCGCCGAAACCAGAGAAAAGCTTGTTAACGTTAGCTCCTGGCGATATGGTTGAAGTTTCATTAGTCATGTACGAATTAACTGGGAAAACGAGTATGCATTCTCGTAAAGAAATTGTTTTAACACTGCAAGACGGGAAAGATATTCGTTATTTAAAAATTGAAGATCGTGAAAATACGTATTACAAATTGTATACACCAATTGATGGTCGTTTAGATTCAATTGATGAAATTCCGACGACAATAGAAATGGATGATACAGAGTACCATATGGAAGAGCAATATAACGGACGTGTTGTTGTAATGGGGAAAACACCATTCTCTGCTTCAGAAGAACAGTATGTATGGGAATTCCAATCAGATAATCGAAAATTATTACGTATTGAATGGCAAAATGGTCGCACAATGATGTATGAGGGAGAAGCAATTATTCCTGCTGATGTACAAATTATAAGAGCAACGTAAGGGGGCGTAATCATGTCAAACCGATTGTTTACCATGATTAAATCGTTCGTGATCCCTATACTTGCTATCGTTACATTACTTGTTGTTGCTGGATATGCCTTATCAGGTTGTCAGGGCGGGCAGACAAAGTCGATTCAAGACCGTTATCCGCTTGAATCTGTCGCAAAGGAAGGTAAACAAGAATCTTACGTGTATAGGGCCGCCAATCGGTCAGTTCCTGAAGTCGCGAAGGAACTCATGAATGAAAGAGAACCGAAGCAAGCATCTAAAGAAGACGAAAATCAAATGTTCCTCGTTTATTCTGATAAGATTTATAATCTGCAAAAGGATAAAGAGAAGCCATCTGATACGTTAATTGAAATAAGTAATAAAGAATTTGTCCGTCAAAATTATCAACCGTCCTTCCTACAAGGGTATATTATGGGAAGTATTTTAAACGATATATTCGGTTCACGAAAATCATCGTACGGTGATTATCGCGGATATAATGACAGACAAAGTCATAAACCAGTTATTCCAGAGAGACCACCTACGAAAGAAGAAAAGAAAACTCCGCCTCCAATTACGAAGGAAGGGAAAGGGTCTATCATTAAGCGTGGCGATAATGTAGATTCGAAATCTTCTGTAGGAGATACAGGAAGTATTACGAAAAAAGGAAACAGCACGCCCCCGCCTTCTACTGGAAGCAAAGGGAAAATTACGAAAAATCCAGGTGGTTCAAGCGGATCAGATGTGAAGCCGAAATCATCTATTAAAACGCCGCCAAGGAATACATCTCCTCCGAAAACGAGGGTCGGTGGTTCAGGAAAGATTACGAAGAGAAGATAGTGTAGAGACCGAAAAGTGAAATTTGCTTTTTGGTCTTTTTTTTATGGAAATTAATTCCTTATAGCTGGTGCAATGAAGTTATAAGGAGGAGATTATTATGACTATGTATAAAAGATTTAGTGTAATTATGTTCCTCGTCTTATTCTTAAGTTTGTTTATTAGCACAACGATGAAATTTCACTTTGTAGTAGGTATTCTATGGATATTATGTACATGTACTCTCTTTCTATATGTTCCACTTCGTTTTCAACAAGAAGTGCCCGCCTTTCAAAAATATGTAGCATGGATGAAAAACGGAGGAAGATGGGGCGAGTAAAAATATATCAACGATTATTGGAATATATCGACTTACTGACAAATAATAAGAAGAGGGTGTGCCAACATATTGGCACACCCTCTTCTTTCATAACGATTAATGAATATCACGTTTCTTAAAGTTACCGCCTTTTACTTCTGCTACGTCATAAACTGTAATAAAGGCGTGTGGATCGATTTCATTAATAAGTTCTTTCATTTTACTTTCTTCTAAACGGTTAATTACACAAGAAATTTCTTTGAATTTCTCTCTAGAATAACCGCCGTATACTTCGTTATATGTTGCACTTCGGCCTAAACGATCACGAATTGTTTCTACCATCAATTCAGGCTCTTTCGTAATGATTTTAAATGCTTTCGAACCACTTAAACCAACTTCAACGATATGAATCACTTTCGAAGCAATAAAGTAAGCAATTGCCGAGAGGATAGCTCCTTGAAGACCGAATACTGTGGATACGAAAATAAATACGAACATGTTTAAGAATAAAATAAGGTCACTCGTTCCAAATGGTAACTTACGAGAAAGCAATACAGCTAGCATATCGATTCCATCTAATGCTCCGCCGTTACGTAATGCTAGTCCCATACCAAAACCGATAATGATACCACCAACAACTGTAACTAATAATGTATCGCCTTCAATAATAGCTGGTATTCCGTGCATGACAACGGTACCTATTGCTAATGAAGCAATCCCGATAATGGAATAAATAGCGAAGCTTTTACCGATTTGCTTATATCCTAACCAAACGAAAGGAATGTTAATAATTGCAATTAGAGCTCCTAATGGCAATCCAAATAATCTTGAACTAACGATACTTAAACCAGTTACACCACCGTCTGATACGTTATTTGGAATTAATACCGCTTCTAATCCGTACGCTGTGATAAATGCCCCAATAATAATCATCAAAGCTTTTGAAGCGATTTTAAGCTTATTGGGCTTGTTTTTGATAATTTTCTCCATATGATTTCCTCGTTTCAAACTAGTTTCTTATTTGTTACGTAATTCACACCTAATTTCCATTTTAACATTTAATTTGAAAAAATTCTCTTTAAAGGGTATATGCAGGGAATATTATCACCATATTATCTTTAAAATATTTTTGAAATAAGTATAAGAAATCCCATCCTTTGAAAGGATGGGATGCTATTAAGAAAATATAAAACTAAGTACTGATACAAATAAAGCGAATCCTAAAATAACTCCGCAAAACTTCATATGACGTTTACGCCCCATTACGACAATTGCGACGTATTCACGAATCATTGCATTAGGCCAATAATAAAAGGCAGTTTTTGATCCAATTCCTTGGCTATTAAGACCAGCTTGTCTTGCGTATATACCAGCGCGGAAAAGGTGGAAGTTGTTTGTTGTAAAGATACTTCTATACTTACCTTCAGGTTTTAAAGAATCCATAATTTCTTTAGAGAACGACATATTTTGATATGTGTTGACAGAACGATTTTCCTGTACTGTATGTTCAATTGGAATACCTTTTTCAACAGCGTACTTTTGCATCGCTTCTGCTTCAGGAAGTCCTTCATCCGGACCTTGGCCACCAGAGAATATAATTGTTGGTGGTGTATTCACCGCTGCTTGTTTCCAATAAAAGTCGATTGCTTTATGAATACGACTTGCAAGTAAAGGTGGTACTTTATCATTAATTAAGCCACTTCCAAGAACGATGATGAAATCTTGATTACGTCTTGGTCTGTTGAATTGATATAGAAAATAAGCGCTTAAGAAGTTAGATAAGTGTATAAAGAAATATACGGTTATAAGAGAAATACCAGCGAAAATAGGCTGGAAATGTGATGAGAAGAAACTTGCTGGACTTATGAAAAGGAATAATATAGAGAATAAAATACCTAAAGCAGCAATAAGTGTTAAACAGTTAGTAAAACGTCTGCCTTCTCGTTTCATTAAAATTCTCGCATTCAGAAATAGCCCAAACATTAAAGCAATAACACCGAAAGGAATCATAATGATAAGTGCTAAAATAGGTAAGACTATAATATAGCGTAGGACATCACTACTTGAATTCACAGATATAATTACACAAAAAAGAAGGAAAAAACAGATAAAGGTATTAAATAAAAAGCCGTTTATTATTTTTCGTGGATCTTTTAAATAGGAGATAAGAAAAATAATAAACAGTATAAGAGGGATAATTCCAAAAGACATAAATATAGTACACCTCAACTTGTATAAGAATTTGACATACCTTTTATATTACATGATTTTATAATTGAAAATGAAAGAAAAAGGATTTCGAATTTTCTCAATAAAATATATGGATACGTATGCTACAATATATTCAAAGCGATATATTAAAAGTAAAATGGTTGAAGAGACACTCTATGGAGTGTCTTTTCTTTTTCGTATGTAATTATGCATATTATATTTATTTTCAAGTGAAGAGGATTAAAATATAAGTGGTAGACATACTTTATAAAACAGAATGTAATACAAACATTTCCCTCTACTTTTTGTATCTAACAATCGTATAACAATAAATAATTCTGTTTTATAGTGTCTGTTTATGAAAGGTGTCTTCTTTGAAGGCACTTTTTTTGTTTAGTATAGATAGTTTTTACTGTTAGCATAGTGGAAACTATCTATACTAAACATTAGCAATCTTCCGTATAAATATTATCAATTTACTATATATTCCAGTGGTGTTAACCTACATATGAAAGGCTTTCTTTTTCAAAATATTACCCCTAATAAATTTTTGAAGAAGTCAACTGTCTCCAAAATTGCCATTCATGCTTAGCAAAAAAGAATCCTGCAGGATTCTTTTTTGTGTTCGACAGAATATGGCAAAATACATTTGAATAATTTGTTATATTGTTAAATGGTTATTATGGAAAGAGAAGGAGACTTAAGTATGAGATTTAAAAAATTAATTTTAACAGGTGCACTTGTTGCAACTACAGCATTTACTTTAATTGGAACAGCGGAGGCAAGCGCAGGTTTTAAAGATGTTCCAAACAATCATTGGTCTTATAAAGCAATTATGGATTTAGCAAATAAAAACGTTGTTGCTGGATACGGAAATGGGATTTTTGGATTTGGTGATGATGTAACGTTTTGCTAACTGTAAAGAAGCAAACGATGCGGGATATTATGATATTACAAGAGATAGTCCATATTATGGTAAGCATTTAGACCGTGATGGCGATGGAACTGCTTGTGAGAAAAAGAAAAAAGGTAAATAAGAAAAAAGCACTCAGTTTGAGTGCTTTTTTCTTATGGAAACATGCTATTTTGTTAGGCGCTTTTCATAAAATGAAAGTAAGGAAATGAAAGTGGGTGACAAAATGCCGTCAGTTGTGGAAGGTGTTATTATTGAAAACTGTAACGGAACGATTAATTTAGGAGATAAATATAACGTGCAGCCGATTGAAAAAACGAAAGCTTATAATGGATCGGGATCATCGAATACAGGGATTAAAGTACAAACATTTAGCGGGGTTAGTACAGCGGATGTAGGAGATAGCGATGTGAATGATCAGGGAATACAGTTTACTTTATAGAGAAATATGCAAAATTGCATCAAATGATGAACTTACCCTATGCTACAATCTAGCTGTGAGCTGTTAATGATTCTTCTGTATTATAGTTGTTAGATTAGAAATATAACATCCTATCGAAAATCATACGTAAAAAAAGACACTTCAACCGAAGTGTCTTTTTCATTTTAGTGATACCCTTTAGCAGAGTCTTTATGAATTTTATTTTTAAAGATACTGTAGCTCCAAAGTTGATATCCAATAACAATTGGTACCATAACCATTGCAACGAAGAACATAATTTTTAAGTTTAATTGACTACCAGCTGCGTTGTATAACGTTGTACTATAAGCATCATTAATACGAGATGGTAGCATTCTTGGGAACATACCCGCAAAGCCAGTTGTCATAAACATTGCGATTGTTAAGCAAACGAATGTGAATGCAAGACCGATTTTATGTTTGTACACCATAATAAGCGCGAGTACACTCATTAACATTGCAAGTACTGGAAGAATGAATAGTACCGGGTACTCTGTGAAGTTTTGGAATAAATTTGTACGATTTGCAGTTGCTACATAGAAAATAGCTAAAATGATAGCAGTTGCCATTGAAAATGGTCTTGCGATTTTATAAGCACGGTCGGATACTTCACCAGTCGTTTTAATCATAACCCAAAGGGCACCGGATACGACGAATATAGCAGTGAAGAACAACCCTCCTAAAATACCGTAATGATTTAGTAAGCTAAGTAAATTTCCTTCATAGCCATTTTTTCCGATTTGTAGTCCGTAATAAAGATTAGCAAATGTAACACCGAATAGGAAAGCAATTAAGAAACTACCAATTGCAAATGCCCATTTACAAGCTTTTTGCCAAATTGGTGAATCATCTTTATGCATGAATTCCAGTCCAGCAGCACGAGCAAATAGTGCAAGTAATACTAAGAATAACGGTGTATATAAATAACTAAACATATTTGCATAAGTGACTGGGAAGGCAGCAAATGTTGCACCACCAGCTGTAATTAGCCACACTTCATTACCGCCCCAGAACGGGCCAATTGCTTCTTGTAATTGATTTCGTTCTTGTCGATCTTTCGTAACGAAAGGAAAAATCATTCCGTTACCAAGTGCATACCCATCAAGAATGAAGTAAACTGTCCAAATCACGCCCCATAGACCAAACCAGATGATTGCAAGCATATCATGAGACATGGGCCACGCCTCCCTTAGTAGCAGGTTCTTCTAATGCTGCTGGTCCTTTTTTTGCGAACTTCAGCATTAAATATACGTCTGCGATTAAAAGTAAAGTGTAGAACAAGATTAAACTAATTAAAGAGAACCAAATTTGCGGGACAGATATAGGTGATACAGATTCTGCTGTACGCATTAGTTTATAAACTGTCCATGGTTGACGACCTACTTCGGCAACAATCCAACCAGCGTTAATTGCGATATATGGTAGTAAAACAGACCATATTGTAATTTTTAAGTAACGTTTTGAGTTTTCCAGTTTTCCTTTTCGGTTTAAGTAGAAACCGTACCAAGTTAATGCCATAAAGAACATACCAAGTGCAACCATTAAGCGGAAGCTATAGTACACAAGGTTAACATTTGGACGATCTTCTTTCGGAATATCTTTTAAACCAACAATTTCGCCATCAAATGAATTTGTATAGAAGAAACTTCCTAACTTTGGAATCGTAAGGAATTCAAAGTTCTTCTCATTTTTTACATCAGGAATTTGAACAATCGAGAAGCCTTGTCCTTTCCCGGTTTCCCAAACAGCTTCCATCGCAGCACCTTTAGCTGGTTGATATTTAGCTGCTGATACACCAGATTGATGTCCCATAAACGGTGTAATTGTTGCGGCGAATAAGCCTAACATTAAGCCAAACTTAAATGATTTTTTGAAGAATTCAACTTCATTTTTACGTAATAAGTGATAGGCACTAATTGCCATAACGAAGAAAGCACCAACAATATAACAACCAATTACAGTATGGAAGAACATATTCCACGCATATGGATTTGTAACGAGTGCCCAGAAATCATTTAATTCAGCGCGGCCGTTACGCACGACGTAGCCAACTGGGTTTTGCATAAAGCCGTTTGCTGTAATAATCCAAAGGGCGGAAATATTTGTTCCAAGTGCAACCATCCACATACAGAAGGCACGGAACTTTGGTGAAATTTTGTCTTTACCGAATAACCATATTCCCATGAAAGTAGATTCTAAGAAGAAGGCAACGAGTGCTTCGATTGCGAGAGGGGATCCGAAAATATCTCCCATATATTTGGAGTACTCAGACCAGTTTGTTCCAAATTGGAATTCCATCGTAATCCCGGTTATAATCCCCATTACGAAGTTAATTGTAAATAATTTACCCCAGAAATTTGCCATTTTGCGGTATGTTGGATTCAATGTGCGGGCGTATTGAGTTTCCATACATGCTACTAAAATGACAAGTCCGATTGTCAAAGGTACAAATAAAAAGTGATAAAAAATAGTAATTGCAAATTGAAAACGACTCAGTAACAGAACGTCGGACATAATAAATATTCACTCCTTTTTTACATTATCTACAATTAGTTTATAGTGAAAATAGGATTATAGTATGTGAGACTTGTTACAAAGCTGTGTGTATATTTTGAAAGAATTATGTCGATTATCTGAAAATATCTTATTTTTACTATAAAGCGATATCCTTTTTGAGTTTTTCATATTTTGGTACACTATTTATGTAGTGTAAACGAGAGAAAAGAGGGCCTTTTACTATGAAGTCATTAGAAGAGATTTTGCAATACAATGAGAAATTTGTGGAAGAGAAAAAGTATGAAGAGTTTGTAGCGGGGAAATTTCCAAACAAAAAGATGGTAATTATTTCTTGTATGGATACAAGACTTGTTGAGCTATTGCCGAAAGCGATGAATATGCGTAACGGCGATGTGAAAATTATTAAAGTAGCAGGTGCTGTTATTTCACATCCTTTTGGAAGTATTATGCGTAGTATTTTAGTCGCTGTATATGAACTTGGCGCTGATGAAGTATGTGTAGTTGGTCACCACGATTGTGGCATGGCAAAAATTCAAGCAAGCAGTACAATTGAGAAAATGAAAGAACGCGGTATAACAGAAGAGAAATTAGATATGCTTCGTTATTCTGGAATCGATTTAGAACAATTCTTGCGCGGCTTCTCTAGTGTGGAAGAAAGTGTAGAACATAGCGTATCAGTACTTCGCAACCACCCATTACTTCCGGAAGAAGTACCTGTTCACGGTCTTGTTATCGATCCTGATACAGGAAAATTAGATTTAGTTGTGAATGGTTACGACAATTAAGAATGTACTTTGTCATCCTTTTTATCTGGGACAGGATCAAATCCTCCTGGGTGGAAAGGGTGACATTTTAATATACGCTTACAAGTAAGCCAAAAGCCTTTGAATGCGCCATGCTTTTGAAACGCCTCTAATCCGTAATGAGAACAAGTTGGATAAAAGCGGCAAGTTGGCGGTGTCATCGGAGAAATGAACTTTTGATAAAAGCGTATAATCCCAATAAAAATCTGTTTCATAATGGTCTCCTTTTCGGCATATTCTTAAAGTATTATAGCACGACTGTACATAATACTTTACTAATGTGCATTTCCGTTATATCATATTGGATATAACGGAATTAAATTAAAAGCGGGAGAGATGTTGTATGCCATCAGTAGAAAGCTTTGAATTAGATCATACGATTGTAAAGGCACCTTATGTAAGACATTGCGGAGTTCACAATGTAGGTAGTGACGGTATTGTAAATAAATTTGATATTCGTTTTTGCCAACCGAATAAACAAGCAATGAAACCAGATGTTATTCATACGTTAGAACATTTATTAGCATTTAATTTACGTAAATATATTGATCGTTATCCGCATTTTGATATTATCGATATTTCACCAATGGGCTGCCAAACAGGATATTACCTCGTAGTAAGCGGAACACCGACAGTTCGAGAAATTATTGATTTATTAGAATTAACATTAAAAGATGCGGTTCAAATTACAGAAATTCCAGCTGCAAATGAAACACAATGTGGTCAAGCGAAGCTTCACGATTTAGAAGGAGCAAAACGTTTAATGAACTTCTGGTTAAGCCAAGATAAAGATGAACTTGAGAAAGTATTTGGATAAGAAGAAAAACTGCCTGTAAAAGGGCAGTTTTTTTTGTGGCATGATAATAAATGAAATTATATCGACGATTTTCCAAATATATCGAACACAACTTGAATTATATCGACGATTTTTTTAATATATCGACGTTTCGACATGGAATATCGACTTACCGACAAAAACTGACAAAAAATCATCCCTATTTTATTACGTGCTTGTAAATGCGAAATTGCTCAAGATTTCATTCTATACGTAGCGAAGGTAGTTTGATATGAGAGCGAAGAGTGTAAGAATAGACACGAAAAAAAACGGAATGCTCATTGATTTTCGTCCGGATATAAATTCGTTAATTCCGACAAGAATAAAGAAACAACTGAGAATAAATTGTACGTATGGGAGAAGTGAGAAATAATCGGTAATCTGGATATAAGTGCAAAGAAAGAGTATGAGAAGCGTGAAAAGTCCTAAAACAATCCGTAATCCAGTTAGCATGTAATTCCTCCTTAAATAGATTATTTACCGGAAGAGTTCTGACAAACTAAGAAATAAAGCACCAGATCCAGCGAGAAAAGCAAGTATGCCACTAGATTTTCTGTCTTGTTTTATTTCTTCTAGTCCTATAGTGAAAGCCATTAATCCTAAGAAAATGAACATATAAGGCATCATTTCTCTATTACCAGTAAAATATCCGTATATTGTTATACACAATGCAATGAGTGCAAAAGTAATCTGTAATCCTTTTAGCATATATATCCCCCCTGTTATTTTATATAGCTAATAATGAGGAAAATCCAAATAAATCCGGTTCCTAAATCTTTTTCTTTATTTGTTTAAAAGGAGTAAAGTTCCTAATAGAAATTGTGAAAGTGATAGGAAGTTATGTTGACCTGCTAGTAAACGAATACTGGATATGATGTGGCCTAAAATAAGTAGTAGTATACGAAGCGTATTATGAATTCTTCTTGCTCTTTTTTGTATACGGGTTATCTTCTGGTTTATCGACGGAATGTTTATAAGCGTAGCCTTTATTAATCGTCATGACGGAGAGTACTAATATGACTAGGACGATTATAATACCGATAATTAATATTTTGAGCATAAAATCCCTCCTTTTCTTTATTTTACATAATTTTGTAATTGATGAAAACAATAGAAATTAAAAGGATGAAAGAAGGGTGTTACATGGAGCAGAAAAAAACATATTATATATCAATAGCCAACGGTCAAATTTCACAAGCGAAGACAGCGGATACGTATAATTTTGAGATTTCCGCAAATGATGAGGAAATTACGGAATTAAGAGAGTACTTCGATCAAGCATATGTAGAGGATTTAGGTTCATTTGTACGCTCCCACGTTCCATTTGTTGAGTATCATCACGATTCAAATAATGACCGATATGATGAACAACTACAAAAAGCATATAAAATGATTTACGATTTAGGAAATCATGAGACGAAAGAATTAGTCGCGCAAATGGGAATAATCAATGGATTATAATTGGATAATATTATGCAGAAAAGCGAGAATATGCTACAATTTGTGGTAGGAAAAACTTGTAACCATCAATAGGGGAGTAATGGCATGTACAAATTTAAAGATTATTACCACAACACTGTACAATTATCGTTTGAACGTTATCCATTTTCTCCTGAGCCAAAGCATGTTTGGGTTGTATGCCGGTACGGGGATCAATGGTTATTAACGCATCATTTACGTCGCGGTCTTGAATTTCCGGGTGGAAAAGTAGAACTAGGGGAAACACCGGAAGAAGCGGCAGTTCGAGAGGTTCATGAAGAAACCGGCGGCATAGTTTCTGATTTAACTTACTTAGGACAATATAAAGTATCTGGAAAAGACAAAATAATCATTAAAAACATTTATTTTGCAACAATTAGTGCGGTAGAACAACATACGCATTACGAAGAAACGAAAGGATCTGTTTTATTAACAGACATTCCTGACAACATTAAAACGGATAGAAAATTTAGCTTTATAATGCGCGACGATGTATTGGCGCGTACGATGAAACATATAGAAGAAATCGGCTGCTTTACGAAGTAAAGTGGCCGATTTCTTTTTTTATAAGATAAAATGTAAATATATCTTTACATTATTTTGGGTATATTATACAATTTTGTAAAGATATATTTACATTTTAGGAGGGGGAAGATGGATAAAAGAGCAGAAATGACTGTTACTATTTCGATGGTTAAATTAAATATCTATGCATTTCTTATAATATTTGTTTTGGCATTTGGAATTAGTTTTTTGCATGCATTTCTTTCAGGCGGGGTTCAATTGGAATTTACGCTACCAACTATGTTTCTTTTTATTATCGCAATGCTTGTTCTCGTTTGTATTCATGAAGCGATACATTTAATAGGATTTCGCTATATCGGAGGCGTACCATGGAGTGAATTAAAATGGGGCGTTAATTGGAAATTAGGTGTTGCATATGCGCATTCTAAACAGGCGATTACAGTAAAGCAAATGAAGAAGGTGTTAATGCTTCCGTTTTTACCGACTGGAATTTTGCCAATTGTAATTGGGTTAGCTACGAATATGCCATCAATCTCATTTTTAGGAATTCTACTAACAGCAGGTTGCATGGGTGACATTGCCTTATATCAAAAAGTTTCAAAGTTTCCAGATGATGCGCTAGTTCAAGATCATCCGAGTAAACCGCAGTTTACAGTATATGAATCATAAAGGAAGCGGAGGCGTTCGGGAAACGAAGCCTCCTTTTACTATTGTCTTGTTTGTATGGCTACATCTAAAAACGAAAGCACCTCCAACAAATCGTTCACTATACGTGGATGCTCAAAGTCACCCCAAAATGAATCTCTCTTCCACACACCAATAATCCCTACTTGTTCAGAACCAAGCACATCGTTTTCTGGATGATCTCCAACATAAAGGCATTCTGTGGCCTTAACATCTAGCTTTTTTAAAGCTCGTTCGAAAATTTCAGGATGCGGTTTTTTAATTCCTTCCGCTTCTGAAACGAGAATTGTATTTGTATACGTATGTATGTTTAGTGCGCGAAGATTATTCATTTGAAAGTCAGTAAAGCCGTTTGTGATAATGGCAATTTCAATATTTTGTTGTGTTAAACGTTGAAGTAATTCATGCATGTTTTTGAAAGGGATACAATGATTTTGAAAATTTGTAATGTAGTCGTGCAACAGTTGCTCTGACGTTAAAGTAGTAATGTTGTATTCGGAAAGGAGAGTAGCATATACTTTGTCTTTCCACGTATAGCCATTATTATCGAGTGCAAGAAATCGAGAACAATACTCGGATTTTTCTATGTTCATTAAATGAGAGGTAAAGCGATTATATTGATCATGAATAAATTGTTCTAAAGATTGACGACGATCTAATAGTGTTCCATCTAAGTCGAATAGGACTGCCCGAATCATAGGAAACCTCCTTACAATTTTTATAATTTATTATCGCATATTCGTTAAAAAATGATTATGATATTTTTGTAGAATGTATTGATGGAGGAATGTATGAAGAGACTGTATGGCAAGTTAGTAGGGGTTATCGTTGCAATCGGCTTACTAGCAGGATGCGAAAGTTCTATGAAGAGTGTGAAAGAAAAAGAAGTGTGTAAAACAGACGAAGAATGTGTGGAAATAGGAGATAAGAAACTTCAAAAAGTATATGAAAAAATAGATGGATTATCTGAGCTTGAAGCAGTAGAAGATTATGAAATAGAAGAGCATGAAAGTGCAGATATGAAAGAGGCAGAGCAGAAAAAAGAAGAAGATGATGATGATGATGAAAATTATTTCTTTTTAGCTTCTTATTATATTGATGGTGATGAAATTGTAGATCCTTATTTTGAAAAAATAGAACGGAAACGTTTAAATAAAATATTTGCTGAAGATAAAGAAGCGAAAGAAGAAGTACTGCAACAACGTCAAGATAGAGGGTATCATGAAGACTTGTGGGATATGTATCGCACGCTCATTCCAGCTAAATATCGCGAGAATATAACAGAATTTGATTTAATAACGGATGGTTATGACGGTGTTGTTGCTCACGTTATGCCTAGTATAGAGAATCCGAAAGACTGGACTCTTAGCTTAGATACGCTTGATTCCGCGGTAAATATTGATGAAGTGATGAAAACATTAATTCATGAGACGGCTCACGTGTTGACGCTCGGGCATAAGCAAATACCAGTAGATGAAAACTATATAAAGGATTTTGAAGAGGATAAAGATATTTCAACGTACAGAAATAAATGTGGAAATCTTTTCTTACAAGAGGGATGTGCGAAGGAAAACTCTTATATTAATCAATTTTATAATTCTTTCTGGAAGTCTATTGAGCAGGAGTGGACAGAAAAGAAAGTAGAAGAAAGTGAAGAAACGCAAATTGAATTTTTTAAAGAAAAGCATGATGAGTTTGTCTCACAGTATGGAACGTCAAATGTAGCGGAAGATATTGCAGATACGTTTACAGCGTTTATTTTACAAGATTCAAAAAAGGTGAAAGAAGGGTCGGAGTTAAAATATAAAAAAATTTCCTTTTTCTATCAATTCCCTGAGCTTGTAAAAATGAGAGCGGAAGTGTTGGCAGGATTATATGATGTTTCGAAAACGATAGAACAACAAAGTGTTAACTAATGCGAGTTATATATGTTAGCTAAGAAAACGTAAAGAATTGTAGTTCTTTACGTTTTTTCATGTTGATAAAATTGAAAATTCTGTCTTTTTATCAAAAAGAAGAAGGAACTATCACTATAAAATAGAATTAGTATAAAAATGTCACAATTTAGACACAATTATAATGCGCGTGTTATAGGGACTATAAGTTTACTCTCGAGGAGGTAATGAAACGTATGAAAACGATTCTTGCTGTCGCTGGTCTCATTTGGGTAATGTCTCACGGTTTTCCGATTTTTGAAGGGGAGCAAATTCGTAGTGCATTGGATAAAAAGTTTAATGATTATCATGTGATAGATCGAAAAGATAACGTCGTTACAGTACGTGTGAAAGATTGTTTCCATACAGTTACGGTTGCGGATGGAAATGTTAAAAATGAAACAAAGATGTGTGATAAAAAGTAAAAGAAAGAAGCTGACTATAGTCTATCGCTCTAAGTCAGCTTCTTTTTCGTTTCCCAATTAGAAGTTTTTCAAATGCCTCAACAAACACATACATAAGTGTTGCGAGGACGCATGTGAGTAGTACGCTCAGTAAGACAAGTGTGAAATTAAATACTTGGAATCCGTAGCTAATTAAGTAGCCAAGGCCTTGTTTAGAGACGAGAAGTTCACCGAATATAACACCGACCCACGATAATCCAACGTTCACTTTTAACGTTGAAATAATGGCTGGGAAAGATGCAGGGAGAACGACTTGTTTATAACATTGCCATTTATTTGCGCCAAATGTGTCCATCACTTTTATATAGTTAGAATCGACTTCTTGAAATGCGCTGTAAATAACGAGAATGGTAATGATGATAGAAATGATTACTCCCATTGCAATTGACGAAGAAATATTTGGGCCGAAGATTACAATGATAATCGGACCAAGTGCTACTTTTGGCATGGCGTTTAGGACGACGAGATATGGATCGAGTACGCGGGCGAGAAGTGGTAGCCACCAAAGGAAAGTAGCGATAATAGCTCCGAGCACTGTTCCAAGAATGAAGCCTAATCCCGTTTCAAGTAATGTCGTCCATATGTGAACCAAAAGCGAACCGTCCATCCATTTATTAAGGAAGAGCTCCCAAATGCTTGAAGGAGAGCTAAAGAGTAAAGGATCAATCCATTCTTTTTTGCTAGCGATTTCCCATAGTGCAAAGAAAAGAATGAGCAGTAAAAGCTGCAAAGAGCGTGCTAACCATGCGCGCCTGCGTTCTTTTTTCCGAAACTGTTCATGTAGTTGCTTTATATTATCCAAGACGCTCCAGCTCCTTCCATATATTTTGGAAGAGGGATGGGAAGTCATGGTGATGGCGTGATTCTAACGGTGATAAGGAACGGATGCTTTCTGGGACGATAAATGTTTTTGCAATTTTTCCGGGATTCGCTTGTAGTAAATAAATACGATCACTCATCGCAATTGCTTCTTCAATATCATGCGTCACGAGTAGTGAAGTTTTCTTATATTTGTGTAGTAAGCTGAAAACGAGATCTTCTAGTTTCAATTTCGTTTGATAATCGAGCGCCGAAAAAGGTTCATCTAGCAATAAAATTTTTGGATCGGTCGCTAATGTTCGAACGAGGGCGGCACGTTGACGCATACCACCGGATAGTTCACGAGGGTATTGCTGCTCTACATCATGTAGACCGACTTGCTTTAAAAGCTGTAAAGTATGTTCTTTCGTCTGTTCATCGTAAATTTTTCGGATATGAAGCCCAAGCATAATATTTTCTTCAATTGTTTTCCATGGAAACAAGTAGTCTTGCTGCAACATATACCCCATAGATGAAGTTTTCGTTGTAATGGGCTCACCATCTAAAAAGACGATACCTTCAATTGGATCAAGCAGCCCAGCAATAATGGAGAGAAGTGTCGTTTTGCCACAACCACTTGGACCGAGTATCGAAATGAATTCGCCTTCTTCCACTTGTAAACTCATATCTTCAAGAATCAATTTGGCATTCTCTTTTGCGAAAAAACAGTGAGAAACGTTACGTATTTGTAAAAAGCTCATACACTTCGCCTCTATTTCTTAATAACGCTCTCGGCAATTTTTGTATTGACGAGCGCTTCATGTGGAACTTCTTTTTGTAATTCGCCAGCGTCTTTCATAATCGTTTGGAGCTGTTTCCATTCTTCAGCATCTAATAGCGGATTTGTCGCATAAGAATGTTGCTTTTTATACCGTTCAATTACTTTTACTGTAATGTCTTTTGAAGTGTCTTTAAATAACGGAGAAACGGCATCAGCAATTTCTTCTGGGCTATGAGTATCAACCCATTGTTGTGCTTTATACAGCGCCCGTGTGAATTTTTCAGCAGCAGCTTTATCTTTCTTCAAGAAACTTTCTTTTGCCATGAACGATGTATACGGAACAGTACCAGATTCATTTCCGAACGAAGCGACGATATAACCTTTTCCTTCTTTTTCGAATATACTTGCAGTCGGTTCAAAGAGCTGGACAAATTCCCCCGTACCAGATGCGTAGGCATTTGCAATATTAGCAAATTCAATGTTTTGAATTAAGTTTGTATCTTTGTGAGGATCAATGCCATTTTTCTTTAAAACGTATTCTCCAACCATTTGCGGCATACCGCCTTTACGCTGTCCTAAAAACGTAACACCTTTTACGTCATTCCAATTAAAAGAATCTAATTTTTTACGCGAAACTAAAAATGTTCCATCTGTTTGTGTAAGTTGTGCGAAGTTAATGATAGGATCTTTTGCTCCTTGTTGATGAACGTAAATGGACGTTTCAGAACCGACGAGAGCAATATCAATCCCGCCAGATAATAAGGCAGTCATCGTTTTATCTCCTCCAGCTGTTGTTTGGAGGTCAACATGTAATCCCTCATCTTTAAAAAATCCTTTTTCAATCCCGACATATAACGGGGCATAGAAGAGAGAATGGGTAACTTCGCCGACGCGAACATTTTGAGTTTGTTCTTTCGTATCTTCTTTTTTACTACTGCAAGCAGCAAGTGTGAAGACAGCTAGTAACATGATACAAAAAACAGCTATTAATTTTTTCACTATATAACACCTCCTAGAAGTCACTCTACAAGCATGATATGTAGGTAAGTGCCCACATGTGAGTGTAGATAGCAGGAATTTTTTTGGGGATAAAGAAGTACAAATATAAGGGGTGATAAAATGGAGTACGAATATGATGATAGCGTACATTTACATCTTGACTATTTCGGAACAGAATGCGATATGGAATCGATTGCTT
Source organism: Bacillus cereus group sp. BfR-BA-01350 (assembly GCF_022663775.1). NCBI lineage: Bacteria > Bacillati > Bacillota > Bacilli > Caryophanales > Bacillaceae > Bacillus > Bacillus cereus group sp. BfR-BA-01350. The sequence goes on from NZ_JAKUGD010000014.1 coordinate 19,925, forward strand.
ATAAACGGAAGAATGAAGACGTGTGGGATGTATATTTTAATTTTGGAGCATATGGTCTTCAGAAAGATGGGATCGAGACGGGTAAATTTATGGACGAATATGCTGGCTATTACGTTTTTTCGGTACATGCTCGCGATCTTAGCTGGGAATTTGGAAGTGCTCAATTTGAAGAGTGGGTTTTGAGAAATCATATCGTAGAAAAATCGCTGCAAAAATAAGGAGGAATTTTGTGGTCGATTTTCTCATTTTCTTATTCATTTTTGTAGTGGGATTTTTTATTATGCAAGTGCTCATCTACCGATTTGCAAAGAAAAACATTCAAAAATATACAAAGATAAAATGGGTTCATATGTGGCTAGAGATGAATATGAAAAAGGGTCCGAGATTAGATTTTTTTGATTTTGTAGTTATTGTACTCGTATGTATCGTATGGAAAATATGGCTGTTTCCTTTTATATAATATACATGCTAATGATTTTTTCTTTTATCATAAAATAACGAAAAGAACCTGTCTTGTGGCGGGTTCTTTTCGTTGTGGTAATATTTGTGAAAAACTTGCATTTATAAGTAAAATAGTGAGTAGTATTGTGAAAGATATTTTGACAAATATAGAAACACATACATACGGAATTAAAGTGTGATTACAGAATGGACAAATTGGCTGTGTGCAAAGTGTGGGGTAATAAGAAAGAGGTCGTCCACCGTTGGACGACCTCTTTCTTATTATGCTTGGTTCGTGCGGAAGAATGGAAGCTTCTGCACAATGTGAATTAATCCGTATGCAAGAATTAAGCACATAAGGGGATTAATGAAAAATCCATAGCGATTAATTGCTAAGAATAAGTTTGAGAAGATAATGTAAATAATAGAACTTGCTACTAGCATCATAACGCGTTTATGTTTAAATGAATTTAGCATGAAGCAGAAGCTGCTCAAGAATGTACCGATGATAAACACTCTATGACATAGTTGCATAAAGTTGTGAATACGGTATTGGTCTACAGCAGGAGCTGTTTTGAATAATTCAATTGTTTTACCGACAGTGAACCAAGAGAACCAATAAGTGAAGTCCGTCTTAAAGCCGTTCTTGATTAATTCTTTTGCGTATGCCCCTTTGTCATCTAAGCCTTTGGCTCTCATTTCATTTACTATATTTTCATATCCAATTTTATTAAATGGATCAGCACCCGCAATTAATGGATCAGCACCTTGGGTTGAGAATAAAATAAATTGGTTGAGTGCTAAATAGTTACGAACAACCCATGCGCCAATAATAAAGAAAGGCCCGATAAACCATAACAATCCGATTCGAATGGAGTCTTTAAATCCATATGTAAATAACACAACAAGAACAGGAATGAGCATCATTGGAGCTGGATTTGGACGGAACATAAGTAAAATTGAAACGACAATTCCAAACCATATATGGAATTTCACTTTATTGTATTTCCATGCGAGAACAAATACATATACACATAACGCTAATAAGAATATGGATGGAACTTCTGTTAGCAATGTACGGAAGTATGTATAGTTACTTGGATAAATAGCATATAAAATACTTGCAACAATTCCATAAATGTTTTTTTCGAACAATTCTTTTCCTATTAAGAATACTAATAGCACTGTGCATAGGTTCATAATCATGTTAATAACAGTTGCTACGTAATAGTAAGGAATTGATGTAATATCAGAAATAATCATAGCGCCAGCTAATAGTAATGGCTGACCTGGTGTGATATATGCATTTTTCCCTGGAACTTCACTAGGTTCTAAATACACATAACCAAATACACCATGTTTTAATAGTTGTTCAGCTGTTAACGAATAGTTAAAGGCATCATTTGCACCATATGTTACTTTGACTAACTCTCCATCTAATCCTGGCTGTTTTACTAAACAAAAAACGTGCAACAGGAAAGAAAGCGCCAAAATTGCATATACCGCTTTAGGCAAACTCTTAAACTTAGTAAGCAAAAATGAGCAACTCCTTTTTTATTAATTCTTTCGTATTTTCATGTAAAATCTTTAATAGTATTAAGGATTTCCAAAACATAGTTATTATATCATAAAGTGGAATGCTGAAATTAAGTTTTTCAAGAATGAGTAATTTGTATGCCATAATTTAACTGTTTACTAAGGGAATATTAAGACAATACATTTATGATAGAATCAAGTATGCAGACGAAATATGTCATATATGTTATTTTAATAGAAATAGTTCTTTCGATGCGGGGGAAATTAAGACATAGAAACGAGGGAATGAATTGAAGTATGGTTCTACACTTTTTGATCTTCCAAAAAGAAATATATTAATTTCTAGCATTATAAGTAGTATGGTGACTTTATTAGTAATAACTATGCTGTTTATGCTTTTAAAGGTTTTTAATTTAGACATAATGAAAGCTCATTTAAATCAAAATCTTGTTTTAATTGTTATGATGATTTTCATATGGGGCATAACATTTTATATTTCACATTTTAATAAAAAAGAGATGTCTACACTTAGGGCATCCCTACGAGTGCATTTTATATTATTTTTACTAGCTCATACAGTAGCATTATTTTATATTGTCATGCAAGTTAATATGAGTTTTATAGAGGCAATGAATTGGATTTACTTGTATAACATGCAGTTTATATTAAGTTTTGTAGCAATTTATGCAATATACATTCTTGTTTATAATTTAATAGGCAAGGTTTTTCTAAGTATGATTTTAACGAGCTGTGCGTTAGTCATTTTAGGTATTGTGAATTATTTAAAGCTTATTTTTAGAGGTGATCCGCTGTATCCTTCTGATTTCACACAAATTATGCACATGCAATCTGTTATACCGATGGTGATGGACTATTTTAGCTGGAGTTATATTTTTGTCATTATCTTAAGTATCGTGGCTTGTATTGTAGCAGGGATATATATGAGAAGGTATATTCAAAATGTAAAGACTCATCTAGGAATAAGAGCTTTATTAGTAGTAGGGTCTATTTTTGTTCTATATGCGTACGGTAATTTTGCGAACACATTTATGAATAAAGTATTTCAAAAATCAGGTGTAGATTTTGTTTTGTGGGATCAAAATGAGAACTATGCTTCAAATGGTTTTGTACTTGGGTTTATTAGCAATTTAGATACAACAGTTATGGAAAAACCAAAAAATTATTCTAAAGAAAATATGCTTCAAATAGCAAACGATATAAAAAAACAATATAGTGGAAATATAGGGAGCCAAAAGAAAAAAGAGAAACCGAATATTGTTTTTGTAATGAGTGAATCGTTTTGGGATCCGACGAAAGCAACTAACCTTTCTTTTAGTGAAGATCCTGTACCAAATTTACATCATTATATAGAAAACTTTCCTGGTGGACAAACTATTTCTCCTACATTTGGGGGAAATACGGCGAACGTTGAATTTGAGGCGTTAACGAGTTATTCAATGAGTTTGTTAAAGCCAGGTTCTATACCATATCAGCAGGTTATTACAAATAAGAAAGAAATTCCATCAATCCCTACGGCGTTGAAAAAAGAAGGGTATTACACAAGTGCAATTCATTCATTTGGTCGCACATTCTTTAAACGTGATGATGTATATAAGGTGTTAGGATTTGATAAGTTTAATGCAGCTGATACGATGGAAAATGTAGATATTGATGGAGATTATATTAGTGATTTAGCGATGAGTAAAGAGATAATTGCTGAGTTAGAGAAGCAAAAACAACCTACATTTATTCATGCAGTTACGATGCAAAATCATTTTCCATTTACAGAGGGCCGATTTGGTGAAAACCTAATAGAAATTAGCGGGCTAGAAAATGAAGAATCAAAGGGAGAATTAGAGACGTATACAGAAGGGTTAAGACGTTCAGATGAGGCCCTTCAATATTTAATAGAGCAACTAGATAATTTAGATAGACCTACATTATTAGTGTTCTTTGGAGATCATCTTCCATCATTAGGAACAAATAAATCTTTTTATAAAGAAAATGGGTATATAACGAATGAAAAAACACCGAGTGAACGTTTAGCGATGGCGCAAACGCCGCTATTAATGTACGCAAACTTTGATATGCCAAATGATAATTTAGGTGTAGTAAGTCCAATTTATTTTTCTAATCTTATTTTTGATTATGCGGGATTAAATAAATCTTTATTTTATCAATTTTTATCGGGATTTTACAAGGAAATACCGGTGATTAGAGATGAATTAAAAGTTGATAAAAATGGAGAAGTAATCAATGATTTAACAAAGAAACAAAAAGAAATGTTAGAGCAATATAAAATGCTCCAATATGACTTACTCGTCGGAAATCAATATAGTAAAGATATCCTCTTTAAATAAAGTGAAACTTTAATCAGTGGGGGTTTTCTTCATCCCCCACTGATTATCAGCCCTCACCAATCGGACTTTTATGGGCAGCCCGACCCCCACCTAACTTCTTTGCTTTGCTGAATTTTGAGGTGGGGATCTTACTGCCCGTTAAAGCGGGATAAAAGAAACAAAAAGAACTTGTATAACGATACAAGTTCTTTTTTATAGTATTTAACGGGGTAACCAGACAAGCTAGGTTTAGGGAGTATTACCTGTACATTTAGTATAAATGAAAATATAATCGTTTTATCAGTTGATTTGTGAGAAATGTGTGAATTTTAACGTTTTTGAAAACTACGTTCCTATCGATACGATTTGGCATAGGTTTTTATGAATGCAAAAACTTTATAAGTTCTTCGTTTAATTCATCCGCTAGGAGTGTAGGATTTCGTTCTATTAAGACACCAAACTTTCCTTCATTCTTACGTGTGAAAGATTGTAGTTACTTATTCCTCATCAATTCCCCGTAAAAGCCCGATTAGTGAGGGATAGTTAATTTACCACTTATATAAAATCTCTCCCACATAATATACGTATTATTGTTTATAATTTTTATGATTACATATCGTCTGAAAATATTAAAACGTTGGGATGATTTTCCTCAAATGTTCGATTTATCTTTGTTTGTATAAGAAAATCATTTATTATAATAAATGGTATTCTTAGAGATATTATGTTGAAGGGGTGTTGAAGTGAAAGAAAGTTTTCTATCATATAAAGAAGAAGAAAGGAATGCCAAAATCTTTTTGTGGGTGCTATACGTCATTGTTGTTTCATACCAAATTTTCTATGCAATCGTATTAGAAAATAAATCACTAACGGATAAGGGACATAGCATACTATGGCAAGTTATTTGCGGAACTGCAATACTCGGTGTAAATGTATATTTAATAAAAAAAGAGAAAGTGAATTCTGTGAAATATGCATGTGTATTTGCATACATAGGAATAGAAATTGCTAACATATTTTCGTATATGCTTTATAATGAGGCGGCATTTGATGGGGGAAATATAATAGAAATTATTTTCATCTTCTTTGTACCTATATTTTTAAATAAAAAATATTTTGTGTTTGTACTTTCAACTATTGTAGGGAAATATGTAATTTACTTATTTGTATTAAAAGAAGTAAAAGGATTTATGTTCCTCATTATGTATACACTCGTATTAATAGCAGCATACATCATTTTAAATCGATTTATACAATACCTTTCAGCGGTAAAGGAAAGTATTAAGATTGCGAGTGAATCACAAAAATTAGCAGTAATCGGAAAGATGGCAGCGACAGTGGGACATGAAATTAAAAATCCACTTGCTTCATTGAAAGGGTTTACGCAATTACAACGAGAGAAGCATGAAGAGGACCCTATTTATAAACAGATGATTTTTGAAATAGAAAATATGAATAATATGATAAGTGAATTGATGGAAGTTGCTACATGTAAACCTTCTATTTATAAGAAACATAATATAGGTGAAATTGTATTACAAGCAGTAGCAATTCTTCGAGAAAAAATGAATGAATCTACTGTCCAGCTTATTTCTAATATCGAAGAAAAGATGATAGAAATTGAATGTGATGAGCGGAAAATGCGAGGAGTTTTTCTATATGTCATAAAAAATGCTCTGGAGGCAATGGAGCAAGGTGGCACATTAGAGTTACGGTTAGAAAATAAAGGACAAGATTATGTAATGCTAAGTGTAATCGATAATGGTTACGGTATTAAGAAAGAGAATGTGGCTCGTGTTACAGAAGCTTTTTATACAACAAAACAAGATAAAATTGGTTTGGGACTTACGGTAGCAGATCGAATTGTCAACGAACACCTTGGTATGTTACATATTTCAAGTGAAAGAGATAAGGGAACGAGAATAGATATTATTCTTCCAAAAAAGTGTGGAAATAATGAAATCCAATTGAGAGAAAAGCTAGGAGTTACCATATGAATAAAGACGGTATATTTAAAAATGAAGAAATGAAGGCGCTGAAAATATATTTAAGTTTATTTTTCATTATATTTTTTGTATACGATCTTGCCTACGAATTTATTGTACCTTTAATAGGAGGAGAGCAAGAAGGAGTAGGACAATTTGAAGATGGTTTAGGTTTATGGCTTTATTTTCTGATGGTGGTTTTATTTTGCATTGGAATATACTTTATGAAATGGAAAAATCCATTTGCAGTAAAGTATATTATTCTAATTGGGTATAATCTATTAGATTTTATCCATAATATTATGATTTACTACGGTAGTGATGCTGAGTTTGATGGTGGAAATATAGTAGAAGGATTTTTTATTTTATTTGCCCCACTTTTTGTGAATAAAAGATATTTTTGGTTAGTTCCGAGCATACTTGTTGGAAAATACGCTCTTATAGGAATCATGATTCACTCATCACTCGTTTTAATCCCAATGGCATTATATAGCGTATTTACTATCATATGTTGGATTATGTTTTTAAGGTTCCAATCTTACGTTCGTACGCTTGAGATGATGAATAAAGAAATACAACAAACAGAAAAGTTAGCAACTGTTGGGAAAATGGCTACAGTTATTGGTTCCAAAATTAAAAGACCTTTAGCTAATTTAGATAAATTTGTAAATAAGCAAGCGGTTAAATATCCAGAGGATAAAATATATAGTGATATTATGAAACAAGAAGTAGAACGAATTCATACAATCGCTACAGAACTTAGTGGATTTGAGAAATCTAAATCAATAGAATCAGAAGTTCATAATATAGAAGAAATTATCGCTTATGTTATTCGAGTTATGGGGAAGCCTGCTTTAAATCAAGGTGTGCACATACAAGGTATTTATAGTAAAGACATACCATCGATTAGATGCGATGAAAAACGATTAAAACAAGTGTTTTTTAATTTAATTAAAAATGCGATTGAAGCAATGTCAGTTGGCGGAACGATTACGATTAAAGTGACTGTAGAAGATGCAATCATTGTTCAAGTTAAGGATGAAGGTTGCGGCATTCCAAAAGACAAAATCCCGAAGCTAAATGAAGCCTTTTACACAACAAAAGAAACGGGAACAGGTTTAGGCTTAGTAGTTACAGAAAAAATTATTAAAGATCACAACGGTAAAATAAGTTTTGAAAGTGAAGTTGGGGTTGGAACGACGGTGAAGGTTATATTGCCGATACAATAAAAAATATATTTTAAAAAGGGAAATCATTTATTTGAGAGTGATTTCCCTTTTTTGTGAATAAAAATCCGGAAGTGTTTACACTATTGGTGCATTATATATAATTACGAATCCAATATATGGGTATTTTTATAGTGATAATATATAGTGAATTTGTCTGTTATTGATTTTTTTAGAATTGAAATGGATATATCTTTTATATACTATAACCACCATTTTTCCTGTGGAACCAAAGTAACATCCACTTCAAAATTCTCTTTAAACCACTCATACATCAATGTCTCTTTCACTAAATATTCAGAGGCAGAGTGTGATACACCGATGAGTGACATATTCGTTTCTTTTACGTAATCCATAATGAGCGAGTATTTCTGTTTACCGTAATCATTGTCGATATGGCAATGGATTTCCCCAGTAATATATGCTTCAGCGCCTTTTGCTTCTGTTTCTTTCATGAGAGAAACGACATCACCACATCCCGCAATAATTGCAATTTTTTTGATAGAATCATGTTGTTTACCTTCGAAGTCTGTGTAAGGAATATGGAAGAGATTTTTGAGACGCTTTTGGAGTGCTTCTGTGGATGTTTCATCTATTTCACAAATAAGGCCAACTGGCTCTTGTTCGGGGCCTTCATATGCAAAGCCGTCAACTACATGAGCATGTAAGACTTTTGCAATTGAAATGCTCGTTCCATGCGTTTGATGAATATCCATTGGTCCGTGACATGTATATATAGAAAGTTGTTTTTCTTTTATTGCTTGCAAATATTTTTCAGGTATTGGAATAAAACCACGACCTGATTTTCCAAGCGGATCCCCGCATTCCATTACAAGTGGGTGGTGCATAAAAAGTAAATCACCAGGTGTGGACTGTGAAATGAATGTTTCAAGAACGTCATTTGTAGGAAAAACGGCTAAAAATACTTTATTTACAGTTTCAGCTCCTCGTATCATAAGGCCGTTAAATAGCTCTATAAAATTGGTTTCGAAAAATTGTTGCCACGGAAAGTGGATAGGATCATATACAGATGGGATAAATCGACTAAAGGCACTATCTTTTCCATATTTTTCGATTTGGAACAAATGATTGAGTGATTGTTCTATGTCTTTTAAAGCTCGCATGTTGTATTATCCTCCTTGAACTGATTCTTTTTCTATTAGTTGTTTTTCATAGCAAAATAAGAAGCGGTTAGGAAACAAATAAAACCTAAAATCCAACCAATAGAAGGAGAATAAGGAAGTATATGTTGTAATATCATACCGCTAGAAATAAAAAAGCTACCGAGTAGACCTAGGAAGATGGGGTATCGCAGTAATTTGAGCATGGGTGATACAACCTCCTTTACTACATACATTGTATATTGTTCATAATTTTCTGTATATATTTTTAAAGAAAAATGGTGGTACAATATATGAAGGATACGAGAAGAGAGGATGAAGTTTAGAATATGTACGTTACTGTAACAGAAGCAGCATATAAAAAAATTATGGATACGATTCCAGATGAGGCGAAATATATAAAGTTATTTTACGATAATGAAGGTTGCGGTTGTGTAATGAGCGGAATTATCGATTTAGTAGCTGTAGCAGAAAAAGATGAGCGCGATGTGGATATCGAATCTAGCGCAATGAATTTTATCGCAGATCGCACAAAACTTGTATTTATGGATGATAAATTAACAGTTGATTGGCATGAAGGTGGAGGGACGTTTCAGCTGAAGAGCCCGAGCCAATTTTATAATCCAAATATGAAGTTACACGTTCGAGTGTAGTAAAGAAAAGGTGGTTCCAAAACGTATTTTGGAGCCACCTTTTTTATTGTATAAGTCGCTATTATTGTCGTTTTTTGTTGATAAGTCGATATATTTTGAAAATCGCCGATATAATTTCATGTACCAAAACGTTTCATACAATAAAAAGATTTTTTCACATAATGAAATGTACATATGATTGAATTTTCTGTATAATTTTATTTGCGGAGGGGATACGCATGAGAAAATGGGGAATTGAGTTATTAATTTTAGCAGTCGTTATCATTTGGGGGATTAATTTTACGATTGCGAAATATGGACTTTTAGAATTTACAGCAATTGAGTTTACTGCACTTCGGATGATATCAGCGGCACCGCTTATGTTACTCCTTACATTTTTTATTGAAAAGTCGGTTTATATGGAGAGAAAAGATATACCTAGATTAATTATCGTTAGCGTTGTAGGTATTGTACTGTATCAAACGTTATTTATGGAAACTGTCAAATATACATCCGCTACAAATGCCTCTTTACTCATTTCTATTTCACCTATTTTTACAACTGTATTTGCGATTTTCTTAAAACAAGAAAAGTTTTCTTCTCGAAAGCTCATCGGTTCTATCATTGCTTTTGGTGGGGCAGCTTTAGTTTTAGTAGCAGGGCATTCACTTGCTAGTTCTTTTTACGGGAATGGGATTGGACTCATTACATCAATATGCTGGGGGCTTTATCCTGTTTTAGCTGGTCCATTAATTAAAAAATATTCAGCATTACGTGTTACCGCATGGTCAGCATTAGTTGGCGCGATTCCGCTCTTATTATTAAGTGGACCACATGTATTTACAATGCCATTTCACATTACACATGGAATGACCCTATTTGCTTTACTATATTCTATTTTCTTTGTAACAGTATTTGGTTTAGTGATGTGGTATGTAGGCGTTCAAAAAATTGGGGCATCACATACGATGGTATATATGTATATAACGCCGCTTGTTGCCGTTTTATTTGCAGCTGTATGGGCAGATGAATATGTATCGTTTCAACAAATAATCGGTGGAATTATTATTTTCTTCGGTCTATGGTTTGTGAAATCGGAGAAAGTAAACATTCATTCTACTGCAGGAGAACCTATATCAAAATAGGAAAACAGATCACCTATGATCTGCTTTCCTATTTTTTTATTTTTGGTAAGAAGACGAGAAATAAGATCGCAGTAATAAGTGGAATTAAGTTTAAAAATGGAATACGGAAGAGAGTAATCAGAATAATACCAGGAAGAAGGACACCGAGGACAGCGTAGAAAATACTATGGTTCTTCGTGTACCAATACAATGAAAGTCCAATAAGTGCAGGGATAATGAGGTGAATGAGAGCCATTAAAAAATAAATCATTAGACGCCCCCTTTATTTGTGTACTTATTACATCATATCCGTATGTTCATAGATTGATATCAATTTTTTCATAAATGGACGAAAAATGTTTGAAAAAACGTCACAAATTATGGGGGGATGATCTTTGAAATCTTGTATAATATTATTTTCTAAAAATATTTAAACAACATAAACATACCGTTTATGTTGTTTTTAATTTGAGTGAAATGAATGTAAGCAGTATAAACTTGAAAAAATTTATTGTTGGATAGATAAAAATTACGGAAGAGGAGAACATCATGATTAGTATGTCATTAAGGTCGTTTAAAATTCAATCGTATTATATACTAGGTATTCTTTTACTAGGCTGGATGGTAACGCCGTTTTCAGCACATTTTTTAGGTGCAGGAATTGGACTTATCGTAAGTATGTATTGCGTTTGGCTTTTAGGGAGACGAATTGAGAAGCTTGGAGATAGTATCGTAAAGAAAACGAAAGCGCCGACGCTCGGTATGTTTAATCGTTTTGCCGCTGCTATTTTAGGCGCTATTATTATGTACGAAATTGAGCACCATATGGTGATGTGGGCATTTGCAGTAGGGATTATGGGCGGTTATTTCTTAATTGTTGTGAATTTAGGATACTATAGTATGAAAGATGAGAAAGAATTAACAAAGAGCTAAAAAGCTAAAAAGCTAAAAAGATAAAAAGCTTCTTTTTAGATGGGATAGATGATCCAGCCATGGCTAGAAGCGGTCAGAGCCTGTTTTACCCCATGCGATGTGAAACCAGAGATATGTAGCGAGTAGGGATATAATTTATATATTCGAAGCCGTGATTTGTCTGTGTGAAAATGGATTTACTCTGGAATAAGGGATACGATAATGGATAGTATAACAGGAAGCGAAATGTTGCATAAAATACAGGTTTTTGCTTCCAATAAGTTAACATGAAATCACGTATTAGTATGACTTTTAGGTTCTTTAAAAAAGTTGGATATAATACAAAAAAAGATTCCGGTAATTAGAATAATATATTTTATCGTTTCACTTGTATGCTCAAATAAACTAACGTTAAGCATCACAAGTCCCCAAAACATTTGGATCGCTCCATAACTGAATAAAATCTTTCCTGTACGAGAAAAATTTTTCATAAGTTTCTCTCCTTCCTATATATGTAAATTATATCATAGGAAACTAAAAAAAAATAACTATAAAGTGAAAATTATGTAAATTAATAAACTAAGTCACAGATGAAGAAATCAACGTTTTACTTTATATAAGATATAGAAAGAAGCTTACGTAAAAAACGTAAGCTTCTTTTTTATGTAAGTGTGTGTAACCGTTAAGCCGCATTGGGTTTTGTCGGTGAGTACGCGAAACTTTACGGTTACACGACACTTATTCATATGAGTAAAGGGTTATTCCAACAGAAAGTTTGCGCTTAAGCGATTGGACCGCCTAAGTTAATAATGTCTTCAGATACGCTGTCGAACTTTTTGAAGTTAGCTTTGAATTCATTTGCAAGTTCGATTGCTTTAGCTTTATATGCAGCTTTATCAGCCCAAGTTTGTTCAGGCATTAACACTTCGTCAGGTACACCTGGTACGTGAAGTGGAACTTCAAGACCGAAGATGTCATGTTTAGCTGTTTCAGTTTTCGCAAGTTCACCGCTTAATGCTGCTTGAATCATTGCACGAGTGTAACCTAAGTTCATACGTTTACCAACGCCGTATTCGCCACCAGTCCAGCCAGTGTTTACTAAGAATACTTTCGCATCGTGTTTCTCGATTTTCTCACCAAGCATTTCAGCATAGCGAGATGCATCAAGTGGTAAGAATGGTGAACCGAAGCAAGTTGAGAATGTTGCTTGCGGAGATGTAACACCGCGCTCTGTTCCTGCTAGTTTACTAGTGTAACCACTTAAGAAGTGATACATAGCTTGTTCTTTTGATAACTTACTGATTGGAGGCAATACGCCAGATGCATCAGCAGTTAAGAAGATAATTGTATTTGGGTGTCCTGCAACACTTGGCAGTACGATATTGTCGATCGCATGCATAGGGTATGCAGCACGAGTATTTTCTGTTAAAGTAGTATCGTTATAGTCTGCGATACGCGTTTGGTCATTAATGATAACGTTTTCTAAAACAGATCCAAATGTGATTGCATCGAAAATTTGTGGTTCTTTCTCGTGAGAAAGGTTTACACATTTCGCGTAGCAACCGCCTTCGATATTGAATACACCGTTATCAGACCAACCGTGCTCATCATCACCGATTAATTTACGGTTTGGATCAGCAGATAATGTTGTTTTACCTGTTCCAGATAAACCGAAGAATAATGCTACATCGCCTTCTTCACCTACGTTTGCAGAGCAATGCATAGAAAGAATATCTTGTTCAGGTAATAAGAAGTTCATAATAGAGAAGATTGATTTTTTCATTTCTCCAGCGTATTCTGTACCACCAATTAGTACGATACGTTTTTCGAATGAAACCATAATGAATGCTTCAGAGTTTGTACCGTCAACAGCTGGATCAGCTTTGAAATTCGGTGCAGAAACAATTGTGAACTCTGATTCATGAGTTGTTAATTCTTCTTCAGTTGGACGAATGAATAGTTGATGTACAAATAAATTGTGCCATGCATATTCATTAATAACTTGAATTGGTAGGCGGTAATTGCGGTCAGCGCCTGCAAATCCTTTGAAGACGAATAACTCTTCTTTCTCTTTTAAGTATTCTAAAACTTTCGTATATAATTTATTAAAATGTTCTTCAGAAATCGGTTGGTTTACTGCTCCCCAAGCAATTTTGTCAGCAACCGATGCTTCTTTCACAATAAATTTATCTTTAGGAGAACGTCCTGTATATTTTCCAGTTGAAGCAGAAACGGCACCAGTCGAAGTTAATTTCCCTTCATTTCGCATTAATACTTTTTCCACTAATTGCGGAACACTTAGTTGAATCTGTGCATTGCTTCCGTTCAATAATTCGTGTAAACCAATTTGGACATTCACAGTACTCATATTTATATACCATCCTTTTCATTTAATGAAATATTTCTCGTAATCCCCAACAAGAGTATAACACAATTATATAAATAATGTATACTATTTATTTCTTTTTGTTTGTGTGAATACATTATTTCCTTATTAATATTTCATTTTAGGCGCATTGAGAAAAACTTTCACGAAAATGTGAATATTAATTGACAAATGAATATCATTTCTTTAGTATAGGTTGGGACGGATACTCTCTTATCCCGAGCTGGCGGAGGGACAGGCCCGATGAAGCCCAGCAACCTCACTTGTAGTGGTAAATACAGGTGAATAGGTGCTAAAACCTGTGCGAGGCTACAGGTCTCGAACGATAAGAGCGAAGGGCAAAAAGCAGTATGCAAGTAGCAAATTAAACCTTTCCTCTCTATTATGTAGGAAAGGTTTTTCTGTATGCTTGTGTGGGAGAATAAATGTATGTCGCAATCTGTGGCAAATTAAGGATGAGTTCCGTACAATATATACAATTACTGTAGGGAGGTTTACCACATGACAAAAAAACGTCATCTGTTCACATCTGAGTCTGTAACTGAAGGACATCCAGATAAAATTTGTGACCAAATTTCTGATTCAATTTTAGATGCGATCTTATCAAAAGACGCAAATGCACGTGTAGCTTGTGAAACAACTGTAACAACTGGTTTAGTATTGGTAGCGGGGGAAATTACGACTTCTACTTACGTAGATATTCCAAAAATCGTTCGTGAAACAATTCAAGGCATTGGTTACACACGCGCAAAATACGGATTCGATGCAGAAACTTGTGCAGTTTTAACATCTATCGATGAGCAATCTGCTGACATCGCTATGGGTGTTGACCAAGCGCTAGAAGCACGCGAAGGTCAAATGACTGACGCTGAGATTGAGGCAATTGGTGCAGGAGACCAAGGTTTAATGTTTGGTTTCGCATGTAATGAAACACAAGAGTTAATGCCACTTCCAATCTCGCTTGCTCACAAATTAGCTCGCCGTTTAACTGAAGTACGTAAAAATGATACATTATCATACCTACGTCCGGATGGAAAAACGCAAGTTACAGTTGAGTATGATGAAAATGGTAAACCAGTACGTGTTGATACTATCGTAATTTCTACACAACATCACCCAGATGTTACATGGGAAGAAATCGATCGCGACTTAAAAGAGCACGTAATTAAAGCTGTAGTACCAGCAGAATTAATCGATGGAGAAACGAAATTCTTCATTAACCCAACTGGCCGCTTCGTAATTGGTGGACCACAAGGTGATGCTGGTTTAACAGGACGTAAAATCATCGTTGATACTTACGGTGGATACGCTCGCCACGGTGGCGGTGCATTCTCTGGTAAAGATGCAACGAAAGTTGACCGTTCTGCAGCATATGCAGCTCGTTATGTTGCGAAAAACATCGTAGCAGCTGGTCTTGCTGAAAAAGCAGAAGTACAACTTGCATACGCAATCGGTGTAGCGCAACCAGTATCAATTTCAGTTGATACATTCGGCACTGGTAAAGTATCTGAAGACGTACTAGTAGAACTAGTTCGTAACAACTTCGATCTTCGCCCAGCTGGTATTATTAAAATGCTAGACTTACGTCGCCCAATTTACAAACAAACAGCAGCTTACGGCCACTTCGGACGTACTGATGTAGATCTATCATGGGAACGTACAGACAAAGCTGCAGCTTTAAAAGAGCAAGCTGGTCTATAATATATGAAAAAAAGCTTTGCGCAGTGAGCGCAAAGCTTTTTTTATATATAATTACGTTGGAATAAAGCGAAGAGTTCAATGTCATGCCAAGTGCCATTGCGGAATATAGCTTCTTTACAAGTTCCTTCATGTTGAAAACCGAGCGATTTATATAATTTAATTGCTCTATCGTTAAAAGAAAATACTCGTAAAGAAAGGCGATGTAAATTTAATTCTAAAAATGCATAATCCAATAATAAGGTGAAAGCTTCCTTCCCATAACCTTGCCCCCAGTAATCCTTGTTACCAATATCAATAATACATTCAGCGTTTCGATTATACGAATCAATATGAATTAAAGAAGTAATACCAATTGAAAGATGCGTAGCTTTTTCTTCAATGATATAGCTTTTAGAGTCCGAAGAATGAATAAATTGTTGGCAAAGTTTTTCTGTGTCTTGAAGGGAATATTTATCAAGAGTGAGAGTAGTTGAACTCATAACGTCTATATCATTATGCCATTTATAATATGTTAGAATATCATCTTCGGAAAATTTTCGTAACTGGATACGGTTTGATTCAAACAATGTAAGTCCCCCTTTTGTATTTACTATTTTTTGTTCATTATTTCAACACACGAGCTACAATAAATCTCTCCTTCTAGTTCAATATACTTTCTCATATTCGTCATGCCACTTGCTGGAAATGGCATATGAATCCAAGCCTTTTCATACGTTTGTATTTCCTTTTCACATGATTTACAAAGGATTGGTTTCTTCTGGAACATATGTAATCAACCTTTCATTTGACGTGCTTTGCCCGCGCAAAAAGCACTGCTTAGTAAAAATAGTGTCGCAAATATAATGCTCACCAATGTCGCGTATGGGATTGCTCCTTTTAGAGAAAAGCCGACAGTGATGGAAGCGATAAATAAGAGGATGAATGTTGTTGTTAATTTTTTATAAAGTTCCATAATATGTAGACCTCCGATTTATTTTTTAGTACAAGTTTTAAAATTGAATTCCATTAGAAAGAAAATATAAAGGGTAGCTTAAGATGTGTAGTCTAGGAGTAGAAGAAAATGCATTTTCCTTTTTGTGGGTTAGTATACTTATATTGTATCATGGCGTATTATCGGCTTCATACATAATTGTGTAAAGGTATGTATGATAAAATGAAGAAAAGCCTTTAGGAAAGGAAAGATAAAAAAAATGAGCGTAACCGAACATAAAAAACAAGCGCCAAAAGAAGTGCGCTGCAAGATCGTAACAATTTCCGATACACGTACAGAAGAGACAGATAAGAGCGGTCAACTATTACATGAATTGTTAAAAGAAGCAGGCCATACAGTGACTTCTTATGAAATTGTGAAAGATGATAAAGAAAGTATTCAGCAAGCAGTGTTAGCTGGTTATCATAGGGAAGATGTAGATGTTGTGTTAACAAATGGCGGTACTGGTATTACGAAGCGTGATGTCACAATTGAAGCAGTATCAGCGTTATTACATAAAGAAATTGTTGGATTTGGTGAGTTGTTCCGCATGATTAGTTATTTGGAGGATATTGGAAGTAGTGCCATGTTAAGTAGAGCGATCGGCGGCACAATTGGGCGTAAAGTAGTCTTTTCGATGCCAGGGTCTAGCGGAGCGGTTCGCCTTGCGATGAATAAATTAATTTTACCAGAACTAGGTCATATTACATTTGAGCTGCATCGCCAATGAGTAAGTATGCTGGAATTGTATTAGCAGGTGGTATGTCGAGTAGATTCGGTGAGCCGAAAGCGCTAGCGAGTTGGCAAGGTAGTACGTTTATTGAGCATATTTTGAAAGTGATGACAAGCACGCTCCAAGAAGTTGTAGTCATTAGTCATTCTGATATAAAAGAGCGAGTAGAGAAACTCGTACAAGTGCCTGTTATAGAAGACATTCCGCACTATAAAGGGAACGGGCCACTTGCTGGAATTGTATCAGGTATGGAATATATAGAAGCAGATTGGTACGCTATTATGCCATGTGATGCGCCAAATGTTTCGCATGAGTGGTTCACCATTTTATTAGGGCAAACGAGTAATGAATATGATGCAGTTGTACCTATCATTAATGGAAGAAAACAGCCGTTACTTGCAGCGTACCATAACCGCGTGAAAGAAAAGATTTATGCTTTGCTTCAAGAAGAAAAAAGAAGTATGGTTCAGCTTTTATCACAATGTAATGTGAAATATATTGCTGGTGAAGATGTACAAGCAAATGCGGATTGGTTTATCAATGTAAATACGAAAGAAGAATATGTGCAGGCTCAAAAAGACCTTTCAAATGAATGAAAGGTTTTTTGGTATACAGAAATTGGGGAACAATTACTGTATAAAGGTATGTGAGTAAGTTGATTTTAAGGGGAATTCTTAAAATCACTATACAGAGTAAAAATACTGTATAACCATATATTAATTTTTATGGGTTTTTATTACAAGCCTATTTGTTTATGTTTGTTTTTGTTATAATGAATATAGAAATAATATGATATTTCACCTTGTGTATCATTTGTTTAGGTAAATTTTACAATTGTATAATAAACTCCCTTCGTTTTTTGAAGGGAGTTTTTCTATTTAAGCAAGTAACTCTGATGCGTTATGCTGAAGCACTTCCTCATATTGGTTAAGCAAGCCACGAAAGATCTCATCCCAGCTTTTTGATTTCGCATAAGATAAAGCTGCTATTCCCATCTGCTTAAGTTTTTCTTCATTTTGCAATAAAAAATAAATGGATGATAGAAATGCGTCCTCATTTTTGGGGGGACAAAGAACTCCCGTTTTTCCATCTGTAATAATATTTTTAACCCCGCCACTATTTGCACCAATGACAGGTGTACCGCATGCAAGCGATTCAAGTACAACATTTCCAAATGTTTCAGTAGCTGATGGAAATACCATCATGTTAGAACAAGCATATGCTTCAGCTAAATCCCCGCCTTGTAAATAGCCAGTAAACGTGACATTTGTTTTCGGAACAGCTTCACGAAGACTTGTTGATAGAGGACCGTCTCCTGCTATAAGCCAATGAATATCGTTTCGAGTATGCGCTGATTTAACGATAAGATTTTGCAACGTATCAATATCTTTTTCAGGGGCAATCCGTCCAACATAGGAAAGGACATACTTCGCTGTAATATTATATTTTTTCCGGAATAGGTCTGTATTGTAAGCTGGATGAAAAAGATTGCAATCTACACCCCGTCCCCAAATAGAGAGAGCCTGAAAGCCTTTATGTTTTAATTGATGTAATGTTTCAGGAGAGGGGACAAAATTTTTTTGCATATGACTATGAAACCACTTTAAATAATTCCAAAGCATATTAGAGAGGAATTCGATTTTGTAATAACGTAAATAAGCATCGAAATCAGTATGATAAGAACCGACAACTGGGATGTTTAACTTTTTCGCATAATACAATCCACAAAGTCCCATGTTGAAAGGTGTAGCAATGTGAATCATGTCAGGTTTAAAGGAAAGAAGTTCTCGTCTAATGCGCGGAGTAGGAAAAGAAAAGCGACATTCTGGATATAATATTGTTAACGGGATACTTCTCATCTTGTTCACATTCGCTACGAAATTATCTTCAGCTGTATGCTGAGGCGCGAAAACAGAATAGGCGATTTTTTCTTTCTGAAAATATCGTGTTAACCGCTCTAACGTTTTCGCAACCCCGTTCACTTGTGGCGTAAAAGTATCGGTAAAAATGGCGACTCTCATCATATCACTCCTTTATGTGAAAAGTGGGATGAATTGATAAAAAGAGATGATGCCAGAGCAAGTACCGAGGCACATACCGACGAATACATCAGACGGATAGTGAAGCCCTAAATAAATGCGCGAAATACCGACGCATAATGCTAACGGTAATAGGAAAATAAGTAAGCTTGGATTATAGCAAATAAATGGAATAAAGACAGAGAAAACGGCTGTTGTGTGACCAGACGGGAAAGAGTGGTCTTGTAATGGATGGACTGGATATTTTGCATCCTGAATTGTTAAATAAGGACGTTTTCGTGGATACCATCTTTTTAATATTTGCACAGGAATATGGCTAATTGCTAGCGAAATAGCAGTTGCAATTGCAGCTTGATGCAAAGTTCCATCTGCGAAAATTAAAAAGAACAGTGTGAGTGCGATAGAGAAAGTCGCGCCACCGATATGAGTAATATTGCTGAAAAAGATATTTAACGTTTTTTGATCAAAGTAGCGGTTAATTCCTTTGAAAATGTAACATTCTATTTTATACAGTCCACTGACCTTCATGAAAATTCTCCTCCCTCGTTTACATATATATGGAGATATTAGCTTTTATTTTAATAAGATTTTGTTGAGCGAGTAATAATGTTTTGTAAAGAAAAAGTTAGATTTTATATAAAAAAGCTGCCAGTATTATGGCAGCAGTAAAATCATTTTTGTAGTGATTTATAATATTGACCTTTTTCAACGTATTGCGTGCGAATTCGCTCCATGTCTTTACGGTCTTCCTCTGTTAATTCACGAACGACTTTCGCTGGACGACCGAAAGCTAGCGTGTTCGGCGGAATTTTCTTTCCTTGTGAAACGAGGCTTCCAGCACCGATAAAGGCTCCTTCGCCAATTTCAGCACCATCTAATATAATAGATCCCATTCCAATTAAAGCATCTTTCTTAATATGGCAGCTATGTAAAATGACTTGATGCCCAATTGTTACGTCATCTTCTAAAATAAGAGGATACTGTGGGCTTTGGTGGAGTGTACATTGATCTTGTACATTTACGCGGTCTCCAATAATTGTTGGTGACACATCACCGCGGATGACTGTATTAAACCAAATACTTGATTCCTCGCCAATTGAGACATCGCCTGTAATGGTAACATAGTCAGCGATAAAAGCACTACTCGCAATTTTCGGATTTTTTTCTTTGTAAGGATATATCATGTAAAGCCTTCCTTTCCTAGAGACTAGTTTCAGTGTACCAAATTATGAAAAAGAGTGAAATGGAGGAAAGCCGTATGTGGAATTATGAAGCTGAAGAAGCAAAGGCTGTAATCGTTATCGTGCACGGCGCAATGGAATATCACGGACGCTATGAAGCCGTTGCGGAAATGTGGAATCATATCGGCTACCACGTCGTGATGGGGGACCTTCCGTCACATGGAACGACTTCAAGAAATAGAGGACATATTGATTCGTTTGATGAATACATAGAGGAAGTTAAATTATGGGTGAAAGAGGCAAGAAAGTATCGGTTACCTATTTTTCTATTTGGTCATAGTATGGGTGGTCTTATTGTCATTCGTATGATGCAAGAGACGAAGAGAGAAGATGTAGACGGCATTATTTTAAGTTCGCCATGTTTAGGTGTATTAGCTGGACCTTCTGCACCGCTTCAAGTTGCCTCAAAAATATTAAATATTATCGCTCCGAAGTTACAATTTGCAACGAATCTTACAGTGGAAATGTCAACGCGTAATCATGAAGTGAGAGATGCGATGGAGAACGATTCATTGTTCTTGCGCAAAGTATCAGTACGTTGGTATAGTGAATTGATTAAGTCTATTGAAATCGCTCATAAAAAAATAGATGATTTTCCAGATGTTCCGCTCTTGCTAATGCAAGCATGTGAGGATAAACTTGTAGATAAAATACGTGTCCGCACTTGGTTTGATAATGTTAAAATAAGTGATAAGGCTTTTAAAGAATGGCCGAATTGTTATCATGAGTTATTAAATGAGTATGAGCGTGATGAAATTTTGAATTATATTCAGTCATTTACTGAAATACGCATCAATAACATAATAGAAACAAATAAGTAAATTATTTGTACATTGAATAGAGGAGATGAAGGAAGAAGTGAACGTACCGAGTAATCCCATAACGCTCATGGCGAAAGTATACCGTGATGTGTTTCCGGTTGTACACCATGAGCTAGCGATGTGGAAAGAGCGTGCCTACCATATTCCGAATGATGAGCTTCATAGTCAGGCAATCGCAAGTATTGAGCATAAAACGTTTCATTGCGAAGGCGGTGGCATTTTAGCACTATTAGCAAATGAACACCGTGAGGAATGTATTCGTTTTATCGTCGCATATCAAACGATTAGTGACTACTTAGATAATTTATGTGATCGCAGTACATCACTTGATCCGAATGATTTTGCCGCACTGCATGAATCTATGTTAATGGCATTATCACCTGAAGTAGAAGGTGGCGGTAATTATTATCGTTATCGTGACGATCAAGATGATGGTGGTTATTTAGATGAACTTGTTGAAACATGCCAAGATGTTTTAAAGAAAACGAAGCACTATGACAAAATTGCTCCTATTCTTCATGAACTTGCTTGTTATTATTGTGATCTGCAAATTCATAAACATGTGAAATTAGAAGAAAGAGAACCACGATTACAAACATGGTTTGAAGCACATAAAGAAAACTTACCGGAGATGAGTTGGTTTGAATTTTCAGCATGTGCCGGTTCTACGCTTGGAATCTTCTGTCTTGTCGCATATGCCTTTCATGATGAATTACATGATGAAGATATTGCGAAAATTAGACAAGGATATTTCCCTTACGTACAAGGGCTTCATATTTTACTTGATTATTTCATCGATCAAGAAGAAGACCGCGCTGGCGGGGATTTGAATTTCTGTAGTTATTACGAAAATGAGCAAGCTATATTAGATCGTATGAAACATTTTGTAGAAGAAGCAGAGAAAAGCATTGGTGATTTGCCTCATGCGAAGTTTCATCGTCTCATAAGCCGAGGATTACTTGGTATTTATTTATCAGACCAAAAAGTATCAGCACAAAAGAATATGCACAAAATGGCACGGCGCATTGTAAAATACGGTGGTCTCACTTCACGATTCTTCTATTGGAACGGGAAGATGTACCGAAAGAAAACGGCGCAGTGATGAAGAAAACCACTCATGTAGAGTGGTTTTTTGTTATAATATGGTAAAGGTGGTGGCGAAATGAAGCAATTGTTTCAAAAGCTATATGACAATATTGAAATAACATTACTCGTGCTACTCTCCATTTCATTTGTAACTGGAATGTATATGATGATGAATAAAGCCGGCGGTCCTACAACAATGGATTATGTAGCTCAAGTTATCATAGCATTGATTATTATAGTAGATATTGTCTTTTTAATAAGTGGTAGAAAAAAAGAAAATAGTAAATAAAAAAGCATTTGTACACGAGAGTACAAATGCTTTTTTATTATGATCGTATTTTTGAACATACATATATAAGAAGTTCAATTGCAAAAATAACTAAAACAGACAGTCCAAATAAAGGCATGACAGCGCCTAGTATAACCATCAGGACAAAGAAAACGATTATGCTTTTCTTATCTCTTTGTTTCGGTGGTGCTGCTAATTTTCCTTTCGGCTTTCTTGCTAACCACATTTTTATTCCGTAATAAATAAGAAGTAATAAAGATAATGTCGTTAGTAAGCATAATATTTTATTTGGCCATCCGAATAAATGACCTTCGTGAAGCGGGATACCGTAAGTGAACCATTGTGCAAATAAGCCATAATCGCGGTAGTCCGTTTTGGAAATGAGCTCTCCACTATATTGATCAAAGTAAGCTGTTATTTCTTCATTTGGTGCGACATCCATACCTGTAATACCAGAACCGCTCGATTTCGAAACGGTGAACACACCTTTCGGATCAGCTGGTAGTGAAATAACATATGGTTTCTTTATTTTAATTCCGTTTCGCAATTCATCGACAGAAATTGCTTTTGGCTCATTTGAATTCGATTCAGGAGGTGCTTCTTTTCTAGTTGCCCACGGCAATTCTTTTACCTGCGATTCAGGAGGTGCCATATACAATTTTGGATATCCGAGTGATTCATTTGACGATGCAATTTTATAAATTTGGTTACCCATAAATCCTGACCACGGCAATCCAGATGCAACTAACAAAACGAGAGGAATTGTAAATATAATACCGATAATAGAATGACGTCGTTTTGCTTTTTCTCTCTTATTGGATGCCGGTGTGTTTTTGAATTGGCGTATACTCATATACAACCCAGTCACAATTAAAAAGATTGTCCAGCATGCCGCAAGTTCTACCGTATAGTTAACGACAGTGCCACCAACTAAAAGAGAACTATGTAATTCCCTCATAATATTGGCAAACGTTTCACTTGCGTTTTGATCCCCAACAATTTGATTATTACTATCTAAATACACATATTTTTGTTGTCCAGTATACTCATTTGCAATCGTAAGTCTCGTATTATAATCCCCATCAAACTCACTAATTTTCGCCACACTATAATGTGGATATTTTTTCTCTGTTAAGGAAATAGAATCAGCCATCGAAATAGATTCTGTTTGGGCGCTCTTCCCAAAATATAAATCTTTATAGATGTAATCTTCAACCTCTTCCCGAAATAAATACCCAATTCCGCTCAGTGACAAAGTAATAAGAAGCGGCGTAATAAAAAGCCCAGCATAAAAATGCCAACGCCAAAAAATATAATGAAGCGAACGATTTACTTTCATACTCTTTGTTCCCCTAACCTTCCCTATATGAATAACTACTTATTTAATATAGCGGGATTAAGTGTGATTACTTTGAAAGAATTGTGAAGAAAGTTAAAAGTTTTGGGGATTTTTATCAAACAAAAAACACATTTCAAAAGTGATGTTTTCTATGTTTATGAAGATCTCTTTGTATTTGATAGATACATCCTAACAACCGCTTTCGCAAGACATTGAGAGGAATCAACAAAATCCTCATTCGCCACCACATTCAAATCGGTACATGCAATAATTGCGGTATCGACTTCATCTCTCAATTGTAAAACGAGCGTATTCCACAATTCGTGAGCTTTTTCAATCTCTCCAGATTTAATACAAGTAATAATTTGATTAATCATTTCCTGCCATGTTTCATGATGAATGTATTCTATATTCCGCTTTGCAATCCCATCTTGGTAAATACCAGCTTGAACAGTAGCTTCTGTTGCAAGAAGAGCGACTCTTTTTGCAGTTTCAGGAATCGCTTGTAACGTTTCATCAACTATATTCAAAATAGGAATAGAAAGAGATTGCTGTAATTCTTCAAAATAAAGATGCGCTGTATTGCACGGCATAGCGATAAAGCTTGCGCCAGTACTCTCGAGTTTTTGTGCTCCTTCAATAATCGCTTTTTTCATCGCTTCATGATCAATAGGGCGATCCATGTAAAACGGTGTTGGGCACGAATAGATCATCATATGAGGAAAGTCCATGTCATGCTTTGCTCCGTATATTGTTTGGCACTCTGCTACAACTGTATCGACGAATGGTCCAGTTGATTTTGGCCCCATTCCTGCTAGTATTCCAATCATTGTTTCGTCTCCTTTCATATGTAATTAAAAACGTTTTTTGCGAACGATAAAAAGAAATAAGGTAAATAATAAAAATGAATATACGATAGCCCATGCTGTCAGCCATAGCGTGTGAGTCAGTATATTATATTTGTATTGTCCAAGCATTAGAAAGCTTTCGACAGGTGGTAAAAACCATAAGAACTCTTTTTTAAACCGGATAGATGCAATCGTTATAAGCAATATAAATGTAAGGCTAAGCCAAGCAGTGCCTGCTTTTTGAATCGTATTTCTAGTAAATAATGTTGCGATTGAAATTCCTAGTATAGAGAAAGACATGTGAGAGAGAAATCCGACTAGAAATAAAGAAGCTGTCATTTTCTCATTAAACATTTGCAAAATAATGGGATAGATTACGGATATAAAAGATAATACAGTACAAATGAGAAGAGCCGTAATATATTTACCAACGTATAATGCGGAAATGTTATTTGTATGTGAAATAGTGATTTGCTCTTGTACAGGGTCTTCCGTATGAAAAATTGTAACTGTAATCCAGGCAGATAATAAATAAAGCGCGAGAGCTGTTTCTAAATATGTCGGTACAATAGGAGTCGGTTTATATGCATATACAAAAAGTAAGCTCATAAAGTACATCGCAATAGGAGGGACGTACTTATACGATTTTGTATAGTCGAGAAAGTGATAACGAATAAGGACAAACATAATGAACCTTCTTTCGATTTAAAAGTTAGGTTGTAGCAGTGTGATAGATGCTTTTTTATGTAATAAAAACTGAAGCATTTCGTTTGTATATTCTTTTTCGATTTGTAATTGAATAAGGTTTTGATTTGAATTGTGTGCAACGTGTATAAAACCGGATTGTTTTTGTAGTTCTATCGCTGAAAATGTTTCGTGAACAATTGCTTCAATATAGACTTGTTCTGCTCCTTTTTGTGCAGAGATATTTTCTGTGATTGTATGATTTGCTAACGTCACAATTCTATCAGCGAAGTTTTCTAATAGTTGTTTTTCGTGACATGTAAATAACACGGATATACCTTGTTGTTTTAATGAGAGTAAAATATGTTCTAATTCTTGCTGAGAGTTAGGATCGAGCCCAGAAAGCGGTTCGTCTAAAATTAATAAATGTACGTCCGTAAGTAACGCTTGCATAATGCCTGTTTTTTGTTTCATACCTTTTGAAAAGTTTCGTACAACGGAATGTCTTGCATGAAGTAAATGAAACCTTTCAAGAAGCAGCGGAATTTTATCTTTTACATATTTTGTTGATAAACCGTGAATGCGGCCGAGATGAAATAGATAATCCTCTAATGTAAAACGAATCCCTTCAGGAAAATGCTCAGGTACATAGCCGATTTGTATATGTTCTTTCCTTTGAATTGTCCCTGCCGTAGGTGAAATAAAGCCTGCAATTATTTTGAGTAGAGTACTTTTTCCAGTCCCGTTCCCGCCAATAATGGCGAGTGCTTCTCCTTCTGGAATGGATAAATCAATCTTGTCTAGTATAAGTGATTTGCCATACTTCTTTTGAATTCCCTTTAGTTCTACTAGCAAAGTTCTATCCTCCTATACAGTGTATATATCCATTATATAGGAGAATAAAAAAAGACGTGCAATAAGTGCACGTCTTTTTTTGTTATGTTTTGTCGATAAGTCGATATAGTGTGTCGAATCGTCGATATATCGAAAAAATCGTTGATATATCCCGAGTTACGATAGATATAATTGAAAAATCGTCGATATATTTATCGCTTCTCAATCGCCACAATAAATGGCGGGTTATTTTGTTGGTTAATAAAGCCGTATCGCAGTACGTGAGCTTGTTTTTGGTCTAGTTCTTCGGCAAATTTGAGAACAGCGTCGCGTTCTACTTGTCCTTCTGGGTGTCCATGGTAAATAACAAGGACGATGATACCTTCAGGTGCCATTACTTCTAATAATTGTTCGATTGCTGAGATTGTTGAGTTCGGTTTTGTAACGATATGCTTGTCTCCGCCTGGAAGGTAACCTAAGTTGAAGATAGCGCCTGTTACTTTTCCTTTTGCATCTTCTGGTAATACGGATAGAAGTGTATCGTGACTATCGTGAACTAAAACAGTACGTTCGAAAAGTTCTTTTTCTTTTAGACGAGTTGTTGAGCTTTCAATTGCTTCTTTTTGAATATCAAATCCAAATACTTTTCCGTTATCGCCAACGATTTCAGCTAGGAAGCAAGTGTCATGCCCATTGCCTAAAGTTGCATCTACAGCGTAATCGCCTTCTTTAACAGCCGTTTGCAGAAGCGTGCGAGCAAACGGTAATACACGTTCTAATTTCATTTTTGTTTCTCCTCATTTGCATATTTTCCTTGCCAGCTTCCGCGGCGCACAAATTCTGCATCGATGGAATTTAATACTTCCCATTTATTTAAGCTCCACATTGGACCAATCATTAAATCAGGTGGACCGTCACCTGTGATGCGGTGCACAATTACGTCCTCTGGAATGATTTCAAGTTGATCAACAACGAGACTTACGTAATCCTCAAGAGAAAGGAACTCGAGTTGTCCTTTTTCATATTGCTTCACCATTGGCGTTCCTTTTAATAAGTGAAGTAAGTGGATTTTAATTCCTTGTACATCAAGCTTCGCTACTTCACGAGCTGTTTCCATCATCATGTCGTAATCTTCAAGAGGAAGACCGTTAATAATATGAGAACAAACTCGAATGCCGTGCTTACGTAATTTATTTACACCTTCCACATAAGACGGATAATCGTGAGCACGATTAATAAGGTTTGCAGTTCGTTCATGAACAGTTTGTAATCCGAGTTCAACCCAAAGATATGTGCGTTTATTTAAGTCCGCTAAATATGCAACGACATCGTCTGGTAAACAATCTGGACGAGTTGCGATAGAAAGACCGACAACGTCTTTTTCAGCTAGAAGCGGTTCGAATTTTTCTTTTAATACTTCAAGTGGTGCATGTGTATTTGTGTAAGCCTGAAAATAAGCGATACATTTTCCATCTTTCCACTTTGAGTGCATTTTTTCTTTCATTTCATGATATTGCGTTATAACATCATCGCGGCGATCGCCAGCGAAGTCACCAGATCCAGCAGCACTGCAAAATGTACAACCGCCATAAGCAACTGTACCGTCACGGTTCGGACAATCGAAGCCAGCATCTAATGAAACTTTAAAGATTTTTTCACCAAATTCATTTCGTAAATGGTAATTCCATGTATGATAACGTTTATTGTCGTTTGTATATGGAAAAGGGTTTTGAACCTTCATTACTTTCCCTCCTAAGCCGAGTCAAAATGAAACAAAATCCATTATAACATACTCATAAGGTTCATATGGAAGGGACACACTAAAGGGGAATTGAAGCAAGGAGGGACAATTATGGCAGAGCGTCAATCACTTGAATCGTATATTACACAAGCGGAACAAGCGGTGGAATATGCGAAAGAACAATTAGATCTTGGTATGAGACAAGAGCATTACAATACGATGGAGTATTCGGATGCGCAGTTACAATTAGAACAAGCATATAACGATTTACAAACGATGCAACAACATGCGAATGATGAGCAACGTGAGCAGTTAAATAGAGCGCGTATGGCAATTCGCCAATTGCAACATCAAATGATTATTACACCGCACTAATAAGGAGTGAATGTAATGGCGAAACGTTCAGATCAAAATAATCCAGAACAAAAAACGCAAAATGGACATAACGCAGAGTTTTCGAATGAATTTGATCCAGTGGTTCAAGTAAAACAGCGTAATAGTAAAAAAGGACAACCGCAAAAATCAAAACAATCAGAGTAAACCAGGTCGCAATATGACCTGGTTTTATTTTGCTATATGACAATAATGTAAGATTGCTGTAAGGTTTACCGATAGTTGTAAAATCACATTTCCAGTAGAGTAAGGGAGGATTAAATTTTATACAAGGAGCTGCTTTATGGGAAATGCTATTACAAACAAACGAATTGATGAGTTAGATTACATTCGTGGCTTTGCACTACTGGGAATTATTTTAGTAAATATTCTTGCACTACTTAACATTAAAATTCCAAATCCTAATACAGTGGATGCTAGTTATCAAAGGTTTTTATACTTATTTGTAGAAGGGCGTTTCTACTCAATCTTCTCATTCTTATTTGGAGTGGGATTCTATATCTTTATCTCTAGAGCAATTGCAAAGGGGAAAAATGGATATGTTTTATTTTTCCGCCGCTTAGTTGCACTATTTATTTTCGGTTTGATTCATCAAATGTTTCAGCCTGGAGAAGCACTAGCGTTATACGCAATTTGCGGGTTAATTGTTTTACCGTTTTATAAGGCGAAAAAAGAAGTGAACCTAGTACTAGGGCTTATTTTAACAATTACCTTCAGTGTAATGGGAGCGAAAGAACTATTACCACTTGGCTTAATTTTATTAGGGCTTGCTGCAGGACAGTATCGTGTATTTGAAAATCTTACGCAGAACATAAAGAAAGTCGCTATTTTTACAGGTATTATGTTTGTTTTAAGCGTAATAGCTGTATGGTATCAATATGGGCACGTTCCTGCTGAACCATTTATAAATGGGATAGTGGAAATTGAAGATGGAACAGTGGATGCTGCAAGCCAATTTTTAAAAATTGGTATTACAGTTGGACCAATTATTTCAGCTTTCTATGTTGGAGCATTAATTTTACTACTACAATTAAAACTAGTTCAAACATTGTTAGCACCACTGAAATACTACGGTCGTATGGCTTTAACAAATTATATCGGTCAAACTGCAATGATTTTAATTGCAGGCAGTGTATGTAACTTTGCAGGAAATTTAACTTACATGCAGACGTTATATGTGTGTATTGCAATTTATGCAATTCAAATTGTGTTTAGTGTGATTTGGATGAAAATCTTTAAAATGGGTCCATTAGAATGGATTTGGCGTGTTATTACGTATTGGACGGTAACGCCTTTAAAGAAATAAAGAGAGAAGTGGGCTGTTCCTTTTGGGGAACAGCCTCTTTATATTGTCGGCTTTTGTCGATAAGTCGATATATTTTGAAAATCGCCGATATATTTTGAAAAGCGCTGATAAAAGTGGAAGAATCGTCGATATATTTGAAAAATCGCCGATATAATTTCATTTACCGATTCACTATGTCACTAGTAGTAAAAGCCAAGCTTACAAACAAACCTTTTTATCTTACAAAAGTGTAAGGTAAATGTAATGTTAACAAATAGCAGTTCAGCTCCAAAAGGCGCAAAATAGGTAATGGAAAAACAAGCGTAGGAGGATATATATGACGAAACCAGTTGTAGACGTGAAAAACGTTCAAAAAGTGTACGGTAAAAAAGGTGAGAACCAATCACACGCATTAAAAGGTGTATCATTCTCAATTCAAGAGGGTGAGTTTGTTGGCATTATGGGACCATCTGGTTCTGGTAAAACGACATTATTAAATGTAATTTCAACGCTTGATAAAGCAACGGGCGGCGTTGTTGAAATTGCGGGTACGGATATTACGAAAATGAAGCAAGGTGAGCTTTCTGATTTCCGCTCGCAAAAATTAGGATTCATCTTCCAAGACTTTAACTTATTAGAGAACTTATCTATTTATGAAAACATCGCATTGCCACTTTCACTTCAAGGTGTTCCATCGCGTAATATTGGGCCGAAAGTAGAAAAAGTAGCAGATATGTTAGGTATTTCAGCAATTCTTCAAAAGTATCCATCTGAAGTGTCTGGTGGACAAAAGCAACGTTCCGCAGCAGCGCGGGCTTTAGTACATGAGCCAGCTATTATTTTAGGGGACGAGCCAACGGGAGCGCTTGATTCTAAAAACGCGACGAGTTTACTTGATGCGATGACAAACTTAAATCAAGAGCAAGGCGTATCTATTATGATGGTTACTCACGATCCGTTTAGTGCAAGTTACTGTCAGCGTATTTTATTCATTCAAGATGGTGAGCTATATAAAGAAATTCACCGAGGTGGTACACGTGAAGAGTTTTATAAAGAAATTTTAGATGTGCTAGCAGACTTAGGCACACAAAAAGCGTAAGAAAGGAGGTTCTAAGGCATGTTATTTAAACTTTCCATGTCAGGACTAAAGAGTAAGCTGAAAGATTATATCGTCTTACTTGTTGGTCTTGTCATGTCGATTTCAATTTTTTATATGTTCCAAACGTTAGCGTTAAACGAAGCCTTCCTTAAGGAAAATTCTACGATTGGCCAAATTGGATTTGTATTCCAAGCAGGTTCATTTTTACTCGCTATTATAACGTTCTTCTATATTCTATATGCGAACTCTTTCTTACTATCTCTTCGTCAAAAAGAGTTTGGTATGTATATGATGTTAGGAGCGAAAAAACATAAAGTTACATTACTTATGTTTATTGAAACAATCGTATTAGGCGCTGCGTCTCTTGCGATTGGTATTATAGTTGGTGTAGGACTTGCAGAAGGTATCGGACAGCTATTAATGAAACAATTAGAATTTGCTGGTAAAGGCTATAAAGCATTTTACCTGCCATCTATGACTGTTACGTGCATCTTCTTCTTTGCACTATTTGTATTATCGGCAATTATGAACAGTATTAAATTATCACGTATTTCTGTACTGCAACTTGTACATGCAGACGCACAAACAGAACGTGTTGCAGTAAAAGGAAAAATGACAGGTGTAGTTGCCTTCCTTGCGGTTATTTTATTAGGCATTGGCTATGCATCAATGATTTACATGGCAAAACTAAGAGAAATGGGAATCCTTATTGCATTAATTACAACGACAGCTGGTACTTACATGCTATTTGGATCACTTCTTCCGGTTATTATTAAAAAGTTAAAAGGTAATAAAAAGCGTAGTGAAAAAGGACTTAACGCTTTTACATTTGCACAATTAAACTTCCGTATTAATAGCTTAACAAAGGTGCTTGCAACGGTAGCGATGTTAGTTGCTCTTGGAGCAGGTGCAATTTCAGGTGGTATGGCGTTTAAAAATAACGCTATCAAACTGTCTGATGGTTTAGTAATCTATGATTCAGTTGTTCATAATCCTACAGCTGAAGAAAAGAAAATTTTAGACGGTATTACATTTAAAGAAAAAAATGAATATCGCTACAAAGTTGATGATAAATACGTTTATTATGTAAAAGAAGATTTAGAAAAAAATCGTCCTTTTGTAAAAGATATGACAAATATGAAGTCGATGAAGGATTTAGTGAATACAAAGAAGGTTTCACAGGAACTACCAGTAGGTGCAGTTTCTAGAGAAATGAATGAAAAAGATGCGAACGCTAAAGAACTTCCAGAAGAATGGGTTGATGCTTTTAGCACAATTCATCCGTATTATATATACGAAGATCATGCAATTAAAATTGTAGATCAAAAAATGTACGATGGGATAAATGGTAAAGAAGGTATAGCATTTATCGGAAAAGCAGATGATTTCTTAGTATATACAAAAGAATGGAAAAAACTTGACGAGTTGCAGCTAGATAAATATAAAAATGTAAAAGCTGAAAGATTAAATAGTAAATATCAAACTTACGACATGTTATACGGCGTTGCGAGCGGAACAGTGTTTATGGGATTCTTCCTTGGAATTGCTTTCTTAGCAATGATGGCAAGCTGTCTCATGTTTAAAATTCTTTCTGGTGCATCAAAAGATATTACGCGTTATCAAATGCTTCGTAAAATCGGTGTGCGCCGTGAATTATTAACGAAATCCATTTATAAAGAGTTATTCTTAGTATTCTTATTCCCAGCAATTGTAGGTATTGCTCACGTATTAGTTGGTATGAATATTTTCGGATTTATTTTAATCGATCCGTACTTCCGTATTTGGGTACCAATTGTAATTTTCGTAGTTATTTACACGATTTATTATTTCATTACCGTTCAATTGTATAAAGGAATTGTTCTTCCGAAAGAAGATTAATAAAAAACCGAGCGAAACTGCTCGGTTTTTATTATTTGCAGAAAAAACACTTTAATGTTACTGAAATGTATAATATAATGTAAATAAGTAACATAACATGTAAGTGTCAGCAATAGAAAAATGAAAGGAGGAATCCAATCTGTAGAAAGAGGCTGAACTTGTATCCCCCTATTGTTCCTACCCCACTGTATTTGCACAATTATAAATTTCCAAACCTAAAAGTATATTGTAAAAATAATGGATAATACATGGAAATCTCATAGCGTGATAAGGTAAAATGGACAACATGATGAGAAAATTACCGTTCATAAGATGAGGAGAATACATGTATGGAAGTTGTAGAGGCATTAAAAGATATAAGCCAAATTGAGGCGATGAAAAAGTATTTAAAAGAGCACTCGCAGCGAGATTATCTTTTATTTGTTATTGGAATTAACACAGGATTAAAAATTACTGAGCTACTTAGTATGAAATTTGAAGAGGTATTAAATGAAGATGGAACTGTTAAAGAGTTTTATTCTCTTCCTGTGAAAGATGAAAAGTTTAAACAAGATATTTATTTAAATACAAAAGTAAAAGAAGCACTTTTAGAGTACGTACAATCTATTGATGTGAAAAGAGAAAACTACGTATTTCAATCTAATAAAACGAAAAATTCAATTACACGTCAACAAGCGTATCGTGTAATTCATAATGCTGCTGAAGCGGTTGGGATTGTTGGTAAAATCGGAACAAACTCAATGAGAAAAACGTTTGGATTTCATGCATATAAAAGAGGGATAGCGATTGCACTATTGCAAAAGCATTTTCATCACGCAACGCCATCAGAGACACTCAAGTATTTAGGAATCTCAAAAGATGAAGAATTTAAAACAGAGATTGATGTTGATTTGTAAAAGCCGTAACTAAAAAATTTAGGAGGCGGGAATATGAATATTCGAGAGAGTGAATTACCGGGTATTGGATGTAAGTTTGAAGTAATTACAAAAGGTAATGAAAAGCTGGTTATTGTTATTCACGATGATGGCCGAAGAGAAATGTATCATTTTGATGCAGATCATGATGAAAGTATTTCAAGTATTTCTCTTCGTGATTCGGAGGCGAGACAAATTGCAGCTATATTGGGCGGAATGGTATATAGACCACAAGCGTTAGACACAATTGAGATGGCTTTCGAAGGACTATCAATTGAATGGTTTAAGGTGGAAAATAACGCACCAGTCGTACAAAAAACAATTGGTAGCTTACATGTCAGAAAAACATATAACGTAACGATTATTGCTATTTTAAAAAAGAATATGAAGAAATTCTTTAATCCAGGTCCAGACTCTATTATTGAAGCTGGCGATATGCTCGTGTTATCGGGCGCGAGACATGAAGTGAAAAGAATTATTAATGAATTGCTTTCAGCAGGAGGTGATTCATAATCGATGGATACTTTAATCTTTGAAGTTGGAACTGCGTTAGTATTAGTAGCTTTTGCAGCTATCCTCGCTGCGAAGTTAAAGTTCTCGATTATTCCGTTTCTCATTATACTCGGTATGTTAGTGGGGCCTCATGCCCCTGATTTAGGACTTATCGATTTAAGGTTTATTGAAAGCGGAGAAGTTATTTCCTTCCTCGGCCGTGTTGGCGTCATATTCCTCCTATTCTATTTAGGCCTAGAATTCTCAATAAAAAAATTAATTAAATCAGGAAAATCAATTGCTTTTGGGGGGACTGTCCACATATCACTTAATTTCCTATTAGGTTTGCTTTATGGATATGTGATGGGCTTCCCCTTATTAGAGACGTTAATTATTGCTGGAATCATTACAATTTCATCAAGTGCAATTGTTGCAAAAGTCATTGTTGATTTAAGAAGATCTGGTAATAAAGAGACGGAGCTGATTTTAGGAATCATTATGTTTGATGATATCTTTTTAGCGGTATATTTATCAGTCGTTTCAGGATTAGTACTCGGAGGGGCAACGTCATTTGCAGGTGCTCTTACGTCGGTGTTAATCGCAGTAGGGTATATGCTACTATTCTTTGTAATCGCTAGAAAAGCTACGCCGTTCTTAAATAAAATATTAGATATTTCCTCAAATGAAATTTTTATTATCGTAATATTTGCTATTTTATTCTTCGTAGCAGGGTTTTCAGAAACAATTCATGTTGCGGAAGCGATTGGAGCTTTATTATTAGGACTCGTCTTTTCTGAAACGGAGCATAGTGATCGAATTGAGAAGCTCGTTGTCCCATTCCGTGATTTCTTTGGAGCCATATTCTTTTTCAGCTTCGGTTTAAGTATAGATCCGTTTTCACTTGGAGGCGCAGTATGGTTGGCATTAGGAGCAGTTTTCATTACTTTAATCGGTAATTTTACTGCTGGAATGGTTGCGGGACGTAAAGCCGGGTTATCCCATAAGGCTTCTATGAATATAGGTTTAACACTCGTATCACGCGGGGAATTTTCTATTATTGTAGCGAATATCGGCATTGCCGGTGGCTTAATGGCAGCGATTAAACCGTTCTCTGCTTTATATGTTTTAATATTGGCATCGTTAGGACCGTTATTAACGAAAGAGTCTGGGAGAATATACTCTCTACTAGATAAGGTATTTAAATGGAGTGCTAAAGAACGTGCAAAGCGAGAAAAAGAAGTTGGGTAATATATAAAGAGGCTGCATGAAGTTCATGCAGCCTCTTTATATAGTGTTGCTGTTGTCGTTTTTTGTCGGTAAGTCGATATATCTTAATAATCGCTGATATATTTCGAGAATCGTCGATATATTTTAATAATCGCTGATATATTTCCAAAATCGCCGATATATTTTCAAACACCAATCAATATAATTTCCTTTACCGACAAACTATTATCTGAATTTCATCAACTATTAATCAGTTGCCTTCCTATTTAAAAAAGACTACAATTTTACTGTTATAGATGAACGAAAAAATAGAATAGGAGGGGAGACTATGCCAAGGAAAGTATGGCTATTAGTAGCTGGGATGATTATTAATGTCACGGGTGCTTCTTTTTTATGGCCTTTTAATACAATTTATTTGCATGATCACCTAGGAAAATCTTTATCTGTGGCCGGAATGGTATTAATGATCAATTCGCTTACTGGTGTAATTGGAAACTTGCTCGGCGGTGTTTTATTTGATAAATGGGGCGGTTATAAATCAACTTTAGTAGGAATTGTCATTACACTCGTATCGATTTTAGGTCTTGTGTTCTTCCACGGTTGGCCGTTATATGTTGTTTGGCTAGCGTTAATCGGCTTTGGTTCTGGAATGGTCTTCCCATCGATGTATGCGATGGTTGGTACGGTTTGGCCAGAGGGCGGAAGACGAGCATTTAATGCGATGTATGTTGGACAAAACGTTGGTATTGCGATTGGAACAGCGTGTGGTGGATTAGTTGCATCGTATCGTTTTGATTATATTTTCTTAGCAAACTTTATTTTATACTTTGTTTTCTTCTTAATTGCTTTTATTGGATTCCGTGGTATGGAAGACAAGAAAGAGCCAGGAGTACAAAAAGAAGTGGAAACGAAAAAAGGTTGGTCGCTTACACCTGGATTCAAAGCACTTCTTATCGTATGTGTAGCATATGCTTTATGCTGGGTTACATACGTACAATGGCAAGGAGCAATTGCAACACATATGCAAGAGTTAAATATTAGTCTTCGTCACTATAGTTTATTATGGACGATAAACGGAGCGATGATTGTTTGTGCGCAGCCGCTAGTTAGTATGCTAATTCGCTGGATGAAGCGTTCTTTAAAACAACAAATTACGATCGGAATCATCATTTTTGCGGCGTCATTCATCGTATTAAGTCAAGCGCAGCAATTTACGATGTTCCTCGTTGCGATGGTAACATTAACAATTGGTGAATTATTTGTATGGCCGGCAGTTCCGACCATTGCAAATATACTTGCACCAAAAGATAAGTTAGGGTTTTATCAAGGTGTTGTAAATAGTGCGGCGACTGTAGGAAAAATGTTCGGTCCGGTCGTTGGCGGAGCAATTGTTGATTTATATAATATGGAAGTATTGTTTATAGCAATCATGGTAATGCTTGTAGTAGCGCTTATCGCAACGAGCATTTATGATAAACGAGTAAAAGTAGAAGAAACAGTTGAAGAAAAAATTGCAGTTTAGTTTGACGGAACATGTTAACATGTTTTAGAATATATTTAAATAAAACAACCTTTGGAACAAGGGAGATAGCTCGGGTGTCTTAAGACGAATTCGTTAGTTAGTAAGAGTAACGATTAACCGAGAAGCCCTGCTTTAAGTAAGCTCTTATGAGATACGAGGCGGAGGTAGTTCACTTAACTCATATTTGTAATAACAGTGAGAAGGAGTAGTAGTAATAGAAGCTGGTTTAGAGAGTTGACGGTCGGTGCAAGTCAATCCACGTTTCGTTATGAACTCGCCTTTGAGTTGCAGTTGTGAAACTAATAGTAGCAATTGCCGTCAATCCACGTTACGGATCTAAGCGAATGTATATTTTTTGTACATTAATTTAGGGTGGTACCGCGGGAATCTATAACCTCTCGTCCCTTTCTAGGGATGAGAGGTTTTTTGTATTTTGGGCGGTGAAAATAAATAGAATTTTAAGGAGGGTATCTCATGAGCTTTAATCATCAAGAAATTGAGAAGAAGTGGCAAGGGTACTGGGAAGAGAATAAAACATTCCGTACGCCAGATGAGACAGAAAAACCAAAATTTTATGCACTAGATATGTTCCCATATCCATCAGGTGCAGGCCTACACGTAGGACATCCAGAAGGTTATACAGCAACGGATATTTTATCTCGTATGAAGCGTATGCAAGGGTATAACGTTCTTCATCCAATGGGATGGGATGCATTCGGTCTTCCAGCAGAGCAATATGCACTTGATACTGGAAACAGCCCGGCTGAATTTACAGAGCATAATATTAATACGTTCCGTAACCAAATTAAATCATTAGGTTTCTCTTACGATTGGGACCGTGAAGTAAATACAACAGATCCAAACTACTACAAGTGGACACAATGGATCTTCCTAAAACTATTTGAAAAAGGCTTAGCTTATGTTGATGAAGTACCTGTAAACTGGTGCCCAGCACTTGGTACAGTACTTGCAAACGAAGAAATCATTGACGGTAAGAGTGAGCGCGGTGGACATCCAGTTGAGCGTCGTCCGATGAGACAGTGGATGTTAAAAATTACAGCTTACGGAGATCGTCTATTAGAAGATCTAGACGAGCTTGATTGGCCAGAAAGCTTAAAAGATATGCAACGTAACTGGATCGGTCGTTCTGAAGGTGCCGAAGTACACTTCAACATCGACGGTACAGACGAGAAATTCACAGTTTTCACAACGCGCCCTGATACACTATTTGGTGCAAGCTACTGTGTACTTGCTCCAGAACATGCACTTGTTGCTGATATTACAATTGCTGAACAAAAAGAAGCTGTAGAAGCTTACATTAATTCTGTAAAAATGAAGAGTGATTTAGAGCGTACAGAACTTGCGAAAGAGAAAACTGGTGTATTCACTGGTGCTTACGCAGTTAACCCAGTAAATGGTGAGAAATTACCAATCTGGATCGCTGATTACGTTCTTGCAACTTACGGAACAGGTGCTGTAATGGCAGTTCCAGCTCATGATGAGCGTGACTATGAATTCGCATCAACGTTCAATCTTCCAATGAAGGAAGTTGTAAAAGGCGGAGACATTACGAAAGAAGCATACACAGGTGATGGTGAACACGTAAACTCAGCATTCCTTGATGGTTTAAATAAAGAAGAAGCAATCGCAAAAATGATTGAATGGCTTGAAGTAACGAGCGCAGGAAATCAAAAAGTAACATACCGTCTACGTGACTGGTTATTCAGCCGTCAACGTTACTGGGGTGAGCCAATTCCAGTTATTCACTGGGAAGATGGCACAATGACAGCTGTAAAAGAAGAAGAATTACCATTAGTTCTTCCGAAAACAGACAACATCCGTCCTTCAGGTACAGGTGAATCACCACTTGCTAACATTGACGAGTGGGTAAATGTTGTTGATCCTGAGACTGGTAAAAAAGGTCGTCGTGAAACGAACACAATGCCACAATGGGCTGGTAGCTGCTGGTATTACTTACGTTATATCGATCCAAACAATAGCGAAGCACTTGTAGATCCTGAAAAAGTAAAACAATGGCTTCCAGTTGATATTTATATCGGCGGAGCAGAGCACGCTGTACTTCACTTACTATATGCTCGTTTCTGGCATAAAGTATTATACGATATCGGTGTAGTTCCAACGAAAGAGCCGTTCCAACAATTATTCAACCAAGGTATGATTCTAGGTGAAAACAACGAGAAAATGAGTAAATCAAAAGGTAACGTTGTAAACCCTGATGATATCGTAGCAAGCCACGGTGCAGATACACTTCGTCTATACGAAATGTTCATGGGACCATTAGATGCTTCAATCGCTTGGTCTGAAAATGGTCTTGACGGAGCTCGTCGTTTCCTAGACCGCGTATGGCGTCTATTCGTTCAAGATAACGGTGAATTAAGTGAGAAAATTACTGATGCACCAAATAAAGAGCTTGAAAAAGCTTACCACCAAACAGTGAAGAAAGTAACAGAAGACTATGCAGAGCTGCGCTTCAACACAGCGATTTCTCAAATGATGGTATTCATCAACGATGCATACAAAGCTGAAACGCTTCCGAAAGAATATGTAGAAGGTTTCGTAAAAATGATTGCACCAGTTGCACCTCACATCGGGGAAGAGCTATGGAGCAAACTTGGATACAATGAAACAATCACATATGCAAGCTGGCCAACATTTGATGAGTCTAAACTTGTAGAAGATGAAGTTGAAATCGTTGTTCAAGTTATGGGTAAAGTTCGCGCAAAACTAACAATGAGTAAAGACGCATCAAAAGAAGAAATGGAACAACTTGCACTTGAAGCAATTCAAGACCAAATTGAAGGGAAAACAGTTCGTAAAGTAATTGTTGTTCCTGGAAAACTTGTTAATGTTGTTGCAAATTAATTTATTCTAAATAAAAGCTCAGAGTATTTATGCTCTGAGCTTTTTTGTGTAGAAAATAATTTCTGAATCACCTTAGTCTAAGTTTTCAATTATTCCACTACGTACAAATAAAAGAGCGGAATTCCAATACAGACAAACACCTATTTTTCTATAGGAAATATGATAAAAAAGGTAGGCTAAATTGAGTAGAAGAGGTGAAAGGAATGAAAGGGATGGACAATAATGCACCACACGGATTTTTCGGAGGTGGATCAGATAGTTATGAACAAATGATGTTAATGGGAGGAGCTGGCCAACAAGGATACGGTGGAATTCCGAGCTGGATGGGCGGAACACCTGGAGGATTTTCCACATCAGTAGCTGGTGTACAAACTGGAATTCCAACATTAACAGGAGGATTTCCATCATCGGTAGCCGGAGTGCAAACAGGAATCCCAACATTTGTAGGCGGAGCAGCGGGAGGAGTACCAGTAGGCGTACCAACTGCATTTCCATCTTTCGTTGGAGGCGTACAAACAGGATTTCCGGTACCAGGAGTAGGTGTTGTGGCAGGAGGGATAGGTGGTTTTCCGCAAGTTGTTCATGATCATCACGGACACCACCATCAAGGTCATCATGGACACCATCACCACCAAGGTCACCAAGGTCATCATGGACACCATCACCACCAAGGTCACCAAGGTCATCATGGACACCATCACCACCAAGGTCACCAAGGTCATCATGGACACCATCACCACCAAGGTCACCATGGTCATCATGGACACCATCAACAACAAGTACATCACCACGGACACCATCATATACATCCGCAGGCTGTTCTTTATCAAACTCACCAAGGTCATCATGGACATCATCAAGGCCACCAAGGTCATCAAGGTCATCATGGACACCATCACCATCAAGGTCACCAAGGTCATCAAGGTCATCACGGCCACCAAGGTCACCAAGGTCATCAAGGTCACCACGGCCAACAACACCAACAACACCAACAACATCAACAATATCAACAGTATCAACAACAATCTTCTCCTTGGACAGGTGGAATTGGGGCAGGAGGAGCAGGGGCAGCGGCGGGAGCAGCTAGCATTGGTGGAGCAGCAGGGCATGCTGGACACGTGGGTCATTAATGAATGGCAGAAAAAAAGACATAATAAAAAACTGCTAGGATTTCCTAGCAGTTTTTTTCAGCTTCTTGGCGTTGACGTTCGATTTCAGCACGAAGTTGTGGTTCTGGTGCTTGCCAGCCTTCAGGTTTTAGAATTTTGCCGTCGCCTTCGCGGAATCGAGGTTTCCCGTCCGGGAATAGTTTTGCCATGTTTGCGTTATTTACAATTTCGAATCCTTTATCAGGACGTACGCCCATTTCGGCAAACGTGCCGAATGCAAAGTAAATAAGGTCAATTAGTGCATCGTATTGATCTTCAACAGTCGTTGCTTCTAGAAATTCTTCTAGCTCTTCTTGCATAAAACTTGCACGGATTTTTGCACGTTCTTCTGTTAATTTTGTTGGAGTGTTTGTCACTGGATGTCCGAATACTTCATGCATTTTCGCAACAAGTTCGTACCCTTTATCTAAACCTTTTTCGTTTGTCATGTTGTTTCATCCTTTCTCGCTATGTCCGAATCTCATTGTAACATAGGGTGATTATGAAATGAAAAGGGACTGTTTAAAAGTTGTATCTTTTAGTTAAGATAGGGAAATATTATATCGACTAAACGACAAAACATAATCCATTAATAAAAGAAAGCCATCCCGGAATATTTTTGGGACGGCCCTGCTCGTTATTTTTCTTCTTTTATTAAAATGGATAAAAGAAGGTCGATGCCAAACATACCAACGAGCAACATTGGTATAACGACAAGTAAATAACGTGTGAAGGAAACATTTTTTAAATATGTATGAGCAAATAAAAAGACGCCGAGAAATAAAATACCATTTAAAATAGGCTTTACTAATTTTTTAGACATAAGCTCCCCCATAAATATCTTCTCTCTCTATCTAAAATAAAAACTCCTCTTTCCGTTGTATCATGCTGGAGAGAGGAGTTCAATCATTTCTCATTCAATTACACCAGAATTTGTAATATTTACGGTGTATTTTATAGTAACTGGAACATCTTTATACATTTGTCTCCATTCTTCTAATTTGAATGGACGATAATGTTGCTTATACCTAGCTCCTAGCCCGAGAGGATCAACACCTAAAGATTTAAACTGCTTAATTAATTTAGCAGCTTGTATATTTAATTGTCTTTGGACATCTTTTTCAATGTTTTTTGTGTTCTTATTATTTTCTAAGTTAATTTGTTTTGATAGTTCTTGGATACGTGCATCAAGATGAACGTGAATGAAAAAAGAAGGCTTCCCGTTTTTTATTTTTATATCGTAAGTTGGAATAGAACGAATATTATTAATCATTACGTATGCAGAATCTGTTTTGAATTCATGTGAATCTAATTTATGTTTCTCTAATAGTCCTTTAAAGATGAACATATCTTTTTCTGCAATTTTACCAATATATTTATCCTTTTTAAAAAGACCAATTCCGTTAATTTTTATTTTATCACCATGTTTCTTTAAAATTGGAATATAGTAGTCTTGCCCTTCTTGATAATAACGGAATGCTCCTACATGCAGGTTATCCGTTGGTAAAGGACCAGTCTCCATATTATGTTCTAGCATTTTTTTTATATAAATTGCAACGTTGTATGAAGTCGAATATTTG
Organism: Bacillus cereus group sp. BfR-BA-01350; assembly: GCF_022663775.1. NCBI lineage: Bacteria > Bacillati > Bacillota > Bacilli > Caryophanales > Bacillaceae > Bacillus > Bacillus cereus group sp. BfR-BA-01350. The sequence goes on from NZ_JAKUGD010000014.1 coordinate 62,374, forward strand.
CCTTTTAAAAGTTCAGTACCATTCCCCTCTAATAAACCAACATATAAAGCATTCCCTATGTTTACATCTCGAAGTAATGTATCGAATGAGGTAGACATTCCTTTCTTCGCAAGTTTTATCGTATATAGAGCGACACGCATTTGTCCGCTAGCAAATGGTTGAGAAGACTCTAAAGATGTGTTTGCTTTTACTTGTTTTACCGCATTTGCAGTTCCTTCAAAAACTTGAACTTTATTTCCCTTTTTCTGAATCGGACAAACGAATGTTACTTTTACTTTATTATCTTTTGCTGTATCAAAAACTGTTCCTTGAATCAGCTGTACATCGTCGATAATATTTTTTTGTAAACATCCAGTTAAACTAAAAAGTGTTATACAAGAAAGAAGTATTAATTTGCTTGTGCTTTTGATTTTTTCCATTTTCTTTTCACCCACACAATAATAAATAGGATTGGGATGTATACATAAATGAGCCAAAAACTAACTTTTGCTGCATTACTAATAAAATTATTAATATCATGTCTGTTTGTTAAAAGTTGTGAAACAATGAGAGTGATAAAGATAAAAGCAATTAAAACACCTCTTTGTTTGACACGAAATATTTCATGCGTTGCTCTCGTTGCTGCCCATAAGGGAAGGATAAAACTTGTAATAATCACGAGTGCATAAGCGGAAATTGCGATATATTCGAGCCTTTCTATAAATGGTAATTGAATGACTTGGGTCATAGAAAGTTGTGGCCATATCGTTTTTAACAATTGTTTTTCACTAAAAAATGCAAAGGCTAAAAGGGTGCTAAATACATATAGAAGATTTGAAAATAGTGCCCCGTATTGAGCGTATTTATGAGACTGCATAGGTTTTTTTACAAACGGATAAACCATGAGATAAACCTCAAAACCGGTCATACTGTAGATTGACAGTTGAGCAGATTTTAAAATATCTGAAAAAGAATGCGTAAATATAGGTAGTAAATTATCCCAATGTGAATATTTCAAAACGAATAAGCTTAGAAATAAATATCCTAATGTACCACCAACAGAGATGACACAAATGCCAGTAATGACACGAAATCCAGAAGAGATAATGTAATAGCTAACTAAGCACAAAAAGAGTGTTAACATAAAAGTGGAAGCGGTAGGAAACATCCATACTTGAATAATTTCAACATACGTTCGAATAACCGAAATACTGACGATTAAAAAATAAGCTGCAAAGATGATATTAAATACATTCCCTATCCACTTTCCAAACATTTGCCTTTGTAAATCAATTAAATTTCCATTTGTTTCTTTTAATAAAAAATACATCATCCATATTAGGAGATGGATACAGAGTCCTGTGATTAGAACGCCCATCCAGCCGTCGTATCCAGCGGCCTTTGCAATGATTCTAGCGAAGCCAAGAACGCCAGCTCCAAACTGTGCACCGTGAATTAAGAAGAAAACAAAGATAGGAGATATTTGATATTTTTCTTGAACTTTACTCATCCAATGCACCTCATTTCTTAATCATCAAAGTCCGATCTATGTTTCGTTGAAATTCCTTTTGCTGATTTTTTTACATGTTGTGGCCTTGCTTGTACATCACGTGTATCAATCATTGTTAAAGGGAAACGAATCCAAGAATCTTTAACAGATTGTTGTCTTGTTGGATAAAACAAAGCGTATGGCTTACGTAAGGAAGTAAGTCTAAATAGATGAGTAAATAAGAAGATAAATCCAAGAGAAATCCCGAAAAGTCCTCCTATTTCTGCAAATATGAGAAATGGGAAGCGCAGTAATCGAACCGCATTACCCATTTTATAAATAGGTGTAATAAAGGAAGCGAGTGCTGATAAGGCGACAATAATTAATAAAATATTACTCGTTAAACCAGCTTGTACAGACGCTTGCCCGATTACGATACCGCCTACAATACCGAGCGTTTGACCAACTTTCATCGGTAACCTCGCGCCAGCTTCCCTCAGTAAGTCGATTGCAAGTTCTAAAAAGAGTGCTTCAATTAAAGGCGGGAATGGTACTTGTGCTCTTGATAAAATTAAAGTTTCAAGCAAATCACTCGGAATGAGTTCATAATGATAATTTAAAACTGCAACGTATAACGGTGTAGCGCATATCGAGAATAGAACGGCGATAAGGCGTAAAATCCTTGAAAATGTAGCGTATAGCCAAGAGACGTTGTAGTCTTCTGGTGAAATGAAAAAATCGAAATAGGATACAGGTGTTAATAAAACACTTGGAGAACCGTCCACAAAAATAGCGATTTTCCCATCGATTAGTGCTTTTGTCACTCTATCAGTGCGTTCTGTATTGATATAGAGAGGGAAAATCGATTTTTCTCCCATCAATTCTTGTATATAAGCACTATCATTAATTTGATCATATTCAAGAGCACGTAAAGACTCTTCTAGAAAATCAACATTATCTTTTTCAGCAAGGTTGTCTAAATACATCATGACAACTTTTGTTTTGGAAAATTCACCGACAATCATTTCTTTTGTTTGTAAATCTAAAACAGGAAGACGTTTTCGAACTAAATTAATATTTGTATCAATATCCTCTACAAAACCTTCTTGCGGACCAATAACAGTCGATTCGTTTAAAGGAGGAGTTGGTGCACGATAATTATCAATTGCAATATTTGCGAGCATACATTTTTGATCTTGTTGATTTACTTGAACAATAGCATGCCCCTTTAAAACCATGTCCTCAATTTTTTGTAAATCGTTCGTAATTGTAATGCCGCTCATCGGAATATGTTCCTTCAGCTCTTCTAGTGATGCGTTAGGTCGTTCTAAAAGAGTGGGCATTAAATACTTTTGCAATTTCTCACCATCAAGTGAAGGACGATAGTAAGAAATCCAATAAGGCATCGTTTCATCGTCAGATGTATGATAATTCACAAAATCACTAGACTTTTTCAGTTTTTCTATTAAATCTTGTAAAGAATGAATACGATCTTTTTCTGGTTTCGAAAAATCATAAATACTATTACCTTTAGAATTTTGCTGTTGCTCCTGATCGGAGTTGTCTTGCTTAGAATGCTTCTGTTGCCCCTGATCGGAGTCGTCTTGCTTAGAATGCTTCTGTTGCCCTTGATTGGAGTCATCTTGCTTAGAATGCTTCTGTTGCTCTTGAGAAGATTCATCTTGTTTAGCACTTTGTTGCTGATTGTGATTCGATTGATTTTGCTGATTATCTTGAGAAGATTCCTTGTGTTCCTCTTTTTTTTGCTCGTTATTGTTACCTTTATTATGTTTCGTACTTCTAGTCTGTTCTTTGTTGTCATCCTCTTGATTGTTAGGTTTTTGCTCCGAATTATCTGTTTCGTTTTTCTCTGTTGTATTTGATTTTTTTTTCTTACGTAGCCAATTCCAAATCATATGTATGCCCTCTTTGATTGTGTAATATAGTGCTATTTTGTGGCTAATTTTGTATATTATTCATTTATTTATGAAAAGAAGGAGGAGATTGGTTTGCATAGAAAAAATCTTTTAGTAAGCAGTTCATACTATGACGAGAAGAGGGCGAGTCTGTGAAAATTGTAAAAAAGGAGAAGTTTATTTTAAAGGAGTTTACATTTGAAAATGGTAGGACAATTCCTGTTCAAATGGGGTATGAGACGTATGGTACTTTAAATAGAGAGAGATCCAATGTGATTTTGATTTGTCATTATTTTAGTGCAACTAGTCACGCGGCAGGAAAATATACAGCGCATGATGAGGAGTCTGGCTGGTGGGATGGTTTAATTGGACCGGGAAAAGCAATTGATACAAATGAATACTTTGTTATATGCACTGATAATCTTTGTAATGTGCAGGTGAAGAACCCTCATGTAATTACAACGGGACCGAAATCGATTAATCCGAAAACTGGAGATGAATATGCGATGGACTTTCCGGTTTTTACATTTCTTGATGTAGCTCGTATGCAATGCGAGTTAATAAAAGATATGGGAATCACAAGGTTACACGCTGTAATGGGACCGTCAGCTGGCGGGATGATTGCGCAGCAATGGGCTGTTCATTACCCTCATATGGTAGAGCGGATGATTGGTGTTATTACGAACCCACAAAATCCAATTATTACGTCGGTAAATGTAGCGCAAAATGCAATTGAGGCTATCCAACTGGATCCAAGTTGGAAGAGCGGGAAATATGGAGAAGAGCAGCCAATGAAGGGGCTTCAGTTAGCAAATAGAATGATGTTTATGAACGCGTTTGATGAGCATTTTTATGAAACGACATTTCCTCGTAATAGTATAGAAGTAGAACCGTATGAAAAGGTTTTTTCATTAACATCATTTGAGAAAAAGATAAATAAATTGACATATAGAAGTATAGAGTTAGTAGATGCAAATTCGTGGATGTACACTGCGAAAGCAGTTTTATTACATGACATTGCGCATGGATTTTCGTCTTTAGAAGAGGCGCTGTCTAATGTAGAAGCAAATGTACTTATGATTCCGTGTAAACAAGATTTGCTTCAGCCGTCACGTTATAATTATAAAATGGTAGACCTATTGCAAAAACAAGGGAAGTATGCAGAAGTATATGAGATAGAAAGTATAAATGGGCATATGGCGGGAGTATTTGATATTCATTTATTTGAAAAGAAAGTGTATGAGTTTTTAAATCGGAAAGTATCTAGTTTTGTGTAGAAAATAAATGATGTGAAAAAGGTGCAATGTATGTAGTAGGCACCTTTTTTTACATGATTTGTAGGCGGAAAATATATGTGGCAATTGCTATACCGAAGAATGCAATACTAAGTAATAGAAATAAGAATGACATTTCTTGTGGTGATTTTATCTTTTTATTATTTTTCATACTAAGTGCAATAATTGCAGCGAGTAAGAACATAATGCTCATAATGAAAAGAAAAAGTGTCATTTTAATCGACTCCCTTCATAAAACAAGTATATTGAGGATACAATGCACGAGTTATGTTTGTAAAGAATAAGTTTTGCGAGAAAATTGAGAAATAAATTCTCCGTTCTTTGCGTTCTTTCTTTCGCATGCTAAAATTGATGAGGAATGATTATTCAAGGAAGAAACTAAAGGTTTTTATTGTATATAAGGAGGAACGAAATATGACAGAAGTGAAAACAATTACTACAGAAGAAGTACAAGAGCGTTTAGAAAACGGAGAAACGTTATTTTTAGTAGACGTAAGGGAAGATGAAGAAGTAGCGGCAGGAAAAATTCCAGAAGCTGTACATATTAAAATGGGCGATATCCCAAATAAAGTAGATTTCTTTGATAAAGAGAATGAATATATCTTTATTTGTCGTTCGGGAATGCGCAGTGAAAATGTATGCCATTATTTAAATGAGCAAGGATTTAAAACAGTGAACATGGTAGGCGGCATGCTTCAATATGAAGGAGAAACGAAATAAGTAGTTTAAAAAACTTGAAACGAGTCTGTTTCAAGTTTTTTTCTTTTGCATACAGTGTACAAAAGGGGGATAGGTAAATGGGGATTAATATGCGTAAAGTAAAAATTATTAACAATACAGGAGCTGTTAATGTTGGCGACTGTTATAATATCGCGCCTTTTGCTGTATCGAAAGCTTATGCGGGTGCTGGAGGATCAAGTGTAGCTATTTTTTTAAATGGAAAAAGGCAGCCACCAGAGGTGATTCGAACATCAGTATTTCTTCCACCATTAGCAACGAGTACACGTACGTTGGGTTAGTAAAGGAAAGGTAGAGTGTTAGTATGCCAGCACATATAAAAGAGTTTGTTATTGTGAATAATACTGGGAATATATTTACGGGTGATAATTTGAGTGATACGTCATTTACTGCTTCGAAATCGTATAGTGGTTCGATGGGATGCACTTGGATTGACGTTGTTACAGTAATAGGGACGGAGACGAAGCTTTGTTTACAGCCGGGTGATTCGGTGACAACAACATATACAAGAGGCACCCCTGCTGGTACTGTAACAGGAACAAATATGGGGCAAAGTGTAAATGCATCGGGTATAGCACAAGCTGTCCCTAATACAGATAATATGGATTCAGTTGCTGGACTCCCCTAAAATCATAGGGGAGTTTTTATTTGTAAGAAGAGCTTATGTAGCATGAAAAGCGGAGTAATTGTTTGAAAAATAGTATTGGAAACCTCTTTGGAAAATACAATTCAAATAGAAGGTGATTTTTTATCCCACTTTAATGGGCAGTAAGATTCCCCCTCAAAATTCAGCAAAAGCAAAGAAGCTAGGTGGGGGGTCGGGCTGCCTATAAAAGTTCGATTGGTGAGGGCTGATTAAAGTTTCACTTTATGTGAAGCATATTTTGTAATTGTATTTTGCTGTTGAAGGTGGTGGGAGTAGTGGAAGGAAATGATGAAAATTTAAAAATAAAAAGGTCGATACATTCTAATTTTAAGTTATCACCAGATCTTGTTGGTCCTACTTTTCCTCCAGTGCCAACTGGAATGACAGGGACGACAGGGCCGACGGGGAGTACGGGATCAACGGGAAGCACGGGTTCAACGGGAGATACGGGCCCGACCGGAAGTACAGGACCAACAGGAAATACCGGGGAAACGGGAAGTACGGGACCAACCGGAAATACCGGGTTAAGGGGGAGTACAGGACCAACAGGAAGTACAGGACCAATAGGAAATACAGGAGTGACAGGGGATACGGGATCAACAGGAAGCACAGGTCCAACCGGAAGCACGGGATCAACGGGAGATACGGGTCCAACGGGAAGTACCGGATCAATTGGAAATACTGGGGCAACCGGAAGCACGGGATCAACGGGAGATACGGGTCCAACGGGAAGTACCGGATCGACGGGGAACACTGGTCCAACGGGAAGTACGGGATCAACGGGAAGTACGGGAGCAACGGGAAGTACGGGAGCAACGGGAAGTACGGGAGCAACGGGAAGTACGGGAGCAACAGGAAATACAGGGGCAACGGGAGATACGGGCCTAACCGGAAGTATGGGCCCAACAGGAAGCACGGGTTCAAAGGGAGATACGGGCCCGACCGGAAGTACAGGCCCAACCGGAAATACAGGAGTGACAGGAGTGACAGGAGTGACAGGAGGAACGGGCCCAACGGGAAGCACCGGCCCGACCGGAAGTACAGGATCAACGGGAAGTGCAGGAGCAACAGGAAATACGGGAGCAACGGGAAGTACGGGAGCAACAGGAAATACAGGGGCAACGGGAGATACGGGCCCAACAGGAAGCACAGGATCAACGGGAAGCACGGGTTCAACGGGAGATACGGGCCCGACCGGAAGTACAGGACCAACAGGAAATACCGGGGAAACGGGAAGTACAGGACCAACAGGAAATACCGGGGAAACGGGAAGTACAGGACCAACAGGAAATACAGGAGTAACGGGAAGTACGGGAGCGATAGGAAATACAGGGGCAACGGGAGATACGGGCCCAACAGGAAGCACAGGATCAACAGGAAGCACGGGTTCAATGGGATCAACGGGAAGCACGGGAGCAACGGGAGTAACAGGCCCAACCGGAAATACGGGAGTAACGGGAAGTACGGGAGCGACCGGAAATACAGGGGCAACGGGAGATACGGGCCCAACAGGAAGTATGGGCCCAACAGGAAGCACAGGATCAACGGGAAGTACGGGGGCGACAGGAGTAACAGGAAATACAGGAGTAACAGGAAATACAGGGGCAACGGGAGATACGGGTCCAACCGGAAGTACCGGATCGACGGGGAACACTGGTCCAACGGGAAGTATAGGACCAACAGGAAATACAGGAGTGACAGGAGATACGGGCCCAACGGGAAGCACAGGCCCGACAGGAAGTACGGGATCAACAGGAAGCACGGGTTCAACGGGAGATACGGGCCCGACAGGAAGTACGGGAGTAACGGGAAGTACGGGATCAACGGGAAGTACGGGATCAACAGGAAGCACGGGTTCAACGGGAAGCACCGGCCCGACAGGGAGTACAGGAGCCACGGGAAGTGCAGGAGCAACAGGAAATACAGGGTCAACGGGAGATACGGGCCCAACAGGAAGCATAGGCCCAACGGGAAGCACGGGTTCAACAGGAGTAACAGGCCCAACCGGAAATACAGGAGTAACGGGAAGTACGGGAGCGACAGGAAGTACCGGATCAACGGGAGTAACAGGCCCAACCGGAAATACGGGAGCGACGGGAAACACGGGTCCAACGGGAGAAACGGGAGCAACAGGAAGCACAGGTCCAACAGGAGAAACGGGAGTAACAGGAAGTACGGGTCCAACAGGAGCAACGGGAAGTACAGGTCCGACCGGAAGCACCGGAACAACAGGAGATACCGGTCCAACAGGAGCGACCGGGGTTAGTACAACTGCAACGTACGCGTTTGCGAATAATACATCAGGAAGTGTTATTTCTGTTTTGTTAGGTGGCACGAATATTCCGTTACCAAACAATCAAAATATTGGACCGGGAATAACTGTTAGTGGTGGGAATACTGTATTTACAGTTGCGAATGCAGGGAATTATTATATAGCCTATACAATTAATTTAACAGCAGGTTTACTTGTGAGTTCCCGTATAACTGTAAATGGCAGTCCGCTTGCGGGAACGATAAACTCCCCGACAGTGGCTACTGGTTCATTTAGTGCAACGATAATTGCTAGCTTGCCTGCTGGAGCTGCTGTTAGCTTACAATTATTTGGAGTAGTTGCGTTGGCTACATTATCTACGGCAACGCCAGGAGCTACTTTAACGATTATTAGATTGAGTTAATAAGAAGAAAACCTTGGGGCTTTTATGCTTCAAGGTTTTTTATCTCCTTATTTGCATGTAGTCTCATTGATTAGGAAAGTTTTACTTTATTCACATGAGTAAAAACATCGCAGTTCGAAAATATATTATAATAGAATGAAAAGAGAGAAATTTGGCAGAAAGGGAGGGTGGCGATGCAGGAGATGGTTACAGATTTTTTTGGACGCCCGCTTCAAGATTTGCGTATATCTGTCATTGATCGTTGCAACTTTAGATGTACATATTGTATGCCAGCGGAAGTGTTTGGGCCAGATTATGCTTTTTTGAAAGATGAGTTTTTAATGACGTTTGATGAAATTGAGCGTTTAGCAAAACTATTTGTTAGCATCGGTGTACGAAAAATTAGACTTACTGGTGGCGAGCCACTACTTCGTAAAGATTTAGCAAAACTTATTGCACGTCTCGTGAAAATTGACGGGCTATTAGATATAGGGTTAACGACCAATGCAATTCATTTAACGAAGCAAGCAAAAGTATTAAAAGAAGCTGGATTACATAGAGTAAATGTTAGTTTGGATGCAATAGATGATGATGTATTTAAGGCTATTAATGGCCGAAATATTAATACAAAGCCTGTTATAAAGGGAATTATGGCTGCAAAAGAGGCTGGGCTTGATGTAAAGGTAAATATGGTTGTGAAAAAAGGGATGAACGACCATCAAGTACTTCCAATGGCTGCGTATTTTAAAGAGCAAGGAATCTCGCTTAGGTTTATTGAGTTTATGGATGTTGGTAGTACAAATGGATGGAACTTTGATCAAGTTGTTACGAAGCGAGAGTTAATTGAGATGATTCATCGCGTGTATCCGCTTGAGCCAGCTGAAGCGCATTATTTTGGTGAAGTTGCGAAGCGATATCGTTACGTTGGAACAAATGTTGAAGTCGGTTTTATTACTTCTGTTTCTGAGTCCTTTTGTTCCTCTTGTACGAGAGCGAGAATTTCAGCAGATGGAAAGTTTTATACTTGCTTATTTGCGACAGAGGGACTCGACCTAAGGGAACTTCTTAGAGGAAATCTTTCGGATGAGGAGTTAGTAAGCGTTATACAAGATGTATGGATGAATAGAAAAGATAGGTATTCGGATGAACGGACGGAAGAAAGTGCAAAAAATCGTCCGAAAATTGAAATGTCTTATATAGGGGGATAAGAAGGGAGGCTATCGTATGCAGGAGCGATATTCAAGGCAAATATTATTTTCTGGTGTTGGAGAAGAAGGACAGAGAAAAATTAGAGAGAAGCATGTGCTTATTATTGGTGCTGGAGCTCTTGGTGCAGCAAATGCAGAAGCGATTGTTAGAGCAGGTGTTGGAAAAGTAACAATTGCGGATCGCGATTATGTAGAGTGGAGTAATTTACAAAGGCAACAATTATATACAGAAGAAGATGCAAAGCAGTATAAACCGAAGGCGGTAGCAGCGGCAGAGCATTTAAAAGCGATTAATTCTGAGGTGGAAATAAATCCGGTTGTGACTGATGTAACAGTGCAGGAAATGGAAGAGTTAGTGAAGGGTGTAGATTTAATATTAGATGCGACAGATAATTTTGAAACGCGTCTTCTTATTAATGATATTTCACAAAAGTATAATATTCCATGGATATATGGTGGTTGTGTCGGAAGCTACGGAGTAACGTATACAATTGTACCAGGAAAAACACCGTGTTTCCGCTGTTTAATGGAGCATCCAGCAAGCGGAGCAACATGTGATACGGCTGGTATTATACAGCCGGCGGTGCAATTAGTAGTTGCACATCAAATAACGGAAGCGCTGAAAATATTAGTAGAAGACCATGGGGCGCTTCGCGAAACGATGTTATCGTTTGATCTTTGGAATAATCAACAGATGGCATTTAAAGTGAATAGACAGAAAAAAGAAACGTGTTTATCTTGCGGAAGATTACGTACATATCCGAGTTTAACATTTGAAGCACAAACGAAAACAGAAGTGTTATGTGGACGAAATACAGTACAAATCCGTCCAGGTGTGCGGAATGAATTTAATTTAGAAGAAATTAAAAAGCGCTTACAAAGAAGTGTGGATGTAAAGGCTACTCCGTATTTAGTATCGTTTCTGGTAGAGGAATTTCGTTTTGTTTTATTTACAGATGGCAGAGCTTTTATTCATGGGACGAATGATATAAATGTAGCAAAACGTTTATATGCAAGATATATAGGTTGAACCTAAAGGGAAGTCCTTTAGGTTCAACAGGGAGAAGGTTAAGACTTTCTCGCATAATCTCCACTTTTTCCACCTGTTTTTTCAAGTAAGTACGTTTCGCCAATAATCATACCTTTATCAACAGCTTTACACATATCGTACACAGTAAGAGCGGTAGCGGAAGCAGCTGTTAAAGCTTCCATCTCAACACCGGTGCTACCTTCTGTTTTAACTTTTACTTCAATCAGTAATCGATATTGTTCATCGGATTGTTTCCAATCGAAAGAAACGTCAACACCTTTTAATAATAAAGGATGGCACATTGGGATAATGTCAGAAGTGCGTTTTGCAGCCATAATACCAGCGATTTGTGCAACTGCTAATACGTCACCTTTCCCGATTTCATTATGAGAGATTTTATCGTAAATTTCTTTTGTAACGACAATGCTAGAGCACGCAATTGCTGTTCGAATGGTTGCTTTTTTATCGCTTATATCAACCATTTTCGCGCGTCCTTGGTCATTAAAGTGTGTGAATGAAGACATGGAATTCCTCCTTGAAGTAATTTCTATTTAATATATAAAGTTTAATCGAGATAAAAAAAATTGCAAATATGGGGTGAGAAACGATGGTAGAAAAACGAATTCCGATTCAAGTTGCTGATGCAGTAGAGAGAGTAATGGAATATGCGAAATTTGGTGAAGTAGAAGAAGTTTCTATTACGGAAAGTTACGGGAGAATTCTTGGGGAGGATGTTGTCTCTGATCATGACGTTCCTCATTTTGATCGTTCTCCTTACGATGGTTTCGCAATTCGAGCGGAAGATACGAAAGAAGCAAATCAAGAGAATGCAATTGAGTTTGAAGTAATAGGAGAAATCGGAGCGGGGTCTGTTTTTCTAGATACAGTAGGATCTTTTCAGGCGGTTCGTATTATGACAGGAGCAGCTATTCCAGCGGATTGTAATGCAGTCGTAATGCTAGAACTGACGGAAGGATTTGAGAAGAACGGAAAAACATATATGAAGTTAAAACGTCCTTTTCATAGTGGCGACAATGTGTCATGTAAAGGGGAAGATATAAAACAAAATCAAGTTCTCGTTCAGAAAGGTGTTGCAATTCATCCAGGTGTTGCGGCCTTATTAGCGACGTTTGGATATAGTACTGTGAAAGTTGTAAAACAGCCTGTTGTTGGTATTGTGACGACAGGAAGTGAATTGTTAGAAGTACATGAGTCGTTACAGCCGGGGAAAATTAGAAATAGTAACTCTTATATGATTGCTGCTCAAATTATGAAAGCCGGAGGTAAAATTCGGTATTATGGCCAACTTGCCGACGAGTTAGATGCATGTTTTACAGCTGTTCAATCAGCGATGGATGAAGTTGATATTTTAATTACGACAGGCGGTGTGTCGGTAGGAGATTATGACTACTTGCCAGCTATTTATGAAAGATTACAAGCGAATGTACTCTTTAATAAAATAGCGATGAGACCAGGAAGTGTAACGACCGTAGCTGAAGTTGATGGAAAGTTACTTTTCGGTTTATCAGGGAATCCGTCAGCTTGTTACGTAGGATTTGAACTATTTGTGCATCCAGTTATAAAAACATATTTGAATGCGAAAGAACCTCACGTATATAGAGCAGATGCTATTTTACAAAAAGATTTTCCAAAGCCGAATCCGTTTACTCGTTTTGTAAGAGCAAAGGTGACAATCGTGGACGGGGCATTACAAGCGATGCCGGTCGGTTTAGATAAATCGAGTGCGGTATCTTCACTTGCAGATGCGAATGCTTTTATTGTGTTGCCTGGAGGAACGAGAGGCTTTGAGGCAGGGATGAAAGTGTCTGTATTATTGTTAGAGCACGCTGAGGGATGTGATTGGCCATGGGCAAAGCCCCTTCAATCTTACAAATAGTAGGGTATCAAAATAGCGGGAAAACAACACTTGTTGAGAAAATTGTACATGTATTAACTGAAAGCGAAATGAAAGTTGCTACGATTAAACATCACGGGCATGGAGGGTTTCCAGAAGTAGCGCAAAAAGATAGTGAAAGGCATCGAAAGGCCGGTGCTGTCGTAAGTAGTGTAGAAGGCGCTGGATTACTTTCATTGTCGTCATTAAGAGAGGAATGGTCCTTGCAAGAAATTATCCGTTTATACGAGTTTTTTGAAGTGGATATAATTTTAATTGAGGGCTATAAAAAAGAGAGCTATCCGAAAGTGGTGTTACTTCGTTCTGAAGAAGACGTTGAACTTTTACATAAAGTAGAGAATATAGTAGCGGTTATTACGTGGCATGATGCTCCTGCAAACTTACGAGAAGAATATAAAGTATTTCATATAACAGAAGAAGCGTTGTATATAGACTGGTTTTTACAAACGGTAAGGAGTGCGAAATGACACATACGTATTATGAAGTAATTGATACAGAAATTTTGGTTGAAGAAGTAGCGAATAAGGTTATTCGCCGCGAATGTGGTGCTGTTACAACATTTATTGGAACGGTTAGAGAGTTTACGAAAGGGCGTCGTACATTATACTTAGAATATGTCGCTTATAAAACGATGGCAGAAAAGATGCTAGAGAAAATCGGATCAGAAGTGAAAGAGAAATGGCCAGGTACACACGTTGCGATTACACATCGCATCGGTACACTGCAAATTTCTGATATTGCGGTTGTTGTGGCTGTTTCAACGCCGCATCGTAAAGCGGCTTATGAAGCAAATGAATACATTATGGAACGCATAAAACAAATTGTTCCGATTTGGAAAAAGGAGTTTTGGGAAGATGGAGACTCTTGGATTGGCGATCAATTAGAAAAAACGCCATATCCGGCGGGAGAGCCTGGGAAGGAGCTATAAGTATGATTCGAGTATTGTTATTTGCGAACTTACAAGAAGAAGCAGGAAGAAGTGAATTACAAATAGAGAAAGAAAGTATTACGGTTGCAGAGTTAAAAGATGTTGTTGCAAAAGAATATAATGTACCAGTCACAGAACCAATTATGGTTGCGATTAATGAAGAATATGCAAATGAAGATGATACGATTCAATCTGGTGATGTTGTTGCACTAATCCCACCAGTGAGCGGTGGTTAATATTGGATTCATTAAAACGACTTTCCTATGTAGGGAAAGTCGTTTTTTTATGGCGTTTTTGAGAACACTAACGTATAGAACAAGGAGGGCGTTATGAAAAAAATATGTGTAATGCTAACAATGATAAGTTCTATCTTTTCCTTTTTGCCAAGTTATTCTTTGGCAAAAGAATCGAATGAACAACTTTTAGAAAGTGCGCTATTAAATCGATATTATTCTGTGATAAGACAAGTAACAGAAGACCAATATGAATGTGCTTCAGTTATAAATATAAAGCGTCTCGGCAAGAATGGCGAGTTCGTTCCTAGATATGAAGTGACGCTACAATTTCTTACATTTCAAGGAGCACATAATCCGCCGAATGATAAAGTTACGCTTACTTTGGAAGATTATTTAGATCACGTAAAGATAAAGAAAGTGGAGCGAGAAAAGAATGTTTCTGGTGCTATTGCAGAAAAGGTTTGTGAAAGGGAAAAAGAAAAAATAAAAGCTCACTCTACTGATTCAGAGTGATAACCTATGACATTTAGTAAAGAAAGGTAATGAGCGATGGATATATTTTTAGCGATTTTACCAGCTATATTTTGGGGAAGTATTGTGCTATTTAACGTAAAACTGGGCGGGGGGCCGTATAGTCAAACACTCGGAACAACGCTTGGCGCGCTTATTTTCTCGATTGTTGTTTATATTTTTATGAAACCAGTATTGACTCCTACTGTTATTGGAGTTGGTATTGTGTCAGGTTTATTTTGGGCGCTTGGTCAGGCGAATCAATTAAAAAGTATTGATTTAATGGGCGTTTCGAGGACGATGCCGATTTCAACAGGACTTCAATTAGTTGCGACGACTTTATTTGGAGTCATCGTATTTCATGAGTGGTCCACGACAATATCAGTTGTCCTTGGTGTTTTGGCCCTCGTTTGTATTATTATCGGTGTTATTTTAACATCGCTTCAAAGTGAAGAAGAAAAGAGTGCAGAGCAAACGGGGAATTTTAAAAAAGGCATTATCATTTTATTGATTTCAACAGTCGGTTATTTAGTTTATGTAGTAGTGATTAGACTATTTAAAGTAGATGGTTGGTCAGCTTTGTTGCCACAAGCAGTTGGTATGGTGTTAGGAGGGATTTTGCTTACTTTTAAACATCATCCATTTAATAAATATGCAATACGAAATATTATTCCGGGATTAATTTGGGCAGCTGGAAACATGTTTTTATTCATTTCACAGCCGCGTGTTGGAGTAGCAACAAGTTTCTCGCTATCGCAAATGGGAATTATTATTTCGACGCTTGGCGGGATTCTTATATTAGGTGAAAGAAAAACGAAACGCCAATTAACGGGTATCGTTGTCGGTATCGTTTTTATTATCGCAGCCGGAATTATGTTAGGTATTGCAAAAAGTTAAAGGAGGTATGGAAATGTATAGTGATTTAGAAGGAAAGGTTGTCGTTATTACAGGATCAGCAAGTGGTCTTGGGAGAGCAATGGGAGTAAGGTTTGCTGCGGAGAAAGCAAAGGTAGTGATTAATTATCGCTCACGGGAGTCAGAAGCGAATGATGTGTTAGAAGAAATTAAAAAGGTAGGCGGAGAAGCGATTGCTGTAAAAGGTGATGTGACGGTCGAATCAGATGTGGCGAATCTCATTCAATCTGCTGTGAAAGAGTTTGGTACGCTTGACGTTATGATTAATAATGCAGGGATAGAAAATGCGGTACCATCGCATGAAATGCCGCTTGAAGATTGGAATCGGGTAATTAACACAAATTTAACAGGTGCTTTTTTAGGAAGCCGTGAAGCGATTAAATATTTTGTAGAACACGATATTAAAGGATCTGTCATTAATATGTCGAGTGTTCATGAGAAAATTCCGTGGCCGCTATTCGTGCATTATGCAGCCAGTAAGGGCGGTATTAAATTAATGACAGAAACGTTAGCGATGGAATATGCACCAAAAGGTATTCGAGTAAATAATATTGGACCAGGTGCAATTAATACGCCGATCAATGCAGAAAAGTTTGCTGATCCTAAAAAACGTGCTGACGTAGAAAGTATGATACCGATGGGCTACATTGGAAAACCAGAAGAAATTGCAGCAGTCGCAACTTGGCTCGCTTCGTCAGAGGCTAGTTATGTAACTGGAATTACGCTATTTGCAGATGGCGGAATGACGTTATATCCATCGTTTCAAGCTGGACGTGGGTAATAGAAAAGGACGAAGAGATAAAACTCTTCGTCCTTTTTTTACAAAAAAAAATAGCGGCCAGCTATTTTAAATTTAGTGATTCATTGTATCTTGAAGATATTCTGTTGCTTGATGTTCAGAAACATTTTGCACGAGTGCAACTTCACTAATCATCATTTTTCGGGCGTTATCTAGCATTTGTTTTTCGCTCGCATTTAAAGCTCTCTCTTTATTGCGGCGAAGTAAATCCCGAACAACTTCTGCACTATCTTGCAGATTGCCGTTTTTCATTTTTTCCATATTCATTGTATATCTTTGTTTCCAGGAAAGTGATGTATCTGATTCCCCGTTTTGAAATTCAAGAAGTATATCATCTAACGTACCTTTATCTACGATATAACGAATACCTGATTTTTGTAATTGATCCATCGGAAGCATTACTTGCATATCTTTACTAATGATACGTATTACACAATATTGACGTATTGTTCCTAATATTTCTTTCTCTTCAATGGCTTCGATGACTCCTGCGCCGTTCATTGGATAAACGATTTTATCACCAATTTGAAACAAATCATCCACCTCCATATGTGGTAACCATCTTTAATGATAGCATAAGTGAATGGAAATGTCAAATTTTATATAATACCATAATAATTATAATTGAGTCAATAAGTAAAAGCTCTTTTTATATATATTTTTTTTGCTTTTATTTATGGATGATTTTTTTAGGAAAATAGTACAGGTGGAGAAAGGAGGCATATCCACTTATTTTTAAGCATAAAATGTAAAATCGCTAATACAATATACCTAAATCCGTTCTTTGCAAAGGAGGGAGAGAAGGTGGGGCGCACAATAAAAATTGATATTACAAATAAAGTGGTAGCTAAATTTAGACCAGATTATTTGGAATTGTATACGAGTAAATTTATGATAGGTAAGTTTTATGTCTATACTGAAGGTAAACAATATGTGTTAGAAGACGGATATATATATGAAGACGGAAAGTTTTATCGCATCATAGATACGCACCGTGGCAATAATCAAGCGGCGGAGGGCTGCGATCTAGGATGGTGTTAACATGATTCGTGTAAAAGTATTTGATGAAAGTCACGAAAAAGACTTAGAAGACGCTGTAAATGTTTTTTTGAAAAAGATTGATGATAGTAACTTTGTAGACATTAAGTACCAAGTCGGTGTTTCTATTAACGATGACGAAAATCAAATTTATTGTTTTTCAGCAATGATCGTTTATAAAGCATAAAAAAGAGCTGGATGAGCCAGCTCTTTTTTATGCTTTATGTTGGGACAACATGTGTCGGTAATACGTTCATAATAGATTGGGTTGCGCCTAATTTCTTTGTCGTTAAAAGAGGCTCCCCTGTCTCATGATTTTGGGCATCTTTACACATACCAAGGTGATAACGATCACCTAAAAATGGATCAATATAAAAACCGTTTTTGAATACTTTATCATTCGGATGTTTTTCATGGTGAATATCAGAGCAGTTAATGCAATAGAACATAGCTTTCATCCCCTTTTTTATTTTTGTTTGAAAAAAGTGAGTCAGTAGTCATTTCGCTCCTAAGGAAATGTTGAGGAGAAGAGAAATAACTACCTACTCAAATGGTGGGCATATTCCTTCTGATTTTTCATATCTCGCGTAGTGTCCCTGAGGGAAGGAGGAGAGACGAAATACGCATGATATACGTAAGGCGCTTCTTTCAAGATGAATGATGGAGTTTCATGTTGAGAGAAGTTTTTATTTTTTGTTGCCTTTGTGAGTATATTATGAGGAAATGTTCGGAGGGTGTTTGTCCTGTTGAAAAAATGTTGAGAATTTCTCAACAGTAAAAAAGAGTTAGCGTTGACATGAAACTAAAAGGTGTTATATTATCGAAGTGTAACCAAAAGGTGTTATATTTGATTGCCGAATAAAGGAGAATGAAAATGGAAGAACAAAATACATTAAATGATATTAAACAAACAATCGTTTTTAACGCGTCTATTCAAAAGGTGTGGAATGTAGTATCAACTGCAGAAGGGATTGCCTCATGGTTTATGCCAAATGATTTCGTATTAGAGGTAGGACATGAATTTCATGTACAATCACCATTTGGACCATCACCATGTAAAGTATTAGAAATCGATGAGCCAAATCATCTATCTTTTTCATGGGATACAGATGGCTGGGTTGTTTCATTTCTTCTGAAAGACTTAGGGGATAATAAAACAGAATTTACGTTAATTCACGGCGGCTGGAAACATCCTGATGAAATTCTTCCGAAAGCGAATGCGAAGAGCTCTATTATTCGCGACAGAATGAGCGGAGGCTGGGTAGCAATTGTAAATGAAAAACTGAAAAAGGTTGTCGAAGGCTAAGTGTCCTCATCAGCAGCGAAATATGATGTATTTCAAGCAATTGCTGATCCAACCCGCCGAGAAGTAATACGGTTATTAAGCGATAAAGAGTTACCGATTTCCAAAATAACGGATCATTTTCCGATGAGTCGTACTGCGGTTGTAAAGCACCTTCATATTCTTTCGGAAGCGAATTTAGTAAGTGGAAGAAAAAGCGGAAGAGAGAAAATATATCGCTTGCATCCAGAACCATTAGAGGAATTACAACAGTGGCTCTCGTATTATGAACGTTTTTGGGATAATAAATTGTCCATGCTGAAACATATTGTGGAGAATGAAGAGTAAAAGAGGATGACCATTTTGGTCATCCTCTTTCTTATTGCTCACTTGTTTGTGTAGCGGGCTTTAATAAAAGCCAAGCGATAATTAATGTACATACTGCCAATACGAAAGTGCTCATATAAATGACGTGTACACTTGATGCTAATGCAGATTGTGATTCAGTTACTACGTTTGCTGTAGCTCCGCCGTGTCCGCCAGATACAAGATCAAGGTTTTTAATGCCACGTGCGTGAATCATCGTATTAAAGATTGTACCGAATACTGCCGCACCTAATGTTTGGCTAAATGTATTAATAAATGTGTTTAAACCAACGGCTGTTCCGCGTGTATGAGCTGGTACGGCTGCTTGAATTGTTACCATGTAAATCGGTGTCACAAGTCCCATTCCTAATCCGAATAATCCGACTGCCACATAAATAAGGAACGATGGTGAATGTGTTGATAATGTAAATAATAAGAACGTAGCGACTGATAAAATGCTAGCCCCAAGTAAAATGATTTGTTTCGTTTTTAATTTTCCTACTAAGTTACCAGAGAAAATAGCTCCAAATGTCCACATAACAGGGATTGGCATTAAAATAAGTCCAGCTTCTGTCGCATTTTTTCCTAATACTCCTTGGCTCCAAATTGGAAGGTACATTGTAATACTAATAATCATTGCGCCAGCGATAAGCGTTAATATATTTATCGTAGATAATGTACGGTTAGAGAAAAGTGCTAGCGGAATTAATGGTTCCGGAGATTTTTTCTCGATGAATAAGAAAATAATGAATGAAACGACGGCGAAGATTAATAGGCCGATAATTGTTATATCTCCCCAGTTTTGCTTACTGCTACCTGTTAATAATGCGTATAGTAGAGCAATCGTACTTAGTGAGAATACTGTTGCACCAAGATAGTCGATATGGTGCTTAGCAGGCTTAATAGATTCTTTGTAATAAATTGCAATCATTAAGCAAGCGATAATTCCAAATGGAACGTTTAAGAAGAAAATATAACGCCAAGAAAGAGAATCAACTAAAAATCCGCCGACTAATGGTCCGATAACACCTGAGACGCCCCAAACAGCACTCATCCAGCCTTGTGCTTTCGCGCGGTCTTTCGCTTCGCTATATAAGTCTCCAATAATCGTCATTGTGATCGGCATAACAGCACCAGCACCGATACCCTGAAGTGCGCGGAAGAAGATTAATTGTTCCATTGATGTAACGACACCGCAAAGTGCAGAGCCGACTAAAAAGATTGTAGCTCCGATGAGTAAAACTTTTTTACGGCCAAATAAATCAGCTAGCTTTCCGTATATTGGAGTTGAAACCGCTGTGGCAAGCATGTAAATTGCGTAAACCCAGCTAACAAGTTCAACGCCTGACAAATCACTCGTTATACGAGGGATTGCTGTACTAACAATCGTTCCTTCTACTGCAGAAAGAAACGTCATTAGCATTAAAGACATCATGACTTTTTTTCTCATATGTTTTCCCCTTACCCTTTTTCAAATATTCAACAATATAAAATATAAAGGTACTAAGGTATATAAAGCAACAAAAAAGCAATGGGAAGTTAAGGGGAGGGGATATTTGTCGTTTTTTGTCGGTAAGTCGATATATTTGAAAAATCGCCGATATAAGTAGCAGAATCGCTGATATATTTACAGAATCGCCGATATAATTTCATGTACCTATAAAAAAAGAAACAGGAATCCCTGTTTCTCAGTTTAATATTGCATTTTCGCGTTTTCTCCAGCTGTCGTTCCGGCAATTCTACCAGTAACGAGAGCAGATGTAATATTATAGCCACCCGTATAACCGTGAATATCAAGAACTTCTCCGCAGAAATATAAGCCGTTCGTGAATTTAGAAGACATTTCTTTTGGGTTAATTTCTTTAACAGATACACCGCCGCCAGTAACGAATGCTTTTTCAATTGACTGCGTACCATTTACATTTACAGTAAATTCTTTAAAGTCTTTCACAAGTGCACGAATCTTCTCATGAGATACTTGTCCAGCTTGTTCGCTACCGTCAATTTCATTTCTTTCTAATAAGAATAGGAAGTAACGTTCAGGTACATAACCTTTTAACACGTTTTTAATTCCTTTCTTCGGATCTTCTTTCATTTGTTTCAGCATGCGCTGGAATAGCTGTTCACTATTTTCTTCTGGCAATGCATCGATGCTCATTTGCACTGTATTCGTTTTGAACTTCTTCAGTGCTTTTACAACGAATTGACTACAGCGAAGGGCAGCAGGACCAGATAGGCCGAAATGAGTGAAGAGCATGTCCATTTTGTGAGAAATGATAGCTTTTCCTTTCGGGTTTAATACGCTTAAGTTTACATCTCGTAAAGCAAGGCCTTGTAGTGAACGGTCTCGAATAAATGGTTCGTTTGAAAGGATGGGTACTTCTGTTGGGAATAATTCTGTAATTGTATGTCCAGCTTTTTTAGCCCAAGCATATCCGTCGCCAGTAGAACCAGTTTGAGGAACAGATTTTCCGCCAACAGCGATAACGACGTGATTTGTTTCTAGCACTTCGCCAGTCTTTAGTACGACTGCTTTCGTTTGACCATTTTCATATTCAATCGTTTCAACAGGTGTATTTGTGCGGATCTTTACACCTAAATCTTTTAATCGTGTTAAAAGTGCGTCTACTACCGATTGCGCTTTATTTGAAACAGGGAACATGCGGCCATGATCCTCTTCTTTCAGTTTTACACCAAGATTTTCGAAGAATGTAATAATATCTTCATTATTAAAAATAGAAAAAGCGCTGTATAAGAAGCGGCCATTTCCTGGTATATGTTTAACGATCTCATCAAGTGGTAGACGGTTCGTTACGTTACAGCGGCCGCCACCAGAAATCGCAAGTTTACGCCCTAGTTTATTTCCTTTATCAAGAAGTAAGACGCTTGCGCCTTCTTCTGCAGCACCGATTGCAGCCATTAGCCCAGAAGGCCCGCCGCCGATGACAATAACATCATAATGCATAATATATCGACCTCATTTTCTACATTTCCTGCCTAAAAGAATAGCATGTTTTCCCTTAAAAGAAAAATAGAGTGAAGTACTGCTTAAGGAGAGAATTGTGGTACAATACAAAAGTTAGAGTTCAGCACTATCCTGCTATTTGTGGGCCATAGGACTAAAACCTTATGAGTTAGGGGAAGTCTAATAGTTCTCGAATGCTCGAATAGTAAATTAATTATAGTTTCACTTTATGTAGATGTAGGAGGATTTTTGTATGTCCGATTCGAAATTTCTGCGCGGAACGCTTATCGTTACGTTAGGGACATTTTTAGTGAAGTTCTTAGGCATGATTTACGTCTTTCCGTTTCATGCATTAGTAGGGACAGAAGGCGGAACGCTCTATACATATGGATACATTCCATATACGATCTTTTTAAGTATTGCAACGGCAGGGGTGCCGCTTGCTGTTTCAAAATTCGTTTCCAAATATAATGCGCTTGGCGATTATAAAACGAGCCGGAGAATGTTCCGCTCGGGAATGGTTATGATGATAGTAACAGGAGTTCTTTCATTCCTAGTACTGTACATGACGGCGCCGTTGTTTGCAGAAGCAATGCTTGGTAAACAAAGTGTACACAGTAATATAGGAGAAGTTACGACGATTATTCGTCTTGTAAGTTTTGCGCTTATTGTTGTGCCGGCAGCGAGTTTAATTCGTGGTTATTTCCAAGGTCACCAATCGATGGGACCAACTACTGTTTCGCAAATTATTGAACAAATCATTCGTATCGTCTTTTTATTAGCGGGTAGTTTTATCGTTATTAAAGTACTTGGCGGTACAGTTGCAACAGCAGTTGGGGTAGCGACATTTGCTGCATTCGTTTCAGCAGTTGGAGCGCTCGGTGTACTCATTTGGTACTGGCTAAAGCGTAAAAAACATTTGGATCAATATTTAATTGAACAAACTGTACCAGAATCGACAGTGAGTACTGTTCAATTATTTAAAGAATTATTTGCATATGCGATTCCTTACGTTGTAATTGGGTTAACAATTCCTTTATATCAACAAATTGATACATTGACATTTAACTCAATTATGCAAGCGATTGGCCAAGGTGATATTGCAGAGCGAGCGCTCGGTATTTTCACAATGTGGACGCATAAATTAATTATGATTCCTGTATCACTTGCGACAGCGTTTAGTTTGACGCTTGTACCAGCGATTACAAAATCATTTACTGAAAAGCAATACCGTTATTTAAAGTTACAAATTACACAAACATTCCAGGCAAATATGTTCTTAACATTGCCAGCAGTTGTCGGTATTTCATCACTTGCATATCCGATTTATACTGCGTTTTACGATTCAGACCCATTAGGTGGACAAGTATTAATGTGGTATGCTCCAGTTGCGTTGTTATTCGCTTTATTTACAGTAACAGCGGCAATTCTGCAAGGTATTAACCAACAAAAGCATGCGATTATCGCACTTATAATGGGTGTTATTTTGAAATTTGTATGTAACGTAATCTTTATTCGTTATTTCGGTACAGTAGGGGCAATTCTAGCAACAGCTGTTGGTTTCTTAGCTTCTGTTTGGTACACAAATCAACAAATTAAAAAATACGCACACTATTCATTCGGTGTTGTATATAAGAGAACATTCCAAATTGCAGTATTAACATTTGTAATGGTTGTGGTCGTAAAACTATCACAATGGATTCTATCCTTCATGATTTCGCCGGATGGCCGAATTGGCGCTCTTATTACAGTTGCGATTTGTGCAGGTCTTGGCGGTCTCGTTTACGGATTGTTAGCGATTCGCACAGGAGTACTTGAAAGAGTATTTGGCGGGGAAGCGTTAGAGAAGATCCAACGTAAACTTGGCAATAGATTCAAAATAAAGTTGAAATCAAAAGGGGCGTAATTACGTCCCCTTTTCTATGATAAATAAAGAAGGTGAAAAACGTGAGATTAGATAAATTATTAGCAAATATGGGATATGGAAGTAGAAAAGAAGTAAAGAAATTATTGAAAGACGGCGTTGTGAAAATTGATGGAATACCGGTGAAAGATGCAAAGGTTCATGTAAATGTAGAAGAACAAGAAGTTATGATTCACGGTGAAGTCGTGGAATATAAAGAGTTTGTTTACTTAATGATGCATAAACCACAAGGCGTTATTTCAGCGACAGAAGATGATAATCATGAAACGGTAATAGATTTATTAGAGTTAGAAGATGCGATTTTTAATCCGTTCCCAGTTGGAAGACTTGATATTGATACAGAAGGTTTCTTATTAATAACAAATGACGGGAAGTTATCACATCAATTGTTATCTCCGAAAAAGCATGTGCCGAAAAAATATTATGCACACGTTGCAGGAGTAGTAACAGAAGAGGATGTAAAAGAGTTTGCTAAAGGTGTTATTTTAGATGATGGCTATGAAACAAAGCCAGGTGCACTTACAATATTAAAAAGCGATGATATTTCTGAAATCGAGCTTGTCATTACAGAAGGAAAGTTCCATCAAGTGAAGCGTATGTTTGAAGCGGTAGGGAAAAAAGTAGTCTACTTAAAGAGAACAGAGATGGGGCCGTTAGTGTTAGATGAAGAGCTAGAACTTGGACAATACCGAGAGCTAACAGATGAAGAAGTAGAGATGTTAAAAACATATCAAGTAGATACTGAGAAATAGTACTATTTTTAGGCGCAGAAAAGACCCCTTTCTAATGAGTTAGAAAGGGGTATGTATTTATTTACATACAATTATTTTTCGTTATGAGGTCATTCTCACTTTCTTTCCTGTTGTTGTCCACTTACCGCGGCAAGGGCTATACACGAGTTCATTAAACTGCAACACATTTAGATCACGTTGTATCGTTCGCGGTGTGATCCCGAACTCATCTACAAGGTCTTTCGTCGTTACCGTTCCGTTTTCATTGATGTACATATAAATTGATTTAATGCGTGTTAGCATACGAGTAGTTGTAGGTTTCAAGAGAAAACCACTCCTCTACTAGTTTTTTTGACCCCATTCAGGAAAGAAGGTCGTTACTACCATTGTACTCTACATGATAAAATTCATGCTTTAATCTACTTAAATTTTACAGAAATTTAACAAATATTCATATAGAAAAATATTGGTAGTTGACATTGTATATATGGTCAGTCAACTAACACATAAAATTCTACGTAAAACGCCAAATTCCTGCAAATTTTTTTGAAAAAATAAAAGAAAAACTAATAAGAAATATCTGAAATATTACAATTGTTCGGTATTTGGTTTTCGTGTATGGCATAAGAGATTTCGGTTTGTTATGATGAAAGAAACAATATAGTGAAGGATGGATGCGTGATGTCAGCAATTAATTGGACAGAAGAAGTTGCAAAACGAAAAGATGATTTAATTCGTGATACACAACAATTTTTACAAATTAAAAGTGTATGGGAAGAAGAGTCGGCAAAAGAGGGCGCACCATTCGGTGAAGGTGTAGAAAAAGCTTTATCTTTCATGTTACATAAAGGAGAAACGGAAGGCTTTACTTCTAAAAATTTAGAAGGGTATGCAGGTCATCTTGAAATGGGACAAGGAGAAGAATTAGTAGGTATTCTTTGTCACGTTGACGTTGTACCAGAAGGCGATGGCTGGACGACTCCTGCATATAGTGCAGATATTCGCGATGGAAAGATTTTTGCACGTGGTGCAATTGACGATAAAGGCCCAACGATGGCAGCTTATTATGCGATGAAAATTGTGAAAGAATTAGGTTTACCTCTTTCAAAACGCGTTCGTATGATTTTAGGAACAGATGAGGAAAGCAATTGGAAATGTGTAGATCACTACTTTAAAAACGAAGAAATGCCAACAATCGGTTTTGCGCCAGACGCGGACTTTCCAATTATTAATGCAGAAAAAGGAATTTCTGATATACAAGTTGTGCAAAATGGTAGTGAAGAGAAGCAAGGTACATATGAACTTGTTTCATTTGAGTCAGGTCGCCGTTTAAATATGGTTCCTGATTTTGCAGAAGCGGTTGTTACAGGAGAAGATGTAAATGCACTTACAGTAGCATATGAAGAGTATTTACAAACTGCTAAAAAAATAGGTGAAGCAATTGTAGAAGGTAATACGGTGACATTGCAAATTAAAGGGATTTCAGCTCACGGATCTACTCCTGAAAAAGGAGAAAATGCAGGTTTATTACTGGCAAACTTCTTAACTACAGTTGCTCTTGATGGAAAAGCAAATGCATTTGCAACGTTTGCAACAGAAACATTTACTGGTGATATTTTTGGAGAAAAGGCTACGATTGCTTATAAAGATGAAGTTAGTGGTCCGTTAACAGTGAATGTTGGTCGCCTTTCTTATACGAAAGAAAATGGTGGCAATTTCGGATTAAACGTACGTTACCCAGTTACGACTAACTTTGAAGAAATGATTGCAAAGTTAAAAGAATATGTGGGTACTCATGGATTTGAAGTGGCGGATTATTCGAACTCTCGCCCGCATCACGTTGATAAAGATCACGTATTAATTCGTACGTTGCAACGTGTATACGAAGAACAAACAGGTGAAAAAGCAGAGCTATTAGCAATTGGCGGCGGTACTTACGCTCGTTCATTAAAAGCTGGTGTTGCATTTGGCCCATTGTTCCCTGGAAAAGAAGAACTTGCGCATCAAAAAGATGAGTATATTGAAATTGAAGACTTATTAAAAGCAACAGCAATTTACGCGCAAGCAATTTATGAATTAGCGAAGTAATGGATATATAAATAATAAAAGACCGTCCCGATACATACTTTGGGACGGTTTTCTATTACGTGTCGTTTGTTGGTAAGCAGATGTTCCTTGTCGAAATGTCGATATCATTTCATCTATTAACGCGACCTGAACTTGGTTAGACTTGTAGGGAAGTTGGATTCTTTTTAATGGAATGAGATAAGAAAGAAAAGCAACAATAGAAAGAAGGAGAAGATGTACATGGAGCCACATTATTTTGTCGCGATTACGTTACCAAATCATATAAAAGAAGTGCTGTCTAGCTATAGAGAGGAAATGCAGGTGGAATTACCATTCCGTTCGTGGGTACATAAAGAAGACTATCATATTACCCTTTCATTTTTAGGTAGTGCGACAGAGGAACAATTAGAAGGAATAAAGAATGGATTACAAACACTTACAGAAACAAAGGAACTCTCGTTCAAGTTACAAGGATTTTCAACGTTCGGTATGGAAGATAGGCCACGTATTTTTTGGGCGAAGGTAAGCGAGAATCAAGCTTTGTTTCAATTGCAAAAGCAAGTACACGCTATTTGTGAAGGGAATGGATTTTCTTTAGAAACGCGCCCGTATCATCCGCATATTACTGTTGCCCGTAAATGGGTAGGAGAAGAAAAGTTCGATTTAGAACATATAAAGGAAGTGCCTGAAATATCATTTCGAGCGGATACGATTACTTTATACGAATCTCACGTGAAGGAGACACCGAAATATAAAGCAATCGCTGAAATAAAATTACAAAAATAGAATGTATGAAAACGTTTTTTATACAGGTGAATATACTATAAAGAATAATGTGTTACTGTATAGGGCTTCGCTGATAAGAAAAGCCTTATCATTTGCAGCTCGTTTCATTTTAACTTTAAGAATGATGGTGATTTTTTATGTTGAAAGTAAAACGTCCATTTGATGCCTATTTAGATGAAATGAATAAAATTACAATTTTGCTCCCACATGCGTATGGAACAAGTCGGACATTTCGTTTGCAAGAAGGAAGTAACGTGAAAGATTTACCGATTGCTCATACAATTGCGCTTCCGGATGCAACGAAGTATGAGTGCTTTATAGAAGAGCCGCTAGATGTGGGGAAGTATTATACAGTACGAGATGAACGGAATGAAGAAACAGATTTACAAATAGGTGCTGTCATAAGAACAGAGATTTTTGATGAAAAGTATTATTACGAAGGTACAGATTTAGGTGCTGTATATCAAAAAGAAGCAACTACATTTAAAGTATGGGCTCCAACTGCGAGGCTTGCGAAAGTAAGAATTTATAAAAGTGATAAAGAATATACCGATCACGAAATGCACAGAGAAGAAAATGGGGTATGGGCTCATACATTACAAGGCGATTTAGCCGGGGAAAAGTATACATTTCTTGTTTGTATTAATTTAATATGGAATGAAGCTGTGGATCCTTACGCAAAGTCAGTGACTGTAAATGGGAAGTACGGCGTTGTTATTGATTTGGAAAAAACAAATGTTACAAAGCAAGGGCAATTACCACCATTACAAGCAATGACAGATGCTATATTGTATGAACTGCATATTCGTGATGCTACTATTCATGAGGGCAGTGGAGTGAGTAAAAAAGGAACATATAAAGGGCTAATGGAAGAAGGAACAAAAGGACAAAATGGGACGTTAACAGGTTTGTCTCATATAAAAGATTTAGGTGTTACACATGTTGAATTATTGCCTTTATATTGTTTCGGTGGTGTAGATGAGGCAAACCCTTCCTCTGCATATAATTGGGGGTACAATCCATTATATTACAACGCACCAACGGGGTTTTATGCTACAAACCCATCTGACCCGTATAACAGGATCGTAGAGTGTAAGCAACTGATTGAAACATTTCATGAACACGGCATTAGGGTGATTATAGATGTTGTATATAATCATGTGTATGAAAGAGAGCTATCATCATTTGAAAAGCTTGTCCCAGGATATTATTTTCGTCATGGTGAGAATGGTATGCCTTCTAATGGGACGGGAGTCGGAAATGATATAGCATCTGAACGGAAAATGATGAGGAAATTCATTGTAGAGTCTATTTTATATTGGCTTACGGAATACAATGTTGATGGATTCCGGTTCGACTTAATGGGGATTTTAGATGTCGATACAATAAATATAATAGAAAAAGAAGTGCGAAACATAAAGCGAGATGCATTGCTATTAGGAGAAGGGTGGGATCTGCAAACACCACTTCCTCTAGAGGAAAAAGCAACGTTAAATAATGCAAACAAAATGCCGCATATTGCGCAATTTAATGATCAATTTCGTGATGGGATAAAGGGAAGTACCTTTCATATAAATAAACGTGGTTTTGCATTTGGTGGGCATGTAGACCGTAATCATTTGCAGTATATAGTATCAGGAAGCCTTTTGAGTATGAAAGAAACAGGTTTGTTTCTAGAGCCTGTGCAAAGCATTAACTATGTAGAATGTCATGACAATATGACGATGTGGGATAAACTAATGCGCAGTAATGAAGAGTCGGAAGAGATTTTGAAAAAACGTCACGTGCTAGCAACTGCAATGGTGATTCTGTCGCAAGGCATCCCTTTCTTACATGCGGGGCAAGAGTTTTATCGTACAAAGCAAGGGAATGAAAATAGTTATAATGCAAATGATGAAATTAATCAATTAGATTGGGATCGAAAAGAGAAAGAAATAGAGACCGTTAACTATATAAAAGGTTTAATTGCGATTCGTAAAGAGCACGGAGCATTCCGATTACAAAACGCAGACCTAATAAAAAAGCACATGACTTTTTTGCAAACATCTCCAGAAGTACTTGCATATCACTTAAAGCACGTAGAATCGTTTGGACCGTGGAAAGAGATTGTCGTTTTATTTAATAGCAGTTTAGAAGCGAAAACGGTGCAACTTCCGAAAGAAGAAACGTGGCATGTGTTAGTAAACGAAAAGCAAGCGAAAATAGAGCCAATTTCTTCATTTAGAGGAAAGGAACTTAGGCTCTCTCCAATTAGCACGTATATATTGACGATAATGTGACAAATCGCTACTTGACGGTGAGAATGTAATAAATGTAGAATTGACAAAGGTGACGATTTTGATAAGTTGTCATTCTATGGCTGGTTTTGTAAAATAAAATAGAGAGTTTTTGGCTTATGCCAAATTTTCTTTTCATTTACAGTAAAATATATATGAATCCACAACATGTGTAGA
Organism: Bacillus cereus group sp. BfR-BA-01350; assembly: GCF_022663775.1. Classification (NCBI taxonomy): domain Bacteria; kingdom Bacillati; phylum Bacillota; class Bacilli; order Caryophanales; family Bacillaceae; genus Bacillus; species Bacillus cereus group sp. BfR-BA-01350. The sequence goes on from NZ_JAKUGD010000014.1 coordinate 92,244, forward strand.
AATGTTGCGGTTTTTCTTTTCATAACTATAAAAGATAAGGATTTGTTAACGGGTAATGAATATGGAATGGTTGGAACAATTATTAGGAAAAGAGTGGAGTCTTGTACCGGCTGGTGGAGTAACGGGCGATGCATATATTGCGCAAAACGGACAACAGAAGTTATTTTTAAAGCGGAATACATCGCCCTTTTTAGCGGTATTGTCAGCAGAAGGAATTGTTCCAAAATTACTTTGGACAAGAAGGGTAACGAACGGTGATGTAATTTCTGCTCAAAAATGGCTTCCGGGACAGAAGTTAGAGCCAGAGGATATGAAACTAGAACGTGTTGCGAAACTTTTGAAGAAAATACACTCCTCTAAAGCACTTGTGCAGATGATTCAGAGACTTGGGAAGCAGCCGCTTCACGCACAAGAGTTATTACAACAACTGCAACTTGTTTTAAGAGGAGATATAAGGGATGAGGAAACAATTCAGCAAGGTCTTCAATATTTAATGGATTCATTAAAAGATATTGAATACAACGAATTCGTTGTATGCCATTGTGATGTAAACCATAACAATTGGCTATTGTCGGATGAAGATGAGTTGTTTTTAATTGATTGGGATGGAGCTGTAATTGCTGACCCAGCTTTAGACCTCGGTATGTTATTATATTGGTACATTCCGCGCCAAGAATGGAGTGAGTGGCTCGGTTATTATGATATTGAAATGGATGAATCGCTGCTTAAACGTATGAGATGGTATGTGATAGCACAAACGATTTTGTCTATTCAATGGCATACAACAAAAAAGCAGCAAGCAGAAGCTGAATATTGGCATCAATATTTACAGCAACTACTTGCTTCAGAGTAATACTTAAGAAAAATTGTCCATTCCAGCAATCCACTGAGTAAGTTGTTCTTGATTATTGGAAATGTGGTTGTCCAAATTAGAGGAAGATTTACCCGATTGACTATAAGAATATACATCGTTTAGCATTGCTTTAGCGTCACTACTTATATTATCGTTTGCGAGTAACGATTGAATGAGACGCTCTAATTGCTCGCATTCAGAAACTGTCCCGCAACAATCACTTTGGTGATTGACTAAAATATCTTTCAGCACTTCTAATTGATGTTGTTGATTAATTGGCATGAACGGATCATCCTTTCGATTGTTTTTCTCTTCTTAGAAAAGTAAGAGAAAAAGCTGTTTCGTCATGGAATGTTTAATGCTGTATGTAGTTTTTATCAAAATGGTACATCTTATACTTGAAAGAAACGGACCGAGTGCTCGTACGTACTTGGTTTTTTGTTTGGTAGATTGATTAAAAACAGAAAGAAGGAATTATTCCTTTAAAATAGCTATGTAAAGAGAGGGAAACATCTATGCGTTTAAGACATAAACCATATGCAATGGATCGAATTAATGAGTATTCACATATCGTAATCGGAAACCCAGAGGAGCGCGCTGGTAACTGGAAAGAAGTATTTGGAAATGAGCAACCCATTCACATCGAAGTAGGTACAGGTCGTGGCCGCTTTATGTATGATATGGCAAAAGCGAATCCACATATTAATTATATTGGAATTGAAAAATTCACAAGTGTTGTTGTAGATGCACTTGATAAATTAATTGAAGAAGAATTACCGAACTTAAAGTTAATTAATAAAGATGCTGAAGATTTAACAGTTTTCTTTGCAAAAGGTGAGATTGATCGCGTGTATTTAAACTTCTCAGATCCATGGCCAAAGAAACGTCATACGAAGCGTCGTTTAACGTATAAAACGTTTTTACGCAATTATGAAGAAGTGTTAGTAGAAGGCGGAGAAATTCATTTCAAAACAGATAACCAAGGTTTATTTGAATATTCTCTTATGAGTATGGCTGAGTATGGTATGTTACTAACTTACTTAAGCTTAGATCTTCATAACAGCGACTTTGAAGGTAACATTATGACTGAGTACGAAGAGAAATTCTCTAGTAAAGGTCATCGCATTTACCGAGTAGAAGCAAAATATCGTACAGAGCCTATGCAGTAATGCATAGGTTTTTTGTGTCTAAAATAATCAGAATTTTATGTTAGTATTGTAAGAAAAGGGGGATGAAAAATGGAACAGTTACAAATTGGAGATATAAAAGTGACGTGGCTAAAAGGTGGGAACACACATTTAGATGGAGGAGCAATGTTTGGCGTTGTACCGAAAGTACTTTGGTCACGTAAATATAAACATAATGATACAAATCATATTTATTTACGAACAGATCCGTTACTTTTACAAACGAAAGATGGCAACATGCTCATTGATTCTGGTATAGGAAATGGTAAATTGAATGAAAAGATGAAGCGGAATCAAGGTGTAACGGAAGAGTCGTCAGTTGAGAATTCTTTAGAAAAGCTGGGACTAAAGCCTGAAGATATTCATTACGTTTTAATGACGCACCTTCACTTTGATCATGCATCTGGTTTAACGAAATGGGAAGATGATCAACTTGTACCAACTTTTCCAAATGCGAAAGTTTACGTAAGTGAAACAGAGTGGAATGAAATGAGGAATCCAAATATTAGATCCCGTAATACATATTGGAAGGAAAATTGGGAGCCGATTGTAGATCAAGTTGTTACGTTTCAGCAAGAAATAGAAATTACGGATGAAATAAAAATGGCGCATACAGGCGGACATAGTAATGGACATGCAGTTATTGCTTTGGAAAGCAAAGGGGAAACGATGCTGCATTTAGCAGACCTATTGCCGACGCACGCCCATCAAAATGTATTATGGGTAATGGCTTATGATGATTATCCGATGACATCAATTGAAAATAAGCAAAAGTGGATGAAGTATGGAGCTGAAAAGGATGCTTGGTTTACGTTTTATCATGACGCGTATTATCGTGCAGTAAAGTGGAATGAAGAAGGGCATATTGTAGAAAAGATAGAGAGAAAAACGAGTATAGAAGCATAAAAATAGGAGGTTGTTCCAGAATATTTGCTGGAGCGATCTCTTTTTTATTGTCGGCTTTTGTCTGCAAGTCGATATAATTGGGAAATCGCCGATATAAACGGAGTTGCGCCGATATATTCGAAAAAACGCCGATATAATTTCAATCACTATCTGCAATTAAAAAATAAGAGGTTCACCTAATGGGAACCCTCCTGTTTATGCTGCTATAACCTCTAAAACAGTACCTGTTTTAGCATCAACTAAAAATTCAAATCGTTCTTGTATATCATTTAACATCGTTGTAAGACCGCCGCGATACACTTCATACGCGACATCATATTTTTCAAATGTCTCTGGAACCATATGTACCCAAGAGCCAGTAATTTCACCTTTATGACTTAATGCTTGTTTCACCATTTTCAATGCTTTTTCTGAAGAAATATGGGATTGTTCTTGTACTTTGTTTGCAACGAAATAACCAGCTGCGAACCCAACGCCAAGACCTGCTACTAAACCTTTCCAGCTCATATATTCACCTCAATTCTATAAAATAAAAATAGTGTACCGATAATAATTATAAAGCAAATACAGCTAAAAAAGAAGAAACTAGAAACATTTCGAAAATTTCGTTACAATAAAAGAGGTATTCTACTAAGGTTTGAAAGAAGGGGACTTCGTGAATAAAGAGACATTACAATTATTTCGTACGTTAACAGAATTACAAGGTGCATCAGGTTTCGAACATGATGTACGCCGTTTTATGAAGCAAGAATTAAGCAAATATGCAGATGAAATTGTACAAGACGGTTTAGGTAGCGTATTTGGGCTGAAAAAAGGGGACGAAACTGGCCCGCGTGTTCTTGTAGCAGGTCATATGGATGAAGTAGGTTTCATGATTACACAAATTACGAAAAACGGAATGCTTCGTTTTCAACCGTTAGGCGGCTGGTGGAGCCAAGTACTATTAGCTCAGCGCGTTCAAGTTATGACGAAGAATGGTCCTGTTATTGGGGTTGTTGGTTCTATTCCTCCTCATTTATTAAGTGACGCGCAACGTGCAAAACCGATGGATATAAAAAATATGTTAATTGATATAGGCGCAGATAGCTATGAAGATGCGATTGAGATTGGTGTAAAACCAGGACAACAAATCGTGCCAATCTGCCCGTTTACGCCGATGGCAAACGAAAAGAAAATTATGGCGAAAGCTTGGGACAACCGTTATGGATGTGGCCTTGCAATCGAATTACTAAAAGAATTAAAAGACGAAACATTACCAAACACATTGTACTCTGGTGCGACTGTACAAGAAGAAGTTGGTCTTCGCGGTGCTCAAACTGCTGCAAATATGATTCAACCAGATATTTTCTATGCGCTTGATGCAAGTCCAGCCAACGACGCATCTGGTGATAAAACACAGTTCGGTCAATTAGGAAAAGGTGCTCTTCTTCGTATTTATGACCGTACGATGGTAACGCATAGAGGAATGCGCGAATTCATTTTAGATACAGCAGAAACACATAACATTCCGTACCAATACTTTATTTCGCAAGGTGGTACAGATGCGGGCCGTGTACATACAAGTAACTCAGGTATCCCATCAGCAGTGATTGGTGTTTGCGCACGTTACATTCATACACATGCTTCTATTTTACATGTTGATGACTATGCGGCAGCAAAAGAGTTAATTACGAAGCTTGTAAGAGCAACGGATAAAACGACGTTAGAGACAATTAAAAATAACGCGTAAGGAGGAAGGGCGAAAAACCCTTCTTTTTTTAGGTTGAATAGATGCTCGAACGATGTATGGTAGCGGTTAGTGCCTAATTAGTGTTCGAATGATGTATTAAGATCCCGAGTATGAAGAGAGAGGTAGGCTGTTTTTGTGTAGAGGTCCGCAATGTTACTCGATCACCTCTTCTTTTTAGAGTGAAGAGGTAATCGAGTAATTGGTCATGGTGGCGGTGCTCCCATGTATAAAGAATAACTTGATTAAAGTAAGATGATAAATTTTTATAGAGGTGAACGAAATGAAAGTAGTAGTTGGATCAAAGAATAAAACGAAGGTTGGAGCTGTGGAGAAGGTTTGGAAAGATGCTACAATTACATCTCTTTCTGTTCCTTCAGGAGTAGCAGCACAACCGTTTTCAGATGAAGAGACGATGCAAGGAGCGATTAATAGAGCGAAGCGAGCGTTAGAGGAAGGAGAAGCTCAAATTGGTATTGGACTAGAAGGCGGCGTGATGAAAACGGAGTACGGTTTATTTATGTGTAACTGGGGCGCGCTAGCAACAAGTGATGGTAAAATATTTGTTGCCGGCGGGGCACGTATTACGTTACCGGATGATTTTTTAGCACCTCTTGAAGAGGGCAAGGAGTTAAGTGAAGTGATGGAAGAGTTTGTACAGAGAAAAGATATTCGTAGTCATGAAGGTGCTATCGGTATTTTTACGGATGATTATGTGGACCGTACGGAATTATTTGTACACGTTGTTAAGTTACTTGTTGGGCAATATAAGTATGATGAAAAGCAAGCATAAACCTTGCACCGTGCGCGATGTATGGTAGTATAAAAGAAAGATTATAACATGAAAAAATGCACTCGTTAGAGGAGGAAATATAGATGAAATCATTAGAAAGCATGGAGCAATTCCAAGAGTTAAAAAATGAAGAGAATGTAGTCTTTATGTTCTCAGCAGAATGGTGTCCAGACTGCCGCTTCGTAGATCCATTTATGCCGGAAGTAGAAGAGAAATATAGTGATTTCTCATTTTACTATGTAGATCGTGATGAGTTTATTGATCTATGCGTAAAATTAGACGTATTTGGCATTCCGAGCTTTGTAGCGTACAATAAAGGTGAAGAAACAGGTCGCTATGTAAACAAAGATCGTAAAACACAAGAACAAATCGAAGAGTTCATTGAAGGTTTAAAATAAGGCAATTTGCCAATTGAATTGTAAAACAACCTCTACCTTCGCGGGGGAGGTTATTTTTTTGGAAGGGAGGAAAAAGAGATGAAGATGACAAGTAAAAAGATGAAAGACGAGTTAATGAAGAGATTATCTCGCCCGGAATGGGACTTTCAGTATGATAGTGAGAAAGAAGTTCTACGTATAGAACAGAAAGACTCAAAAAAAGGTATTAACGTATCGCTTCCAGGAGTTGTAGCAAAATGGGAAGTGAATAAAGAAAAAGCGATTGAAGAGGTTGCCTATTACGTACAAGAAGCGTTAATTGCGATGCATAAGGAAGAAAATAGCGCGGCAAAAATTTTACCTGTTATTCGCTCTACTTCTTTCCCGAAACAAGCAGAAGAAGGAAATCCGTTTATTATGACGGATCATACGGCGGAAACACGTATTTACTATGCGCTAGATTCGAATAAAACATATCGTCTCATTGACGAGCGTTTATTACAAAAATTAGGGCTTACAGAGCAACAAGTACGTGAAATGGCATTATTCAACGCTCGCTCATTAGGTTATGAATTTAAACAAGACACAGTAGCAGGTAATACATTCTACTTTTTAAACACAAATGATGGGTATGATGCCACTCGTATTTTAAACGAATCGTTACTACAATCGATGCGTGAAAAGATTTCTGGTGACATGGTTGTTGCTGTTCCTCACCAAGATGTATTAATTATTGCTGATATCGTCAACGAAATCGGTTATGATATTATTGCACAAATGACAATGAAATTTTTTGCCGAAGGGCATGTTCCGATTACATCACTTTCATTCGTATATGAAGATGGGGACTTTGAACCAATCTTTATTTTAGCGAAGAATCGGAAGAAGACAGATGGAAAAGAGAAAGGATGAACGAAGTGAACGTTTTTTACAACCTTGAAGGAATTGGTGACACTCTAATTGTTGCCTTACAAGATATTACTTTAGAGAACCGTACTTTTGATCGCAAAGGAGATGTTGCACGCGTATATGACCGTGAAAGCAACGAAACAGCAGGATTCAACATCTTTAATGCATCTTCTTACTTAGAAGTAAAAGAAACAGGTAACCTTACATTAACGAAAGAACTTGTAGAAAAAATTAACGAAATTTTAGCGAAGAACGGCTTTGAAGAAACAGTAGAAGCAGATCTTTCTCCGAAATTTGTTGTAGGCTATGTAGCTGAAAAAGAGAAACACCCAAATGCCGATAAGCTAAACATCTGTAAAGTAGAAATCGGTACAGAAACATTACAAATTGTATGTGGCGCACCAAACGTTGATGCAGGACAAAAAGTTGTCGTTGCAAAAATCGGCGCTGTAATGCCAAGCGGTATGTTAATCAAGCCAGCTGAGCTTCGCGGAGTTCCTTCTGCTGGAATGATTTGTTCAGCACGTGAATTAGAGCTTCCAGATGCTCCACAAGAAAAAGGTATTCTTGTATTAGAAGATAGCTTTGAAGTTGGACAAGAGTTTAAATTTTAATTGATATAAGAAAAGAGAGGGTGTCCTTTTGGGCAGCCTCTCTTTTCGTTTTGTCATCTTTCGTCGGTAAGTCGATATTCATTGTCGAATCGTTGATATATTGCGAGTTACGATAGATATATTTGAAAAATCGTTGATATATTGCGAGTTACGATAGATATATTTGAAAAATCGTTGATATATTGCGAGTTGTGATAGATATATTCAGAAAACCATTCATATTCATAAGGATGTCACCTTTTTTCACAAAATCTATATTGTATTTTATAAATAATCTAGTTAAAATTTAGAAAAATAGAAGGGGATAGACTTATGAAACAACAACCAAAAATCGCAGAACTTCTGAAACGAATTGAAACTTCAAAACAGCAAGATATCGAGTTAGGTACTTATGAGATATATTTGTTTAGTCAAAATGAATTAGAAAAAGGACAAATTGGTTATCGATATGATAAACATAAAAATTCATTAATAAGTGAAGAACACGGAAAATGGAAAGATGAATGGATTGTTATTGGATATGAAACAGATATGGGAGACCCAGTTTTCGTGAATATCGATGATGATGCGTATCCAGTGTATACGGCAGAGCGTGGTACAGAAGTGTGGCAACCCGTTCATATTGGAAATATAGATGAGATTATAAAACAATTATAAAACAATTATAAAATAATTATAAAAAACTTTGAGATTGGTGCAAAGTGTAACGGATAGTGTAGATGAATATTGGAAGGGTAAAGCTTAAACGCAGTCTTACATGTAAGGGTGCGTTTTTCTATATGAAAACAATCGTAAATTAGAATATTATGGATAAATATGACATGCTTAATTTTACCTGCACTTTTTGCCGAATGCTGATACAATAAAGGATGTTACTATTTAGTAGAAAGAGTGGTAAGCATGTTAGATTGGATGAAAAAGCTGTTTAACAAAGAGGAAGAACAAACAGCGATGAATAAAGAAGTACCAAAGCAAGTTGAAAGTCAGCCGAAAATTCCTCGTGTAAACCACTACACTGAAGCAAGAGAAGCACAAATGGCAAGTAGGAATGCAGGTAAATGCCGTTTTCCATTAGTACCGGATAATGGGTTTGATGAAGAGGATGTTATAGAAACAGGGCATTTTGAAGAACAACCTGTTCAAGCTGTAACATATGAAAAAGAGCCTATTCAAAGAGGAATCAAAGTGGAAAGAAGCAGACGACAGTATGTGGAGAAGGTAGTTTCTACATATGAAGAACCGGAAATGCAATATGAACCGGAGCGAGAACCTGTCGTAAAGAAAGCATCTACACCAGCGCAAGAAAGTAACCGTAGACCATTTCGTCCAACAGAAATGATTTCGCCAATTTACGGATATAATCGTCCTTCAGTAGAGAAAAAGGAAGAAAAGCAGGAGGAAGTAAAGGAAAGAGAAGACCTTGAAATATCTGTAGAGGGCAAATCAGTCGTTGATGCATGGTTAGAGAAAAAAGGATATACATTATCTGATTTCTCAGAAGGACAAGCACCGACTTCTTCTAGTCATAGAGCTGCTAACGAGCAAGGAGAGCGACAATATGAAGAGAGTAAAAAGGAAGAAAAGTCAGTTGTCGATCAATGGCTAGAGAAAAACGGTTATGAAATCGAACGCCAAGAGCCTATAGTAGAAGAAAAAGAAGTGGTTCAAGAAATGAGTGCACCGCAGGAAGTTCCAGCGGCTGAATTACTTCATGAAACAATTGCTGAGCGCATGGAAGGTGCGAAGCAAGAAAGTGATGTAGTGGACAAAAACATTCTACAAGAGGAATTAGTAGATTCTAAAGTAGAGCACGAGGATACGATATTATCAGAAGAAATTAAACGTAGTACACAAATAGAACAACCTACTATTGAAGTAGAAAAACAAGCACCAGAAGAATCAGTGATTGTCAAAGCAGAAGAAAAACTTGCAGAAACAATTGTTGTAGAAATACCAGAAGAAGTGGAAGTAATTGCAGAAGCGGAAGAACCAGAAGAAGTGGAAGTAATTGCAGAAGCGGAAGAGTCAGAAAAAGTAGAAGTAATTGCAGAAACAGAAGAGTCAGAAGAAGTAGAAGTAATTGCGGAAGCAGAAGAGTCAGAAGAAGTGGAAGTAATTGCAGAAGCGGAAGAACCAGAAGAAGTGGAAGTAATTGCGGAAGCGGAAGAATCAGAAGAAGTGGAAGTAATTGCGGAAGCGGAAGAATCAGAAGAAGTGGAAGTAATTGCAGAAACAGAAGCACCAGAAGAAGCCGAACCTGTAGCACTTGAGGAAATGCAACAAGAAATGGTGTTAAATAAAGCAATTGAACAAAAGAATGAATGCATACATGTTGCTGAGGCTGATGAACAAACGAAAAAAGATGTTCAAAGCTTTGCGGATATTTTAATTGCAGAAGAACAACGAGTTGTAGAGGAAGCACCGGTCGTAGAAGAACAATCAGTTGTAGAAGAAGCACCGATTGCAGAAGAACAACCAGTTGCAGAGGAAGCACCGATTGCAGAGGAAGCACCGATTGCAGAAGAACAGCCAGTTGCAGAAGAAGCACCGGTCGTAGAAGAACAATCAGTTGTAGAAGAACAATCAGTTGTAGAAGAAGCACCGATCGCAGAAGAACAACCAGTTG